>DASWVO010000122.1:0-6554 GCA_036406235.1 Opitutaceae bacterium
CGACAAAATAGCCGACCGTGACCGCGGCACCGAACCGGATCAGTCCGAGTTGCCGCCCGTGCGCCGCCATCTGCCCGAACCACAGCATCAACGGCAGCTCCACGATCGGCCCGACGGCGAAGATGTAGCCGAGGTCGGCCGGCGCGGCGCCGAGCACCTGCGTCGCCAGCAGCGGAAGGTTCATCATGTTGATCGCGTGCGCCGCGAACACGCAGGCGAACGCCGCCACCACCATGAAGATGTCGCCGCGCACCAGCACGCGCCACACGGGCACCGTCACCGCGGCCCGGTCGCGCGGGGGATGCGCGCGGTGCGGCACGAAACGCGCGATCCCGGCGAGGAATAGCGCATATAGCGCCGCCGCGCCAAGAAAGACCCCGCGGTAACCGAACACCGTCATCATCCAAGCGCCCGCCGCCGGCCCCACCGTCCAGGCGAGAGAGAAGCTCATCCGCACCACGCTGGTGAGGAAGCCCAGCTTCAGCCCCGCCTCACCGGCTTCGGCAAAGGTTTCCCGCACATGCGCGAAGAGTTGCGAAAAGCAGATCGAGGCGAGGGCGATCAGGGTGGTGCCGATCAAGGGCAGGATCCACGCCGTCTCGACAAACGCATAGCCGGTATAGCCAAACAGGCCCGCCGTGCCGCCGAGCAGAAGCATCGTCCGGCGCGTAAAACGGGTGTCCGACCAGCGTCCCAGCACCGTGCCGACGACCATCGCGCTCAATGCGTTGAGCGTCATGAAGCCGCCGAAAAAGAGGGGCGACATCTCGATCTTCTTCGTCCCCCAGAGCGAGAGAAAGGGCATCACGAAGGAAAACGCCAGGCCCAGCGCGCAGGTCGACGCGAGAAGGCCGGCGAAGCCGGGTTGGCGCCGGAGCAACCGGCCGAGAGCGAGCATGCCTTGCATGGAGAGCCGGCGACGGAAGGGGAAGAACGCGCCGATTCCAAGCCCGGCGCAATCTGACGCGGCCATGACCAGCCCTTGTGATGCACGGGACCGCGGTTACGTAGGGCCACGTATTTCATCCGCGGGCGGCCTTATTGTAGTTTCGCCACCCCGTGCGCCGGGCTTCGGAATTCAACCACATCTCAGCCTCGCAGGGCATCGGCCCGGCGCCTCCCTTGACGATCCCTGTGGACTGAGTTCATTCACCGTCTCCGCGACCTTCCCCGCCTCGCTGATCGCTCTCACCCCGTCGAGCGCCGGCACGCCCCCCAGGCACTCCGTGGCGCATGCGGGCCGACACCCGACCGCCACCCCACCCTCGATCCGCGACTCTCGATCCGCAGTGCGCAAAAGAGTTGGCCCCATTCAAATGAGCTGTTCCATGACCCGCATCCGCTTCCTCATTGCCGCGTCCGTGTTGGGCGCGTGGTTCGTCCCGATTAGCAGCCTCGCCGATCATCCGCCCGGCGACAAATTGGGCGACAAACTCGGCACCATTCGCTTCGAGGTCACCGGCACACCCGAGGCCCAGGAGCACGTGCAGCGCGGTGTGAAGCTCGTACATCACATGATGTATCCGGAAGCAGACCGCGAATTCGCCGCCGCCGCCCTCGCCGACCCCGTCTGCGCGCTCGCCCACTGGGGACGGGCGATGACGCTAATTCATCCGCTGTGGCCCGATGCGCCCACCGAAGCCGAGCGCAAGCAGGGCGCGGAGTACGTCCGCCGCGGGCTCGCCTCTCCGCCGGCGACGCCGCGGGAGCGGGCATATCTCGAGACGCTCGACCGCTATTTCGGCGAGGCGGCCACGGGCGATCACGTCGCCCGGCTCATGGTCCTCGACGAGGCGTTTGCGGATCTCGCCGATGCGTATCCAGGCGACTTGGACGCGAAGACGTTTAGCGCCCTCTATCACCTCGCGCCGGCGCGTTTCGTTGCGAAGGACAAATCGCACCGCCTGCAGCTCGAGGCCGCGGCGCAGCTGCAGGCCGTGCTGGCCACGATTCCGGACCATCCCGGCGCGCAACACTACAAGATTCACGCCCTCGACTTCCCGCTGCTGGCCGACCGCGCGCTCGAGGTGTGCGACAGTTACGGCAGCATCGCCCCCGACGTGCCGCATGCACTGCACATGCCGACGCATATTTTTACGCGCCGCGGGCTCTGGGATAAATCCATCGAATTCAACCTGCGCTCCGCGGAGGCGGCGCGGAAACTCGGCCAGAACGCGGGCGCGCTCAACGGCCACTATCCACACGCGCTCGATTACCTGACGTATGCGTACCTGCAGCGCGGACAATATCAACAGGCCTCCGCGGTTCACGCCCAGGTGAGGTCGTTGAACGGTCCGTATTCCGCCGTGCAGCCGACCGCGATGGCGTTTGCCTTCGCCGCCATTCCGGCGCGCTGCGCGCTCGAACGGCAGGCCTGGAGGGACGCGGCGGAGTTGCCGCTCCACCAACCGGCGGCGTTCTCCTGGGAAAAGCGCTACCTCAACTGCGACTCGATCACCCACTTTGCCCGCGCCATCGGCGCGGCGCGCACCGGCAGCCTCGACGCCGCGCGCGCGGAAATCGCCGAACTCGAGCGCGTGCAGCGCGAACTCGCCGCCGCGAAACGCGAGACCTATTGGGTGGTGCAGGCGGAAACGCAGTCGCTCGCCGCACGCGCCTGGGTCGAGCTCGCGGAGAAGAACACCGACGAAGCGCTCACGCTGATGCGGCGCGCCGCCGAACTCGAGGCGACCACCGACAAGGAAGCGGTGACGCCCGGCGAAGTGCTCCCGGCCGGCGACTTGTTGGGCGACATGCTGCTCGAGCTCGGCCGGCCGGCGGATGCCCTGGTGGCGTTCGAGGCGGTGCTGACCGCGAGCCCAAACCGCCTCAACACACTCTATGGTGCCGGCCTTGCCGCCGAGCGCCTCGGCGACAAGGCCAAGGCGCGAAAGCACTACGAACAGCTCGCGCAGGTCGCCGCCGACGGGGACGCCGGGATCGAGCGCATCGAGCACGCGCGTGCGTTTCTCGCTAAAAACGAGCGCACCGAGTGACCGGAAATTGATGCCTGGCTGCAGTGCTCGGCGTCAGCTCGCGCTTCATCGCGCCAGGAGCGCGGACTAGAGGCTGTCATGAACTTTCTGCGGTGCGCCGCTGGGAAAGGTAGGGCCTCCGGGCGGGCCGCATTGGAGATACGTGTGCCGAAGCGGCCCGCTCGGAGATCGGGCCAGACCAAGGACCGCAAAGTTCATGACAGCCTCTAAGGTTCCGCGCCATCCCTAGCCTCGCGAGGCGGCCATCGGGCCAGCGCGTAAAAAAGCCGCCCGTCGATTCACGACGGGCGGCTGCTTGGCGAATGCCCCGTTTGCTGGTCTTGGACGGGACACTCTGAGAATGTGGCCTCCGGCTGAGCAGGAGCTTTGCCACCTCACGCGCAGGCACGCCAAACCCCAGGAAGTTGCAACACGCACGCGCCATCGGCTCGCAACGGTGCCGTCGTGACCTGGAACTCGCCGGACGGCCGCAGTTGAACCGCCAATGAACGCGAATGGACGCGTCCATGGCCGAACTGTCGCTTGGCTCGCTATGCGGTTTTCATCTGCATGAGTCCGGCTCAGAGGAAGGCCGGCGCACGCCGATTGGCAGATTCGGCGAGAGGGTTGGCACATCCTGCGAGTCACAGGGCCCATGCGATCCGCTAGAGTCCATTCCGTCGCTCGCCCGGAATGACCCGAAGCGGCGCCACCCACTCCATCATGAATAACAAGATTTGGTTCATCACTGGCAGCTCGCGCGGCCTCGGTCGCGCCCTCACCGAAGCCGTCCTCGAGGCCGGCCACTCCGTCGTCGCCACCGCACGCCGGCCCGAACAGCTGAACGCTCTGGTCGCGCGCCACGGCGCTCGGATCCGCCCCGTCGCGCTCGACGTCACCTCTCCGACCGACGCGGAGAAGGCCATCGCCGCCGCACTCGCGGCCTTCGGCCGGATCGACGTGCTGGTGAATAATGCGGGCTATGGCTTCAACGGCGCCTTCGAGGAGATGACGCCCGCCGAATTCGCCGCGCAGATCGACACGAACTTCTGGGGCGTCGTGCACGTGACCCGGGCCGCCCTGCCCGTCCTGCGCCGACAGGGCCACGGCCACATTTTTCAAATCACGTCCGTCGGCGGTCGCATCACCGTGCCGGGAATGTCGGGCTATCACGCCGCGAAGTTTGCGGTCGAGGGTCTCAGCGAGGCGCTCGCGCAGGAGATCAAGCCGCTGGGCCTCAAGCTGACGATCATCGAGCCGGGTGGTTTCCGCACCGACTGGGCCGGCGCGTCGATGGCGTTTGCGAAGCCGATCGAGGCCTACCGCGGAACGGTCGGCGTGATGCGCGAGTATCATGAACAGCACACCGGCGAGGAACCGGGCGACCCTCGCAAGGCCGCCGCCGCGCTCCTGCAGGTGGCCGACCACGCCGCGCCACCGCTGCGGCTTTTGCTCGGCAACGACGCGATGGCCTTTGCCCGTCGCGGCTATCAGCAGAGCCTCGAGGAACTCGATCGCTGGGCCGCTCTCACGCAGTCGACCGACTTCGATCACGTGCAGACCTCCGCGCACCGGCATGAGGTGATCGAGCTCCTCGAAAAAACCTGACCGCGCGCCGCAACCCCGGAGCCCGCCTCGCCTTCGCGCACCTCGTCGATACTTTCCTGCCGTGACCTCGCCTCCGCCGGACAGATTCAAAGCCAGCAACGCCTTCTGGATGGGGCTGCCCAAGCTCGGTCTCTCGCCGGCCGCCGTGCTGCGGCAGGCGGGTCTGCCGGTGACGCTCTATGACGGCGAAAAAAATCTCGTCACGACCGCGCAATTCTTCGCGCTGTGGCGGGCGATCGGCGAACTCAACCCCGCCCCGGATGTCGCGTTCAAGTTCGCCACGCAGATCGACCGGGAGCATCTGCCTCCGTCGAGCCTCGCCGCCTTGCACGCCCGCAACTATCGCGACGCGCTGCAGCGGCTCGCACGTTACAAGCAGCTTTGCTCGCCCGAAGAGATGCGCGTCACCGAGAGCCACGGAGAGTGCGTGATCGAACTCATCTGGTACTACGCAGCGGAGGACGCGCCGCCGCTGCTGACGGACGTCGCGTTCGCGTCGTTCGTCGAACTCGGGCGCCAGGGCGCGCGCGCGACCATCCAGCCGAAACGCGTGGAGTTGAAGCGCGCTGCGGAGCCCTCCGGCGTGCGTGAGGCGTTCTTCCAGTGCCCGGTGAAATACCGCGCGCGGCGCAACGCCCTCGTGCTGCGGCTTTCGGACCTCGACCGGCCCTTCGCCACGCACAACGCCGATCTGCTCGAGATGCTCGCCCCCGGTTTGGAGAAAGCGCTGTCCGGCCACCCGCCCGGCGGCGGAAAGATCGCCGAGCAGGTGAAGTGGGTGCTGAAGCGCCTGCTCGCCGGCAGCCGGCCGGACATCCCGACCGTCGCCCGCGAACTCGGGATGAGCGGTCGCACGTTGCAGCGCCGGATCACCGACGAAGGCGGGACCTTCCGGCAACTGCTGCTCGAAGCCCGCCAGGAACTCGTGCGTCAGTTCCTCACGCAGCCGTCGATCGAGATCAACGAGGCCGCCTACCTGCTCGGCTACGAAGATCCCAACTCGTTTTACCGCGCGTTTCGCACCTGGGAAGGCACCACGCCGGCGCACTGGCGCTCGCAGCACGGCGCCGCCCGCCGCCACCCTTCGCCAAGGATCCCCTCATGAAAGCACTCCTCTTCGGATTGCGCGAATGCCTGCTCGATCCCGACGTGCAAAGCGTGGTGTCGATCGGCCGCACGGCGCTCGGCCGGTCGCACCCCAAGCTGCGCGAAATCGTGCAAGCCGACATCACCGATCTCGCCGCACGCGCCGACGAGCTGCGTGGCTACGATGCGTGCTTCTTCTGTCTTGGGGTATCCTCGGCCGGCATGACGGAGCCCGACTATCGGCGCGTGACCCACGACCTCACCCTCGCGGTCGCACGCACCCTCGCGGCGCTGAATTCCGGCCTGACCTTCATCTATGTTTCGGGGGCGGGCACCGATGGCACCGAACGCGGCCGGTCGATGTGGGCCCGGGTGAAAGGCCAGACGGAAAACGCCCTCCTCCGGCTGCCGTTCAAGGCCGCGTATATGTTCCGTCCCGGTTTCATCCAGCCGCTGCACGGCATCACCTCGAGGACGAAACTCTATCGTATCATCTACGGCATGACGCGGCCGCTGATGCCCGTATTAAAAGTATTGTTACGCGGCCAGATCCTGACCACCGAACAGATCGGACGGGCGATGATCAACGCCGTCCGCCGCGGCGCGCCTCATGCCGTGCTTGAAATCCGCGACCTCCACGCGCTGGCGACGGACGCGGCGAGCCCGGCCGCAAGTGCCCGCTGAGGCGGGACCGCTCGCTTGATGGCTCGGCCGCCATCGGCCGTCCGGGGGAAAACGGCGGCACCCGCATGGCGCAGTGCCGCCGTCGCTACAGACACAACAAACTGCCCAAGCCTTTGCAGTTGGAACAGACCACTGGGTAAATCGGCCTGCCCGGCCCTCCGCTTGAGCGGACGATCGCGCAATGAGTGCAATTACTACCCG
>DASWVO010000123.1:0-11354 GCA_036406235.1 Opitutaceae bacterium
ATGGCGGCGACCGTTTCGAGGGCGTTGGCGCCGGTCGCGGGGCGGATCGCCATGCCTGAGGCGGGCTGTCCGCTGAACCGGGCGCTGGTCACAAAGTTCTCGCCGCCGAGCTCGACGCGCGCGACGTCGCGCAACCGGACCTGGGAACCGTCGGGATTCACGCGCAGCAGGATCTGCTCGAACTGCTCGGGCGTCTCGAGGCGCGTCTGCGCCGTGATGGTGGCGTTGAGGAGCTGGCCGGGCGCGGCGGGGTTGGCGCCGAGCTGACCCGCGGACACCTGCACGTTCTGTGCGCGGATCGCGGCGCTCACGTCGGACGGCATGAGCCGGTAGTTGTTGAGCTTGTCCGGATCGAGCCAGATGCGCATCGCGTATTGCGTGCCGAAGGTCTGGATCTCGCCCACGCCCGGCACGCGGCTGATGGGATCCTGCACCTGGCTGACGACGAAGTCGCCGATGTCGGCCGCGGTCATGCCGCCGTCGACCGAGCGGAAGCCGAGGACGACGAGAAAGTTTCGCACCGACTTCGTCACGCGCACGCCGAGCTGCTGGACCTCCTGCGGGAGCAGCGGCGTGGCAAGGGCGAGTTTGTTCTGCACCTGCACCTGCGCGATGTCGGGATCGGTGCCGGCGTCGAAGGTGAGCGTGACGCTGACGTTGCCCGCCGAATCACTGGCGGACTCGATATAGCGCAGGTGGTCGATGCCGTTCATCCGCTGCTCGATCACCTGGGTGACGGTGTCCTCGAGCGTCTTGGCGGAGGCGCCGGGATACGTGGCCTGGATGGTGATCGCTGGCGGCGCGATGTTGGGATACTGGGCGATGGGGAGCGACCGGATGGCGAGGGCTCCCGCCACCATGATCACGATGGCGATGACCCAGGCGAAGACGGGTCGGTTGATGAAAAAACGGGCCATGGGAGGATGCTCAGTTGAGAGTCGCGAGGGACGCGGCGGGTCGGGTGGCCGGCTGGGCGACCGCGGCCGGGACGGGTTTTACCGCCATGCCCGGGCGGATTTTTTGGAGATTGTCGCTGATCACCTGGTCGCCGGGCTGGAGGCCGCCGGTCACCAGCCAGCGGCTGCCGACGGTGCGCGCAGTCTGGATCACGCGCAGCTCGACCTTCTGCTCGGCGCCGACGACGAACGTCGTGGCCTCGCCCTTGGTGTTGCGGCGCACGACGGATTGCGGGAGCAGCAGCGCGCGCGGGTCGGCGCCCTCCTCGAGGCGGGCGCGGACGAACATGCCGGGCAGCAGGCCGATGCCGGGATTCGGCACGGTGCCGCGCAGCGTGACGGTGCCCGTCGTGGTGTTCACCGAGACATCGGAGAACTCGAGCGAGCCGGTATGCGCGTACGGCTGGCCATTGCCGAGGAGGATCGAGAGCTTGGCATCGCCGTCCCCGGTGCGCTGCAGGCGGCCGGAGGCGAGCGACTCCTTCAGGTGGAGCACCTCGTCGGCGGACTGGCTGAGGTCGACATAAAGCGGATCGAGCTGCTGCACGGTGGCGAGCAGCGTGGCGGTGCCTTGCTGCACATAGGCGCCCTCGGTCACCGCGGCGCGACCGATGCGGCCGCTGATCGGCGACGTGACGCGCGTGTAGCCGAGGTTGATCTCGGCGGTGCGGACGGCGGCGCGCGCGGCGGCGACATCAGCCTCGAGAGCGGCCGCGGTAGCGACGGCGTCGTCGTAGGTTTGCTTGGCGATCGCGTTGGTGGCGACGAGACCCTTGAAGCGCTCGGCCTGGGCTTTCGCGGAAACCAGACTCGCCTCCGCGCGGGCGAGGGTGGCCTTGGCGCTGTCGAGGGCGGCGGCATACGGCGCGGGATCGATTTCGAAGAGCACATCGCCCTCCTTCACGTCGGCGCCTTCGGTGAAGAGCCGCTTCTGTACGATGCCGCTGATGCGGGCGCGGACCTCGGCGACGCGGTAGGCGGAGGTGCGGCCGGGCAGCTCCTTGGTGAGCGTGACCGATTCGGGCTGGACGGTGATGACGCTCACTTCCATCGCCGGCGGAGCGGCCATGCCGGCGCCCTGTTTGCTCCGGCCGCAGCCGGTGATGAGGAGGAGAACGGCGAGCGCGGCGGAGGCGCCGAGTGCGTGTTTGGGCCGGATCCAGTGCGAGACCGTGGATGTCATGGGAGTGGCGACGTGGCGATTCATCGGTTGGGAGTGTGTGAGGAGAATTGGCGGAGCCGGGCGCAGGCTTGGTCCAGCGCGGTGAGATCCCGGTCGTCGAGGACCGACATGAGCTGTGTGATGGCTTCGAGATACGGGACGAGCGCGGCCGCGAAGGCCTTCCGGCCGACCGCGGTCACCTGCATCGCAAAGGTGCGCCGGCCCGCGTCCGACCGGACGGTCGCGACCAAGTCCGACACCTCGAGGCGTCCCAGGGCTGCGGATACAATCCGCCGCGTGAGGCTGAGCTGGCGGCAGATTTCGGCCGGAGCGGCCGCGCCGCCTTCGCGGTGGACGAGAAACGCGAGGATGCGGAAGCCGTTTTCGGTGAGGCCGTGCTGCGCGAGCTCGCGCCGGAGCGTGTCGTGCAGCGAGTGGCAGGTCTCGAACAGCTCCAGCAGCGCATGGCACTGCAGCTCCTCGACCGGAGAGTGCTCGCGGGCGATGGAAAGGAGCGCTTCGCGCGCTTCGCTGAGACTGTAGGAGACTGACATGGCCGCCACCTTAACCCGGGAGCGCGGCTTGCAGTGTGACTTTGTTATTTGCGCTCTGATAACTTCTGGCTATCAGGTGACGGATGGAATTACGGCACTTGCGTTACTTCGTGGCGGTGGCGGAGGGGTTGAATTATCGGCGCGCCGCGGAGCGGCTGCACGTGGCTCAGCCGGCCTTGAGCAAGCAGATCAAGGACTTGGAGGACGAGGTCGGCGCGCGCCTCATGAATCGCAACACCGGCGGCGTGGCGCTCACGGATGCCGGGACGGTCTTTCTCGAGGAGGTGCGCGATATCCTGGAACGCGTGGACATGGCAGTTTCCGCGGCGCGTGAGGCGGAGGCGGGGCGGGGCGGGCGCTTGATCATCGGCAATCTTGGCGCGCTATCGGCAAGCTTCCTGCCGGCCGCATTGTCGACGTTCCGCACGAAGTATCCGCACGTCGACGTCACGCTGCACGAGATGGCACTGCCGGATCAGATGGCCGGGCTTCGGGCGGGAACGATTCAACTCGCCTTCACGATCGATCGCCAAACCGCGATCCCGTCCGACCTCGAGTGCGCGGAGGTGCTGCAGTCGCACGTGGCGGTGGCGCTGGGCCGCGATCACCCGCTGGCGCGGCAGACGCGGGTTTCTCTGGCCGATTTAATGAGTGAACAACTGCTCTGCGTGGGCGAGACGGTGCGCCACGATCTGCACCAGAAACGCATCGAGCGGACCTTCGCGGCGCGCGGGATCCGTCACCGTCCGATCAAACGCGTGAACAGCTTCGAGTCGCTCATCGCGCTCGTAGCGGGTGACCACGGTGTGTCGTTCCTGCTCCCGTTTGCGTCGTCACCCGGCACGGAGAACGTCGTGTTTCGTCGCATCAAGGAGGATGGAGACGATTTGGAGGTGCGCTTGCTCGCCGTCTGGCGGAAGAACAGTGGCTCGCAGCTTGCGCGAAATTTTGTGGACGGTCTGCGCGGGCATCGGGCGGCCGCGGCGTCGTCCGCCGCGGCCCGGGCGCAAAAAAGCCCCGCGCCGGTGAGAGCGCGGGGCTAGCGAATTGTAGGGGCGGCGCCCCTACGGCGACGGGCTTACTTCTTCCTGCCGTTGGCCTGGATGTCGACCACGGCGGCCTGGGCGGCGGCGAGGCGCGCGACCGGGACGCGGTAGGGCGAGCAGCTCACGTAGGTGAGGCCGACCTGGTGGCAGAACTTCACGGAGTCCGGATCGCCGCCGTGCTCGCCGCAGATGCCGAGCTTGATCCCGGGGCGCGTGGCGTTGCCCTTCTCGACGGCGATCTTCACGAGCTGGCCGACGCCAGTCTGGTCGATCGAGGCGAACGGGTTCTTCTTCACGATCTCGTTCTCGGTGTAGGAGCCGAGGAACGAGCCGGAGTCGTCGCGCGACATGCCGAGGCAGGTCTGCGTGAGATCGTTGGTGCCGAAGCTGAAGAACTCGGCGGTCTGCGCGATCTCGTCGGCGGTGAGGGCGCCGCGCGGGACTTCGATCATCGTGCCGACGGAGTAGTCGAGCTTCACCTTGGTCTCCTTCTGGACCGCGGCGGCGACTTCGTGGACGAGCGCGACCTGCAGATCGAGCTCCTTCTTGAAGCCGACGAGCGGGATCATGATCTCGGGCTTGGCCTTCACGCCGGCCTTCTTCGCCTCGACGGCGGCCTCGAACACGGCGCGGGCCTGCATGGCGGTGATCTCCGGATACTTGATGCCGAGGCGGCAGCCGCGGAAACCGAGCATCGGGTTGAACTCATGCAGCTCGTGCACGCGCTGGATGATCTTCTCGACCGGAATACCGAGTTTCCGCGCGAGATCCATCTGCTGCTCCTTCGTGTGCGGGAGGAATTCGTGCAGCGGCGGATCGAGGAAGCGGATCGTGGCGGGGAAGCCCTTCAGCTCTTTGAAGATGCCGAGGAAATCGGCGCGCTGGTAGGGCAGGAGCTTCGCGAGCGCGGCTTTGCGGTCGTCGAGCGACTCGGCGAGGATCATCTCGCGCATCGCGTCGATGCGGTCGCCCTCGAAGAACATGTGCTCGGTGCGGGTGAGGCCGATGCCCACGGCGCCGAACGCGACCGCGTTGCGGGTCTGCTCGGGCGTGTCGGCATTCGTGCGGACCTGCAGCTTCGTGACCTGCGCGCACCACTTCATGAGCTGCGCGTAGCTCTTGAACTTCTCGGTGGCCTGCGCGGCCTTGTCGTCATCGAGGAGGCCGGAGATGATTTCCGACGGAGCGGTCTTGATCTGGCCGGCGTAAACGGTGCCGGAGGTGCCGTCGATCGAGAGGTAATCGCCCTCGGCGAAGGCCTGGCCCGCGATGACCGCGACCTTCTTGTCGTAGTCGATCGCGACGGCGGCGGCGCCGCACACGCAGACCTTGCCCATCTGGCGCGCGACGAGCGCGGCGTGGGAGGACACACCGCCGCGGGCGGTGAGGATGCCCTCGGCGGCGATCATGCCGCGCAGGTCTTCGGGCGAGGTTTCGACGCGCACGAGGAGGACCTTTTCGCCCTTCTCCGCGGCGGCGACGGCGCGCTCGGCGTTGAAGTAGATCTTGCCGGTGGCCGCGCCGGGGCCGGCGGGGAGGCCGGTGGCGATGACCTTGGCCTTCTTGACCTCGGCGAGGTCGAAGATCGGAGCGAGGAGCTGCTCGAGCTGGTCGGCCGGGTTGCGCATGATCGCGGTCTGCCAGTCGATCAGCTTCTCCTTCACCATATCGATGGAGAACTTCAACGCGGCGGCGGCGGTGCGCTTGCCGTTGCGCGTCTGGAGCATGAACAGCTTGCCTTCCTGGATCGTGAACTCGATGTCCTGGACGTCCTTGAAGTGCTTCTCGAGGATCGCGCGGACCTTGATGAGCTCGGCGTAGGACTTCGGCATGACATCCTTGAGCTTGATGACGGGCTCGGGCGTGCGGACGCCGGCGACGACGTCCTCACCCTGCGCATTGACGAGGAACTCGCCGTAGAATTCGTTGGCGCCGTTGGCGGGGTTGCGGGTGAACGCCACGCCGGAGCCGGAGCTGTCGCCGGTGTTGCCGAAGACCATCGCCTGCACGTTGACGGCGGTGCCCCACTCGGAGGGGATGTTGTATTTGCGGCGATAGACGATCGCGCGGTCGTTCATCCAGGAACCGAAGACCGCGCCGGCGGCGCCGCGCAGCTGATCCCACGGATTGTTCGGGAAGGACTTGCCGGTGCGCTCCTTCACGAGGGCCTTGAAACGCTTGACGAGCTCCTTCTGGTCTTCGGCGGTGAGCTTCGAGTCCTCGACGTCGCCATGATAACGCTCGTGCTTGAAGGCGTGGATGACGGTTTCGAACGGCTCGTGGTCCTCGCCTTCGCGCTTCTGCACGCCGAGCACGACGTCGCCGTACATCTGGATGAAGCGGCGGTAGCAGTCCCAGGCAAAGCGGGGGTTGTTGGTCGTGTTTTCGAGCGCGATGACGGTCTCGTCGTTGAGGCCGAGGTTGAGAATCGTATCCATCATGCCCGGCATGGAGTCACGGGCGCCGGAGCGCACGGCGACGAGGAGCGGCATGCCATTGGTGGCGCCGAACTTCGTGCCCATGATCTTCTCCATGTTGGCGACGCCGGCCTCCATCTGGGCCTGCAGGGAGGCCGGGTAGGTCTTCTTGTTGGCGTAGTAGTACGTGCAAACCTCAGTCGTGATCGTGAAGCCGGGGGGCACCGGGAGGCCGATGCGCGTCATCTCCGCGAGATTGGCGCCCTTGCCGCCGAGGAGGGGCTTCATCGAGCCGTTGCCGTCGGCCTTGCCGTTGCCCCACGTATAAACGTACTTGGGCCCCTTCGCGGAGGCGGATTTCGGCGCGGGTTTCGCGACGGATTTCTTCACCGCCGGTTTGGCGGCTTTCTTGGCTGTTGCTTTGGCCATGATGGAGGTTGGATTGGGTTAAAACGAACGCGTTGCGTGCGGACGCAAAGGAGGAAGGCAAAAGCCGGGGGCGGCAGGGTGTCAACGGCGGAGGAGGGGAGTGGCCCCGGGGAATCGCGATCAGGGGGGGGCGCACGCCCTGCTCTTTCGCTCTCGTCTTGGTCGTTATTCTTTCTCCGGCGCGGGCGGCTGGGGGAAGGTAAAGAGAAAGCGGAAAGCTAAAGAGAAAGTGCGGACCGGTCGCGGCCGGGTTGACGCCGTTGATTTGCCGGCGATGGTGCCGGACTATGGCAACCGCACCGTTGACCCCTGCGGAGATTCAAGCGGCGCTGGCCGGGCTGCCCGGCTGGAAGGCCGAAGGCGACGCGCTCGTGAAGACATTCAAGTTTCACAGTTTTCGCGAAGCGCTCGGCTTCATGGTGCGCGTCGGCTTTGAGGCCGAGGCGATGAACCATCATCCCGACTGGGCGAATGTGTACAATCGCGTCGACGTGCGGCTCAATACGCACGACGCCGGCGGCAAGGTGACGGCAAAGGACGTCGAGCTCGCGCAGCACATCCAGAAGATCAGCTGGGTGGGATAGGGGCCGTGCCCCGTTGGTGTGTGCCGGCCCGACTCGCGCGTGTCGGGCGTAAACTTGTAAGGCCGGGAGGGAAGAGGTGCGCCGAACAGGGGGCCCGCCCACAAGGGCCGGCCCGCAGCCAATCACGCGAAGTGCTTCAGCGCCCCGTGCACCGCGCCGACGAAGGCGTCGGCGTGGGCGCGCGGCGTCGGCAGGCCGGGCGTCACGCGCACGCCCCGCACGACGGGATGGTCGACGGGAGCGGTGAAGATGTTGTAGCTATCCATCCAATACGCCGCGAGCTCCTTCGGCGCGACGCCGTCGATCGCGAGGTTGCCGACGGCGCCGTGGCGGGCCGGATCGGACGGCGTGAGCACGCGCACGCGCGGCAGTGGGCGCACGACGTCGGCCCACGCGCGGTGCAGGTAACGCAGGCGGGCGGCCTTGCGCGCGCCGCCGAGCGTTTCGTGGAACCGGATCGCCTCGACCAGGCCGAGGTGCGCGGATTCGGGGCGCGTGCCGAGATGCTCGAGCTTGCGAATGTTGTCGGCCGGCTGCCGCCGGTCGGCGAGCAGCGGCCAGACCTTGGCGATCTTTTCGCGCCGCACGTAGAGCAGGCCGAGCCCGAGGGGCGCGCAGAGCCATTTGTGCAGGCTCACGCCGAGGTAGTCGCAATCGAGGTCCGGCACCTTGAAGTCGACGTGCGCGAAGGAATGCGCGGCGTCCACGACGACCTCGGCGCCGCGGGCGTGCGCCATGTCGCAGATCTTGCGCACCGGCAGTACGTGGCCAGTGAGGTTGATCATGTGGGTGACGTGCAGGAGACGCGTGCGCGGCGTCATGGCGGCGGCGAAGCGTTCGACAATCTCCTCGTCGGACGCCGGGTGCAGCGGCACGGCGACCTTGCGCAGCACGACGCCGTGGCGCGCGGCCTTCTGCTCCATCGCCTCCACCATGCTGCCGTAGTCTTGATCGGAATACACGATCTCGTCTCCCGCCGCGAGGTCGAGGCCGAGGATGACGGTGTTGAGGGACTCGGTGCTGTTGCGCGTGATCGCGATCTCCTCGGGCGAGGTGCCGGCGAGGCCGGCGAGTGCGGCGCGGGCGGCCTCGTGATCGTCGCGCATCACGGTGCGTTTGTAGAGGGAATTGCGCCGGTTGATCTCGCGGGCGGCGCGCAGCTCGACCTCGAGCACGGGCAGGGGCGCGGCGTGAAAGTAGCCGTATTCGAGATTGGTGAAATCCGGCGCGGGCGCCCACTCGCGCGTCACCTCGCGCCAGAAGGTCTCGTCAGCCGCGAGCATTTCCGGGGAAACCCCGGGCCGCTCGGCCAGCGCGGCGGAGGCGCGGCGTGTGGCTGCGAGAAATCCAGCGGTAAGCGCGACGCCGGCGGCGGCGTGGGCGGCGTGAGAGAAAAACGCGCGGCGATTCATGGCCGCGCTCGCTGCAAGAAATGGACCAATCGTCCGGGGAGGGCGGGGTTGCCGACCTCACCGTTGTGGGTCGGGCTTTACGCCCGACATCGCGGTGCCGGGGGTAAACCCCGACCCGCTGGACCGAGCCCGCGGGGTCGGGCGATCCCGCCCTACAGCCCCAGCATGAAGTTGAACGTCCGGTCGGCCTCGCCGGGCAGGGACTCGTGCGCGAAATCCGGGTAGATCACGACGTCCTTTTTGCTCGTGATCTTGTTGTAGGCGGCGAACTGCGACGAGGGCGGGCAGATCGTATCCATCAGGCCGGTGTACATCAGGATCTCCGCCTGGATGCGCGGGGCGAGGTGCTGGCAGTCGATGTAGCCGAGTTTCGTGAAAATCTCGTTCGCCCGCTCGTGCCGCGGGTCGAACATCCGGAAAAACAGCCGGAGCTCCTCGTAGGCATCCTTGGCCTGATCCATTTCCCACACGCGGCGGTAGTCGCACAGAAACGGGAAGACCGGGGCGGCGCGCCTGATCCGCGGCTCGAGCGCGGCGCAGGCAAGGGTGAGGGCGCCGCCCTGCGAGCCGCCCATGGCGCCGACGCGCCCGGCGTCGACCTCCGGCAGGGCCATCACCACGCGGGCGAGCTGGGCCGTATCCAGAAAAATCTGACGAAACAGCAGCTTGCGCGGATCGGGGTCGTCAAGACCGCGGATGATCTGGCCGCGGTGGGTGTTGCCCTGCACGCCGCCCTTGTCCTCGGAGCGGCCGCCCTGGCCGCGGCAGTCCATGGCGGCGACGCAGAAGCCCTCGTTCACGTAGGCGAGTTTTCCCACCCAGTCGCCGCTGCTCCCGGTGTAGCCGTGGAAATTGAGCACGGCCGGAAATTTTGTGCCGTTGCGGCCGGCGCTGCGGGGCCGGAGATACTTCGCGTAGATGCGGGCGCCGCCGACACCGGTGAACCACAGGTCGAAGCACTCGGCGTTGCGGGGCGCGAGGGTCTTGCTCGGGATCAGTTCCGGCTTCGGATCCGTCGCGTCGAGTTCGCGCAGCGCCTCGGTCCAAAACGCGTCAAAGTCGGCCGGGCGCGGGTTGATGCCCTGATACTGGAAAAGTTCGGGAAGTGGCTTGTCGATGATCGGCATGGCGGGGGGAAAGCGCTGGGAAATGGCGCAAAGCGCCGGAGTCCGCGACAAGAAAGACAGCGGGCCAGGAAAGGTGGGGCGAGACGGTTGCCGAGGTAGCGCGGCGCTTTGGCCCGCGCTTGAGAGTGGAACGGGCGCAGGCTCAAGCTCCGCGTACGCCTCGGTGAGCCGGGGGACCGATCGGACGGCTCGGAATACGCGTCGGAAGTTCACGGGTGCCCCGCGGAGGGGCGAGGGGACGCGTCGGCGAACCGCGGGGACCGGTCGGACGGTCGGGGGCACGCGGCGGATGATCGGGGGAACGCGGCGGAAGGGCGGGGGCATCGCTCGAACAACCGGGGGTGCGGTGCGGAGGTGTGGGGGCATGGCGCGAATCGCCGGGGGAACGCGTCGATCAACCGGGGGAACGCGCCGGCAGGCTTGGGGCACGCGGCGGGCGTGTGGGGGCGTCGCGCGACCGTGAGCATGCGAGTGGCTTCTCCGGCCGTTGTTCCCCGGCCGGGCTGGTTGTGCCGGCCAGGAGAGACGGAAAAAGGTCCTCCGAAATCTTTTTTCGGAAAAATGAAAAAGGACGGGGGTATGACACTATATGACATACCCCGCTTGGTAAGATCGGCGGCGTTATGAAAACTACACAGATAGCGAAACAGAAAGTAATCCGCGCCGCGCTTGCGACGCTGTTGGAAAAGAAGGCCCGGTGGGAAGACCTGACAGGGATGGTGAAGGATGTGGACGCCCTCCAGGCCGTGAGCGACGAGCTCGCCGCCGCCGCCGCCGAGCAGGCCGTCACCTCGCGCGGAGCGACGGAGGCGCAGCAGGCCAGTCGACGCGAACTGCGCCGTCTGGTCCGGGCCGCGGGCCGACTGCTGGCCCGCTACGCCGACCGGATCGGCTCGGCGGAGCTGGCTGCCAATGCCCGGGTGAATCATCGTGCGCTCCGGCGCGGAAGCCTGATGGAAGTGCTGCCGGAGGCCCGCCGAGTGGAAGCGCTGGTCAAGGCCAACCCGGAAGCGCTCGTGGGAAGCGTCAAGGATCCCGACTTCGCCAAGACGCTGGGAGACGCGATCATGGCCTTCGAAACGGTGATGGGCAAGCCACGGCTCGTGATCGTGGCGCGAGCGGTGGCGACGGACCAGATCGGGAAAATCATCCGCCGTGGTCAGCGCCTCTTGAAGACGCTGGACGCGCTGGTCGAACCCTTCGAGGACGAGGACCCGGCGCTTGTGGTCGCCTGGAGGCACGCCCTCAAAGGTCGCGCCCCGCAGCGCCAGCCCGAAACCGAACCGGAGGTCGCCACGCTCACGCCAACCCCGGAGGTCACGGAGCGCGTGAGCGCGTAGATGGCCTGCGCGAAGGCGCTTTGCCGGCCGCCTTTTCCGTTCAACGCCGGCGCGATTCCGGTCGTGGCGGGTTGCTTGCGCGACGGAGGGTGACGCGGGCCTGGCGGAAGACCGTCTGTGGGTTGGGCCAGGTGGCGCGGGGGCCGTAACGCAGGCGCTCGAGGTCGCGGCGCACGACGGCCAAAGCGGCCGCCGTGCCGGAGCCGGTTGACTCACGCTCGGCGAGCCGCCGCAGCCAGCGGCCGGCCTCGCGGCGCACGGGGTCGGCTCCCGAGTGCTGCGCGCGCCGGCTGCGCCAGCGCAACCACCAGCCGCGGCCGAAGCGTC
>DASWVO010000124.1:0-29033 GCA_036406235.1 Opitutaceae bacterium
CCTCGACGTGAACATGCCCCAGCAGGGAGGCATCGAGACCTTGCGCCAGATCCGCGCGTTCGATCCCGACGCCGTCGTGATCATGCTGTCCTCGCTCACCAATCGGCAAACGATCGAGGAGGCCGTGGAGCTCGGCGCGGCCAACTACATCCGCAAGGACACGCCGAAGGACGAGATTGCCGCAATCCTCCGCGAGACCCTGTCCGGATACTACGGCGAGGAAGCTGCCCCGCCTGCGACCTGAATGTCTTTTCCGTATGAGCTCCAACGATACTAACAATCACCGCTCCGCCGCCCCGCACAACGGGCTCGTCCGTGAGGTCCGCTATTCGCTGCCCGAGCTGCTTGCCGAGCTCAAACTCGAGCACTCCGCCGGCATCTTTGCACAGGAGAAACTGAGCCAGGTCGAAATCTCCAAGATGTTTGCCTCTACCCCCAAACACCGTGTCAAAAAATCCAGCCAATAACCTCGCGTTCGTCGACCGGCTCAAATCCCAGTCCAAGTTCGACCACCACGTCGAGCTCGAGGGGTTGGCGCATAAGCATGGTCACTCGCTCGCGCTGCTCCAGGCCGTCGTGGACGAGAAGCTCGTGCCCAAGGACGAGGCCTGCCGCCACTGGGCCGACCAATTCGGTGTAGCCTATGTCGACCCTTTCTCCTCCGTCGTCACCGAAGAGGCGATCGAACGGATTCCGGTCGAGATCGCGAGAAAGGCCCGCACGATCGGCCTCTACATGCTCAACGGCGTGCTCACCGCCGCGATGGCCACGCCCGAGGACAAGGACCTCGTCAACCGCCTCAGCCAGATCGCCCAGGTGCCGGTCAGCCCCGTGTTCTCCCTGCCGCGCGAGATCGAAGGCGCGATCCTGGTACAGTACTCGAGCGAAAAGAATCTCGAGGACATCCTGGGCGAGCTCGAGTTGACCTCTCTCGGCGACCAGCCCGACCGTGCCTCCGACAAGCTCGCCGCCCTCGCCGAGTCCGAATCGCTCATCCACATCCTCGATGAGATCGTGTACTATGCGCTGCGCGAGCGCGCGACGGACATCCACATCGAGCCGACCGAACTCGAGGCGCGGATCCGTTTCCGCGTCGACGGCCGGCTGCGCGAGGTCCTGGCCTTCTCCCACAAGGTGCATCGCGCCCTCATCTCGCGCCTGAAGATCATCACCAATCTCAACATCGCCGAGTCGCGCTTCCCCCAGGACGGCCGTTTCTCGATGCCGCTGGGCAGCGCCACCGCGAATTTCCGTCTCTCCACGCTGCCCTGCCAGTATGGTGAAAAGGCGGTCATCCGCATTCTGGCGATGGCCGGCCGGAAATCGATGCCCACGCTCTCGGCGATGATGATGTCGCAAACCATCCTGCAGCCGTTCCAGCGGCTGATCCGCAATCCCAGCGGCATCATCTTCGTCACCGGACCGACCGGCTGCGGCAAAACCACGACCCTTTACGCCGCGCTCAACGAGATCAACACGCCCGACCTCAACATCTCGACCATCGAGGATCCCATCGAGATCCAGCTCAACGGCCTCACACAGTCGCAGGTCAACGCGCACATCGACCTCAAGTTCGCCACGCTGCTGCGTTCTTTGCTCCGGCAGGATCCCGACGTCATCCTCCTCGGCGAAATCCGCGATCTCGAGACTGCGCATATCGCCACCGAAGCCGCCCTCACCGGCCACGTGGTGTTCTCGACCCTGCACACGACCAGTGCGCCCCAGGCGATCACCCGCCTCGTCGAAATCGGCGTGGAGCCTTACATGGTCGCGCCGTCCGTCATCGGCGTGCTCGCCCAGCGCCTCGCCGCTCGCATTTGCGAGAACTGCAAGGAACCGTATCAGCCGTCGCGTGACGTGTTGCGGCGGTATTTCCAGGACGAGGGGCTGACCGACGTCTGCTTCTACCGGGGGCGCGGTTGCCCCGTCTGCCGCGGCACCGGCTACAAGGGCCGCATCGCATTCCACGAGCTGGTCATCATCACCGAAGAGATCCGCACCCTCATCTCGGAGCGGCGCAGCGCCCAGGAATTGACGCGCGCCGCGGCGAAGGTCGGGTATCGACCGCTGCGCTACGACGGCCTGAAAAAGGTCCTGTTGGGGCTGACCACCATCGAGGAAATCGAGCAGAACACGTCGATCGAGTTCGCTTGAGCGCGTCCCTGCAATCGAGCGTCCGGAAGCGGCGCGAGACACCGTAGAATTACGGGCCGGATCGCGCGAGGCTTGCCTCCGCGCGTGCGCTCGCTCGGCTTGTTCCATGGTCGCTGCCCCGAAGCCGCCCAACGAAGCCGATCGCCTCCAGGCGTTGCGTCGTCTCCGCCTGCTCGACACCGGTCGCGAGGAACGTTTCGAGCGGATCGCCCGCATCGCGCAACGCGCCCTCGGCGCACCGGTGGCGCTCATCAGCCTCGTCGACGCGGAGCGGGTGTGGTTCAAGGCCCGGGTCGGGCTCGAGCTGCCGGAGGTGCCGCGCGATCTTTCGTTCTGCGCGTACACGGTTGCCGCCAATGCCGACCTCACCATTCCCGACCTCGCCCAGGATCCGCGCTTTCACGACAACCCGCTGGTCACGGGCGAGCCTCGGATCCGCTCCTATGCCGCCGCGGTCCTGCGCGATCCTTCCGGCCTGCCGCTCGGAGCGCTCTGCCTTCTCGACGTAAAGCCGCGGGAGTTCACCGCAACCGAACGCGAGCTTCTCGCGGAACTGGCGGCGACGGCCGGCGACGAACTGCAACTCGACCGGGAGGTGCACCTCGCCGAGCGGCTCCGTCGCAGCGAGGAACGTTTCGCCCTCTTTGTCGACGCCAGCCACGCCGGCTTCTTCGACACCAATTTCGACACCGGCGAAGTCTACTATTCGCCGCGATGGAAGCAGCTGCTCGGTTACACGAACGAGGAGCTGCCCGACAGCCACCTCACGTGGATCAGCCTCCTCCATCCCGACGACCTGCGCGTTTTTCAAGGTCGCCGTCAGCCACAGACGCCGGGCGCCAACCCGTTTCACCACGAGTTCCGCATGCGCCACAAAAACGGCGAGTGGGTGTGGATCGAGGCGCAAGGCGTGGAGATCGTCGAATCGCAGACGAACAAGCTCCGCCGCGCCCTCGGGTTTCACGTCGACATCACCGCCCGCCGGCAGCTCGAGTCCCAGATGCGGTTGCTCGAGACCGTCGTTCGCCACATGGCCGATGGCATCTGCGTGACCGACGCCGATCTCGATAACGACGGTCCACACATCGTCTACGTCAACCCTGCGCTTGAGCGCATGACCGGCTACACGCTGGCGGAGCTTCGCGGCCGCTCGCCCGCCCTCTTCAATGTGACGTTGAACGACCCCGCGTTCCGCGCCCGGTGGCTCGACGCGGCGAGGCAGGGTTTGCCGATGCGCGCCGAGATTCTCAACCACCGCAAGGATGGCACGGCCTTTCCGGTCGACTGGGAAGTCGCGCCCATCCGCGATCCCCACGGCGCCATCACGCACTGGGTGTCATGGCGGCGCGACATCTCCGAACGCAAACAGGCCGAGCGCGCCCTGCAGGAAGCCT
The DNA here is from genome assembly GCA_036406235.1 of Opitutaceae bacterium. Classification (GTDB taxonomy): domain Bacteria; phylum Verrucomicrobiota; class Verrucomicrobiia; order Opitutales; family Opitutaceae; genus DASWVO01. The sequence continues at coordinate 3,549 of DASWVO010000124.1, forward strand.
CGCAGGCTGCCGAGGCCGCGAATCTCGCGAAGTCGCAATTTCTGGCCAACATGAGCCACGAGATTCGCACGCCGCTCAACGGCGTGATCGGCATGGCCGAGCTGCTTGCCGATACGCCGCTCAACGCCGAGCAGCGCGACTTCGTCGCGACTATCCTGCACAGCTCCGACAATCTCCTCACGATCATCAACGACGTGCTCGACTACTCGAAGATCGAGTTCGACAAGCTCGAGCTCGAGGCGCAGCCGTTCTCGCCCGTAGAACTCGTCGACGAGGTGGTGGGCCTCCTGAGCTTCCGTGCGGTGCAAAAGAAACTCGAGCTCGCCGCCCTGATCGAGCCCGGTCTGCCGCCGCGTCTCATCGGCGATTCGCTGCGCATCCGGCAGGTGCTGCTCAACCTCGTCAACAATGCGATCAAGTTCACCGACAGTGGCGAGGTCGTGATCGACGTTCAGTGGCATCCCGAGGGGAACGCCGGCCGTCTGCGCTGCCTCGTGCGCGACACCGGCATCGGAATTCCCCTGGAGCGTCGCGACCGCCTCTTCAAGCGCTTCAGCCAGGTCGATGCCTCCACCACCCGCCGCTTCGGCGGCACAGGACTGGGGCTCGCGATCTGCCAGCGGCTTGTCGCGTTGATGGGCGGCACGATTTCCGTCGAGAGCGAGCTCGGCCGCGGCTCCGTCTTCAGTTTTGAACTGACACTCCCGGTCACGTCCGCGACGCCTCCGGACATCGCGCACGCCCTGCGCCTCGATCGGCGGCGCATCCTCGCGGTCGATGATAATGCCGCCAATCGCCGTATGCTGCATTTGCACCTCGCCGCCTGGGGCGCGCTCTGCACCACCGCAGCGTCCGGTCCCGATGCGCTCGCGCTCCTGGAGCACGAAACGTTCGACCTCGCCATTCTTGATCTGCAGATGCCCGGAATGGATGGCGTCGACCTAGCGCACGCGATCGCCCGACTCCCGGCGGAACGTCAGCCGCCCCTCGTGCTCTGCACGTCGCTCGGCATGATCATGCCGCAGGAGTCGCTCCGCGCCGTCGGCTTCCGCGCCTTCCTCAGCAAGCCCGTGCGCCGCGCCTCGCTCGCCCAGGCGCTCGCGCGCACGCTGGGCCTCGATCAGGCAGCCGTCGATGGACCGGCCCGGTCCGCGCGAAGCACCCCCGCCGATCCCGCCCTCTCCGCGCTGCGCGTACTCGTGGCGGAGGACAATGCCGTGAATCGCAAAGTCGTCCTCGCTGTACTCGAACAGCTCGGCTGTTCGGCCGACATCGTGGGCGATGGCCGCCAAGCTCTCCAGGCCGTGACAAACCGCCCCTACGATCTGGTGTTGATGGACGTGCACATGCCGGAAATGGACGGCTTGGAGGCAACCAAGCTCATCCGTCGGCAGGTCCCCCGAAGTCAGCAGCCGCACATCGTCGCCATCACCGCCGATGCCCTGCAGGGCGACCGGGAAAAGTGCCTGCAGTCCGGCATGGATGACTACATCACCAAGCCGATCAAGGTCGCCGAACTGCGGGCGATCCTCGCCCGACTGGCCGCCGGCGGACGTAGTTCTGCTTACGAGCCCGCGGCTTGCTCCGCCTCCGCCCCACCTTCAGTCTTCCCCGCATGTCCTCCGAGCCCGTGATTGACCCCGTCGCCATCGAGACGCTCCGTTCTCTGAATCCCGAAGACGATTCGTTCCTGCGTGAAGTGGTGGGTATTTTCATCGAGGATACACCGCAGCGGCTCGCGGAACTGCGCACCGCGTTTGCCGACGCCGATTCCATGCGCTTCACCCGCGCCGCGCACAGCATCAAGGGGAGTGCCAGCAACCTCGGCGCCGGCCGCCTCCGCGCGCTCGCCGAACAGATCGAACTTGGATCGCGCAAAAACGGCCTGTCCGGACTCGACGGTCTGATTCCGGCCCTCGAAAACGAGTTTGGCGCCGCGAAGATCGCACTCGAAAAGATCGTCGGCTGATTCACCGGCTTTTTCCGCGCTCCAACGCTGCGCGCTCGAGCGGACGGCCACGAGATGGCGGGCAGCGCGGCCGATCGGCCGGTTTCACAGCGCCTTCACCGCGCACCGCCAGCTTGCCGCTGCAGGCACTGCCCACGCCCGAAGCATACGCCCGGCAGAGGCTGCTGACGCAAAACCCCGTGTCGCGCCCTCTCAGCCGCACGTGGCGCCGACGCATGTGTCGGGAGAACTCTCTGAGCACGACGCAGTTCGTCTCCGCGACGCAAATTACCTCGCGAAACCGGGGAAAAGACCCTACTCAGAAGCCGACGATCATTCGTCACGGCGTTACCCCCGTCGTACCCCAAAAACTAACGCAGGAGTGTCCATGAACCCCATCCTGTCGGCAGCCTTGCTGCCGTGCTCTGTCGTTGCTCTTGTTTTCGCCCTGTCACCCGAGGGCGCTCAACCCGCCGCGACGGGATCGGATGAAGAAATCATCCGGCACCTCGAAAGCGAGTGGGCCAGTGCCCTCGTAAGAACCGACTTTGCCGCCATCGATCGGATCACGGCTCCCGAGTGGGTGCTGACCACGCCCGACGGCAAGCAACTGCCAAAAGCCCAAGCCGACGCCGACCTCAAAGCCGGCGCGCTCAGGTTCGAGTCACTCAACGTGGATACTCTGCAAATCCGGATCTACGGAGGCACCGCCGTCGTGTTTGGCCTCGAGACGCAGAGGAGCACCCACCTCGGCAACGACGTGAGCGGGCAATACCGCTTTACCGACGTCTTCGTGAAGCGCGACGGCAGGTGGCAGTGTGTGGCGACGCAGCTGACCCGAATCGCTAGTCCATCGTTGTAGCGCGCACGCCACTCGCGCGCCGGCTCCGATTGTCCTTTCGACTCCACAACCGAGACGGCGAGCGGAGCTAACTCTCACCGACCAGCCCTCCCCCCCCCCCAACGCCATGCCTAAGTACATCATCGAACGAGAAATCCCCGGAGCGGGCGCTCTCAGCCCCGACCTGCTCCACGAAATATCCCAAAAGTCCTGTGACGTTCTGCGAAAGCTCGGTCCGGAAATTCAGTGGCTCGAGAGCTACGTGACCGATGACAAGCTCTACTGCGTCTACATCGCGCCCAACGAAGAACTGGTGCGTCAGCACGCGAAAGAAGGCGGCTTCCCAGCCGACCGTATTTCCGCCGTGCGCCGCATGATCGACCCGACCACGGCGGAGTCGCAAACCGTCGCCATGGCCGAGCACTGAGCCGACAGAGCAGTAAAGACACCACGACGGCCGCCGGCGAGACGCCGAAGCGCAACGTGGCCGGCACGCGGGGACGGCTCCGAGCATGTTCTCCCCGCCCGTCGGCCCTTTCGGCTGCCGTGATCGAGTGCCTTCTGCCCGACAGACAACGCAGCACGCATTCCCGGGCACCGGCCAAACGGGCCGCACGCTGCGAGCCCACGCGTGGAATACGCCCACGCCGGGCGGGGCGTTTGCGGCTCCCAAAGTCTCGCTCACGATCCGTTTTTCCCCGATACTTTTTGCGAGATCGTCACCTGTATAGTGGCCGGTCTATGTTCTTCCCTCGTTCCTGTGTCCTGGCTTCAGTCCTCTTTTCGACTGTCGCGCTGCCCACGCGCGCACAGCTTCTCGAATACACCGGCAGCGGTGCGATTGTCGGCACCACCGGCCCGGCGCCTGACTTTCTTTCGCCGGACGGGGCCGTCGTCGATTACACGTTCGTCTTCGATTCGTCCGCCGCGCCCACCTCCGCGACGCCTTACTCAGCCACCTATGCCGGCATCGATGGCGTGGTCGGCTTCGGAGCCGGCGACGTGCGCACGCTCACCGGAGTGACGCTGACGATCACCAAGGATCCGGCTACCGCGACGTACGACTACATCTTTGCCGGCTTCACCACCGAGGGCTGGAAGGTCATTCACTCCGCCAGTTCCACGAGCGCCGATTTCGTACCGAATCTTTCGCTTCCGAGCGTCAGTCCCTCCTGGCCGCCAGAGGAGGAGTTCGCCGCCGGTTACGTCGATATAAAGGGATCCGACAACGCCTGGACGGCGTATTCGGATGCAGAACCGTGGTTCGCGGTGAACGTACTTACGCTCGCGAACCGCGCGGGCGGCGGCACGGCGAGTGCGAGCAAACAAAAGCTTCCTGGCGAAGGCGCGGCCCAGGCGTTTGACGGCTCGTCGGCCACGAAGTGGTTCGCCAGCAATGTCTCGACCGCCTGGGTGCAATATCGGTTTGCCGACTCCGACGCCCGGATCGTGGTGCGCTACGACATCACCAGCGCCAGCGATGTCGCCAATCGCGATCCGCGCGACTGGCAGTTTCAAGGGTCACACGACGGCGTGACGTGGACCACCCTCGATACCCGAACAGGCGAACTGTTCGCCACCCGCCGCCAGACCAAACAGTACGGCATCGCCAATACCACCGCCTTTGAGTTTTACCGCCTCACGATCAGCGCGACGCGGGGCGCCGGCAGCGGAATCCAGCTTTCCGAACTCGCGCTCATGGCGTATTAAGCACAACGCGACATAGACATTCTCCCCTCTGTTTCCGGGAGGCCTGAAGGAAATCGACCGGCTCGCTATGAGGGGGGGCGTCTGGCGGAAAGGCCCGGAAAACTCCCCACCACGGGATCGGGGCACAGTCTTGTTGTCGCGGTGCGATTCTGCCCGCAACGTTCGGTTGAGCGTGAATCGACATGACGTCGACCGCTCCGCTGTCGTTGATCCGCTCATTCGGCCGCCGTCGAGTTCAACTCCGCGCGCCGCGACACCTTGAGGCGGGCCTGCGGTCACGCGCCGACAAAACGCGTCGATGATCACCAACCCAAACTTCCAAGGAGGAATTCAAGCATGGCTTTGCCCACGTTGTCCAAAATCGATCCAGCAAAAGCACAGGAGTATTTCGAAGAGAAGATGGCCTTCACGACCGGACCGGTCGAACTGGAGCGCTTACTGGCAAACCGCGAGGTCAACCTGATCGACGTGAGGGCCGAGGAGGACTATCGGCACAGCCACATCCCCGGCGCGAGGAATCTTCCCCAAGAGCGTTGGGGCACGCTGGAGGGCCTCGAAAGGCAAAAGGTCAACGTACTTTACTGCTATTCACAGGTATGCCATCTCGCGGCCAAGGCCGCGGTGGAATTCGCGCGTCACGGCTATGCCGTGATGGAGCTGGAGGGCGGCTACGCCGGGTGGGAAAGCCACGAACTTCACGTCGAGAAATGAGCCTTCCGCGCAAGGCGGCAAGACGCCCAGGGACCAGTGAGCCCCCTTCCGAGCCGGAACTTCCACCCCGCCGCGCGATCAGTTGCCTCCGGCTTTTTCATGAACGCTCTCCAGCCCATACCGCAGGACAAGCCATGGGCTTGCTAGGAAAAGCACGCGCGACCGGATCGCGGCCAGTTCTGATCATCGATGACGATCCGAACGCGATCGTTCTGGCCAAGCGTGCGCTGCAGAATGCCGGGATCACCAACCCGACCGTGTGCTTCTCGGACGGGCGCACGGCCATCGCGCATCTCCAGCGGTGCATCAACGACGAGGAGGTGATGCCGATGTTCGTCTTTCTCGATTTGAAGATGCCCGGCATCGACGGGTTTCATGTGCTCGACTGGCTGCGCCGTCAGCCGGCCCTGCGCCGGCTCGTCACGGTGGTACTCAGCATGTCCGCCGCCACCGAGGACGTGAGCAAGGCGTTCGAACTCGGCGCCGACGCCTACGTTTACAAGTTCCCGCCGGTCTCCGAGATCAAGACCCTCTTCCAACTCGCGAATGCGATGCTCTCCGTCGAGGAGCTTGAAAAGGCTCTCTGGCCGGGCATCAAACGGCCCGCCGAGATTCCCGCCGAAACCGTTGCAGAGTCACCGGTGGAGGAGAGCTGACCGCCGGTTGCCCGCGCGCGTGGATCGAACATCTGGATACGCAGGCGCCACGCGCGTCTCGGGCGCCCCAAGAGAATCGCTTTGAAATGTTACGCTACCGCGACGTCATGGGAGCATGTCTCTTGGCGTCGCAGGACAGCGTTGTGTGAGCGAACGGGAGCCCGAACTCGGGCTAGGCACCGTGTCGGGCGTCGATCACGCGGCGCGGCGCATTGCGGTCGAGTTTCCCGCCACCGGGGAGAAACGGCTTTACGCGCTCGGCACGCCGGTGCTCAAGCGCGTCCAGTTCGGCGCGGGTGAAACCATCACGACGCGCGACGGCGCAACCGTGCGCGTCGACACGGTGGAGGAACTCGCCGGCCTGCTCGTCTACGTGGCCCAGGGAAAACGGGTGCGGGAGGACGAGATTTCCGACGTGACGAGCATGAGTCTGCCCCAGGAGCGACTCATGGCCGGCCAGGTCGACCCGGGCGAAGTGTTCGGCCTGCGCTACCGTGCGCTCCAGGTGCTGGCGGGGATCCGGCAGTCGGACGTGCGCGGCTTTCTCGGCGGGCGGGTGGAGCTGATCCCGCATCAGTTCTACGTTCTTCAGGAGGTCGCCGCCCGCCAGATTCCACGCGTGCTGCTGGCCGATGAGGTCGGCTTGGGCAAGACGATCGAAGCGTGCCTGATCCTGCAGCGCCTGCTCGTGGTCGGCAAAGCGAGCCGCGTGCTCGTGCTCGTGCCGGAATCGCTCACGCACCAGTGGTTCGTCGAGTTGCTGCGCCGTTTCAACCTTTGGTTCACGATTCACGACGAGGCGCGTTGCGTCGCGCTTGAAGAAAGCGAGCCTGGGCAGAATCCGTTTCTCGCGGCGCAACTCGCGCTCGCGAGCGTCGCGTTTCTCGCCGGCGACGAGCGGCGGCGCGATCAGGCCGTCGCCGCCGGTTGGGACGTCGTTGTGGTCGACGAAGCGCATCACCTTGCCTGGTCACCGGAACACGCGAGCCCGGACTACGTGCTCGTCGAACAACTCGCGCGGCGTTGTCCGGGCCTGCTTCTGCTCACCGCGACCCCGACGCAGCTCGGTCTCGCCGGACATTTCGCGCGGCTGCGCCTGCTCGATCCGAATCGTTACGACAACTACGACGCCTTTCTCGCCGAGTCCGCCGGCTACGGCACCGTCGCCGGCATCGCGGAAAAAATCGTCGAACAAAGGCGACTCACCGCCAAGGACCACGCCGCTCTCGCGCGGATCTTCGACAAGGACCCGGCGCGCCTGGCCCGCCATCTCGATGCACTGGCGCAAGGCCGGGCCGGGGCGCGCGAAGCGTTGCTCAAGACGTTGCTCGATCAACACGGCACGGGCCGCGTGATGTTTCGCAATACGCGCGCCGCGATGTCCGGCTTTCCCAAGCGAAAATTCTGTCCCGCGCCACTTGCACTTCCCATGACGGGCGGCGTCCCCGTCCCGACGCCGGTGGCCGCCCCCGCCCCGACCCTCGACGAGATTCACGAACTTGAGCTGGCAACGGGCGAACCATCGGGGACGGCAGCCGTCGCACCCGCCACGCTGCTGGCGCGCCTCACCCGCGAATTGCGGGCCGCGGAAACCGGCCAGGAGTCCACCGTGCGCTTTTCTTTCCGCGGCGATCCGCGCATCGACTGGCTGGCGGCCTTCCTCAGGCAGAATCGCGCCGCCAAGGTTCTGCTCATCTGCCGGTCGCAACGAAAGGTGCATGCCATCGACGCGGCGCTGCAGGAAAAAATGGCCGTGAAGAGCGGCCTCTTTCATGAGGGTCTCCCGCTCGTGCAGCGCGACCGCAACGCCGCCTGGTTTGCCGAACCCGAGGGCGCGCAGTTGCTCATCTGTTCCGAGATCGGCAGCGAGGGGCGCAACTTCCAGTTCGCCCATCACCTCGTCCTTTTCGACCTGCCGCTCAACCCGGGCCTGCTCGAGCAACGCATCGGCCGGCTCGATCGCATCGGTCAAACGCAGACGATCCGGATCCACGTGCCCTACCTCGCCGGCAGCGCCGACGAGTGCATTGCCGAGTGGTACCACCGCGGGCTCGATGCGTTTGAAACGCCGCTCCACGGCGGCAACGACTACCAGGACAGATTCCAACCGCGACTGCTCGCGCTCGCGCTGGCCTATGGCGACGGCACCGGCCGTATCGGGAAACCGGAGCTGGAAGCGTTGATCGCGGAGACGACGGCATTCCGCCGGGAACTCTCACTGAAAATGAAACAGGGCCGCGACCGGTTGCTCGAACTCAACTCGTTCGACCGGGAGGTCGCGGAACGCGTAATCGAGCGTATCCGAACTGCGGATTCCGATCCATCCCTGCGGAGCTTCCTGCTGGAACTGCTCGATCATTTCGGCGTCCGCATCAAGGAGCACGAGGAGGGCGACGTGTTTCTCGACCCGAGCCACGCCTACATCGACGCGTTCCCCTCGATCCCGGCGGACGGGATGCTCGCAACCTTCAACCGCGGACGGGCGATCGTGCGGGAAGACATCCGCTTTCTGTCGGCCGACCATTCGCTGGTCCAGGATGCGATCGATCTGCTGATCGATTCGCCGGGCGGCACCACCGCGTTCGGCGTGCTCGCGTCGGACAAGCACGACTTGTTGCTCGAGGCGATCTTTGTCCTCGAGGCCATAGCCGAGGCGCGCTGGCACATCGATCAGTTTCTGGCACCGACACCAGTGCGCATCGTGGTCGACTTGCGGGGCGACAACGTCACCGCAGAACACGCGCCGGGCGTCCTCGCCGCCGACTTGGAAGACAGCGATATTCACCGGTTCCTCGAACGCCCCGGCTTCAACGCCGATCTGCTCAGAACGATGCTGGAAGCCGCGACGGCGCTTGCCGAGGAGCAGGGGCAGGCCCTCAAAGCGGCGGCGCAGACAAAGGCGACGGCCGCGCTCGAGGCGGAGGTGCAACGGCTGATTGACTTGAAAAAAATCAATGATCACGTGCGCGCCGAGGAGATCGCGCTCGCCGGGGAACAGCGCGACCGCACCGCCGCCGCGCTCGCTCAAACACGCCTGCGACTCGATGCGATCCGGCTGATCGTCGCGACGCCCGCCAGCCGTTGATCCGCACTGGCAACGCCGAACCCGAGTCTTCTTTCCCCCACCTCTCCGTCGCCATGAACTTGCGATTCATTTGAGGGCAGTGCTCTGTTCCGGGCGTTTTCCACCACCATGCGACATCCCTTTTTCTTGCTTCTGATGGCGGCCACGGCGGTCGCGGGCGAACTTCGTTTCCGGTTTCACGCCATCGACTGGGAACCGATCCGGAATGCCTCGTTTGAGGGCGATTACGGCCTCACCGCACTCGCTGACATCGATCAAGACGGCGATCTCGATTTTGTCGTAGGCGGCCGGATACCGCCGCCGGAGCGGCTCTACTGGCTGGAGTTTCAGGCCCCTGACAAGTGGGTGCGGCACCCGATCGGCACCGACTACGAATCGGACGTGGGTCTCGCCGCGCTCGACGTCGACGGCGACACCTGGATCGACCTCGTGTGCAGCGGCGTATGGTTTCGCAACCCCGGCAACGCACGGGACGGCGGCTGGGAACGCCTCGTCTTCGCAGAGGACGCAGGCGGGGCTCACGACATCGTCGCCGCGGACGTCGATGGCGACGGGCGCGATGACATCGTCATGATGGGCGACGCCCGCACCTCGCTCAACGCCCTTTGCTGGTTCAAAATTCCCACGGACCCGCGCGCTCCCTGGCAGCGGCATGACATCGCCCCTGGTATCCACGGGGCCATTGCTCCCGCCGGTGTCGGCGACCTCAACGGCGACGGCCATGCCGACGTCGTTCGCGGCGACACCTGGTACGAAAACAAGGGAGGCAAAGGGCTCGAATGGATCGCGCATCCCACGATCCCAATGGGGCGCAAGGGACCTTACGGCATGTGTGTCCGCACGGTGATCGCGGATATCGATGGAAACGGCAAACCGGCGCTCGTGATGTGCGATGCCGACATCATCGACTCCAAAGTCGTCATTCTCCGCAATCCCGACGGCAAGGGCGAAACGTGGCTCAAGCAGGAGCTGCCCCAGAGCTTCCGGTACGGTTCACTGCACTCGCTGGCCGTCGCGGATTTCAATGGCGACGGGCGCCTCGACATCGTCAGCAACGAACAGGAAGAGCTGCTCCCGGCGCGGCGCCGGGACCCGCGATGGATTGTCTGGGAGAACCTCGGCGAGCAACGTTTCGTCGAGCGGATCATCCGCGACGACGGGCTCGGTGGACACGAGCTTCAAGCCGGCGACGTGGATGGCGACGGCGACATCGATCTCGTCTCCAAGCCCTGGGCGTCCCTCCCTTGGAACAGCGCCAAAGGCAGGATGCATCTCGAATTCCTCGAGAACCTCACGCACTGAGGCGGTCATCCGCCGGCGCCCGCGAACAGCTTTCATGCGTCACCACATTTTAACTACCGCGAAGCGGCGCTTTCGCCCATCCGTGCTCTTGCTGCTGCTCGCGCTCGTCGCGATCGCTCCCCTCCCGGCGGCCCCGGCGGAATTCCGGTCGCACTCGCACAACGACTATCTGCAACCGGAGCCGCTTGCGACCGCGCTCGCCAACCGGATGGGAAGCGTGGAGGCCGACGTATGGCTGATCGACGGCGAACTGCGCGTCGGGCACACGCGCGCGGAAACCAGCCCGGGCCGGACGCTGACCAGCGTCTACCTCGCGCCGCTCCGGCAGCGCGTGGCCGCCGCTGGCACCCGGCTCTACGCTGACGGCCCGCCGCTCGTACTCCTGATCGACATCAAGAGCGAGGCGAAGCCTGCCTACGCCGCGATCACACGGGAGCTGGATGCCCACGCGGCGCTCCTGACGCAATTCGGCGGGACCGCGATCATTCCGGGCGCCGTGAGCGTAGTGCTTTCGGGCAACGTGCCCAGCGCGGCCCGGTCTCACGCCGCGACGCGACTCGCCGCCTGCGACGGACGCCCCCGCGATCTCGAGGTGAATCCGCCCCTTCACCTCGTACCGATCATCAGCGACAACTGGACGAACCATTTTCAGTGGAACGGGCACGGAGCGATGCCTCCGTCCGAGCGGATGGCGCTCCGCCGGCTTGCCGATCACTGCCACGCCCAGGGACGGCGTCTGCGCTTGTGGGCTGCGCCCGATACGGAGTCGAGCTGGCGGGAGCAATTCGAAGCCGGTGTGGACCTCATCAATACCGATCGACCCGCCGCGCTGCATGCGTTTCTCGCGAGCATTTCGTCCGCCCCCTGAGCAGCTGAGGGCTCACGCAACCTTGAACCGACGGCTCCCGCGCACCGGCCAGCAGATAGTCCCGCAGCGGCCGAACTTTCCCGGCAGGTTGCGCCGTCCCGCTTCGTCGTTCTGTTACGGCACTTCATCTCCAACCACGTCACCATGGAATTCAGAAAACTTGGCAGGTCGGGTTTCAAAGTGCCAGTGCTCAGTCTCGGGACGGGCACCTTTGGCGGCAAAGGCGAGTTCTTCGGAGCTTGGGGCAAAACTGATGTCGCTGACGCCACCCGCCTCGTCGACGTCGCGCTCGAGGCCGGGCTCAATATGTTCGACTCGGCCGACGTCTACTCCGACGGGGCCGCCGAGAGCATTCTTGGCGCGGCGATCAAGGGGCGCCGCGATCAGGTGATCATTTCCACCAAGGCCACATTTCGCTCGGGTAAGGGCCCCAACGACGTCGGCTCGTCGCGCTTTCACCTCATCAAAGCGGTCGAGGGCAGTCTCCGCCGCCTCGGCACCGATTACATCGACCTTTTCCAACTGCACGGCTTCGACGCCGCAACGCCCGTCGAGGAGACGCTGCAGACGCTCGACGACCTGGTGCACGCGGGCAAAATCCGCTATCTGGGCGTATCCAATTTTTCCGGATGGCACCTGATGAAGTCCCTGGCCGTATCCGAAAAGTACGGACTCGCGCGCTATGTTGCCCATCAGGCCTACTATTCGCTCATCGGCCGCGACTACGAATGGGAGTTGATGCCGCTCGGTCTCGACCAGGGGGTCAGCGCCGTGGTCTGGAGTCCGCTCGGCTGGGGCCGGCTCACCGGCAAGATCCGCCGCGGCCAGCCGCTGCCGGACGTCAGCCGGCTGCAATCGCCCGTCGCATCGAGCACCGGACCGCAGCCGGATCAGGACTATCTTTATCAGGTCGTCGATGCGCTCGACGCCGTGGCCCGGGAGACCGGCAAATCGGTCCCGCAGGTCGCGCTCAACTGGCTGCTGCAGCGGCCCACAGTGGCCAATGTGATCATCGGCGCGCGCAACGAGGAGCAACTTCGCCAGAACCTCGGCGCCACCGGCTGGAATCTCACCAAGGAGCAGGTCGCAAAACTCGACGAGGCCAGCGCGCGGCCGAAGACGTACCCGTATTGGCATCAAAACGGGTTCGCCGAACGCAACCCCTGGCCGGTGTGAACCGTTGCCCCGCGGCGGAATCGTTGCCCCAACCCATGCCCTCCTCGCCTTCCCGCTGGAATGAGGCGCTGTCGACCTGCCTTGCCGAACTCGAGCGCGAGCAGGTCGGCTCCGCCTGTCCGGTGGTGGATCACGAGTTCTCCGGCGGCTCGGGCGGCTCCGGCGGATCGGCGGAGTATCTTGTCGTCTGGTTCATCTGTCGGACCCGCGGAGAGAAAAACCTCTTCACCGACACGGAGCTCGCGCGCAAGACCTCGATGCTGAGAAGGAAGATGCTGGACCGCGGCCTGCCTGAGGCCGCGGTCGACTCGTTGACCATCAAAGTCACTTCGCGCGAGGAGATCGAAGCCGCCGGAGGTCGCCTGCGGTTCTTTCCGTGAGGGTGCCCCTCCGCACGAATTGAGGGCGATGCCGTTTCACGTCGACTCGACCGCCGCGCGCAGTCGAGCCAGGCACGCCTCCGGTACCGTCACGCGCAAACGGAGCGTTTTCCGAGGCAACCGCACCTCGACTTCTCCGTCCGGGCGCCGGACGCATTCGGCCCCCCGGGCGAGCGGGTACACGCGGTCGCTCACCACGCGGTGCACGATGACCTTCCCGGGATAAATTGTGTAACCACACACTCCATACAGCATCCAGGCAAGCGCCGCCAGGGGCAGCACCTGGGCCAGTCCCACGAGGAGAAAAACCTCGCGCATGCTCATCGCGCCCTCCCCCGCCCGATACGCGAGGATCTGAACCAGGGACCAAAAGAGGACGGGCGGCACGATCACGGCGACCCAGAAAACACGAGGACGAAGGATGGCCTCGAAGCGGTGCATGCCACACCATCGGCCGGTCGTCAGATATTTCAACCGGGCGGCTTGCCGCGCTCCGTTTCTGCCTTGGTTCTTGACTGCCTGAAACTCCGCCACGGCATTAAGGCGGCGCTCGGACGACGCCCAGTGGTTCGCGAGCAAAAAACCGAAACTCCAGATTACAATACCATGCGCCTCCGCCTGCTGACCGCTTTTCTTGGCCTGCTCTCCGTCCCCACCCTTTTCGCCGCGACGGTTCGGATCGAAACCGACGTTCCTTATATGAGCGGCGACAGCGGAGCGGCCGCCGTTGCGCGCCGGCTCGACGTGTACCTGCCGGTCGGCGTGGAAACACCGTTTCCACTTGTCGTCTGGTTCCACGGCGGCGGCCTCACCGGTGGCTCCAAGGACCTTGCCAGCGACACGGCGGTCGCCAGACGCTGGGCCGAGCGCGGCGTCGGCATCATCAATGCCAATTACCGGCTGTCGCCCGCGGTGACGTTTCCCGGCTACGTCGCCGACGCGGCCCACGCTGTCGCGTGGGCGACGGCGCACGCCTCCCGGCTCGGCGCCGACCCACGCGCGCTATTCATCGGAGGGTATTCAGCGGGTGGTTACCTGGCCACGATGCTCGCCGTGGATCCACGCCATCTTCGCGAGGCTGGCGTCCCGTCCGAAGCGATTGCCGGCGTCATCAGCCTGAGTGGCCAGATGTCCACTCATTTTACGGTGCGCGCCGAACGCGGCCTCGCCGCACCCGGCATCACCGTCGACGACGCTGCGCCGATGAGTTTCCTCCGCGCCGACGCGCCGCCGCTGTTGCTCATCGCGGGCGACAACGACTGGCCCGCGCGCCGGGAGGAAAACGAGTTCTTCGCCGCCGCGCTCACAAAGCTCGCCCGGCACCCGGCGGTGGCATTCCGGCTCGTGCCCGATCGCACGCACGACACGATCTTCAGTCGGTTCGCCGAGGCCGGCGATCCCGCCGCCCTCGCAATGCTTGAGTTCGTCACGGCGAACACGGCCGCGAGGCAAACCACGGCGGTGCCGCCGGCCAGCCATATCGCGGACGCCGGCGGACTTCTGCCGGCGGCTTCAGGCTGGATCGCTGCGCAGGATCTCAAGCTCGAACAGTTTGAGCGCAGCTCTGGTATCAGGATCCTGATGCGGCTGCACCCCAAGTCGCCGCCCGCCGAGGAAGACGCGCAGCCAGGCGCCTACATGCGCGCGCTGTCCGCCGGCCAAGGCGTCGCGCAGCACGGTGTGCTCGCCGTTTACTTCGCCGATGAAGACGACTGGCGCGTCTGGATCGGCGACGAACTCACATCGCGTTTCGTCGGCCAGCCGGGCTCCGCGAAGGAGCTCACCGAAAGCGGCGCGATCCATGACGTGAAGGAAGACTTTCTCGCCGCCGCTCGCGCCCGCAGCCACGCCGCCTACGCCGCGCTCCCGCGAGACCTGCCTGGCAACGAGCGCGCAGCGGCCGCCCGGCGCGTGCGACTTCAAGCCGAAGCACTCATCGACGGTCTCATCGAAAAGCTGGGCTCGAAGTAAACGCAAACACGCCCGCGGAAGCCACGGGCTTTCGCGCCGTATCCATTCCTCGGATATTAAATCAGCGGCTCCACCGCGTCGCGCTCCGCAGACTGCCTTGCGCAGCCTCGCTCAGCACCCGGCCCCGCCAGTGGGTCGGCGGTTCGCCCGCGACACGACGGAACACACGATTGAATTGGGAGAGCGATTGAAAGCCGGCCTCGAACGCCGCCTCGCTGATGCGGCAATGCGGATTGAGCAACAGGTTCTTTGCTTTCTCGACGCGCACGCGCCCGAGGTAGTCGACAAAGTGCAGACCGGTCGCCTGCCTGAACATCTTGCAGAAATAAAACGGACTCGTGTTCATCGCGTGGGCAACGCCGACGAGCGAAAGATCCTCGGTCGCATGCGCCGCGATGTAGCTCTTCGCCTTGTCGATCACCGGCGACGTCGTCGGTCCGGTCGCGACGGCCAGCTGATTGCTGACGGTCGACAAGTGCTGCGCAAATATCGCGAGCAGCCGGACCACCGCGTCATAATGCCTGCGGTCAAGCACGCGTGTCCGAAAGTACGCATGCTCGAGGCGCTTCACGTCGATCCCGATGCCCCACTTGGCCAGTCGACTGACGGCGCGCCGGAATTCCACGGTAGACGGAGGATGCAGGAGCACCTGGCCGGTTTCGAGAAACGCGACTACCGTTTCGCCGATCCGCACCGGCACCGAGGCATGAGACATCCCCACCAGGCACGGCCGCGGCAGGTCCCCCCGGTTCGCGAGTTCCTTGCGCTGGCGCGCAGTGAGGCAGGTTGTGCAGCCCTGGTTCACGGAGGACAACAGCGCGCACAACGGATTCACCCACTTCGCGTCGGTCACTTGGTGGACCGCCGTTCCGGCCGAACGCAACCCCAGCGTGAGATGGGTCGTGTCCTGAAATGCACATTGAAATTCCCGGTAGATTTCCGATCGACGCAGATTCTCTACCAAGTCCGCTACATGCGGGTCAGATTCCGTGCAATGGGGCAAGGGCACCGTGCCCAAAACTTATGGTTAACACCGGTGGCGGACAACCCCGAAGCGACTGTGAAAGACAACCGCAAGCGATCTGCTTAACACAAGAATTGCGCATTATTGCCCGGGAACTGCGGAGCACTGACTTCGCCGATCTGCGAGAATGCGCTGAGGCCAACGATTGCCATGAGCCGCCGCATCCGACGCATCGAACGGGCCGCGAAGCCGCGTGCAGTCCTGCTTTCCGAAGCAACACCTTGCAAGAGCAAGGCAGCCGATACTCGCGCGTCTGTCGCTGCCCTCGATTTCGACCGGGCTGCATCGGACGGCTGCACCGACCATCCGGGCGACAGGCGCCCGCCTGTTCGCATCTGGCCAACCCGCTGGCTTCCGCCGCTTGATCGCTCCATCCGATGAACCCCAATTCCCCCCGTCTGGTCTGCGGGACCGATTTCTCCACCAACGCTCAGGTCGCGGCGGATGTGGCCGCCGCGCTCGCCGTCCGACTGGAAGCGCCCCTCGATCTCGTCCACGTCGCTGAGGACGTCGAGGCTCACGCCGACGATCCCAAGAGCCTCAGGCGCTACCTTCGTCCACGGGAACAAAAGTTGCGCGACGAGGTGGCGCGGCTTCGCGCCACCGGCGCCGAGGTCGCGGCCGTTCTGCTGCAGGGACGCTGGGCCGAAGACGCCTTGCTCAAACATGTCCGGGCGCATCCGACCCGGCTCGTGATTGTTTCATCCGTGAGCAAGACGAGCTTCGACCGCTGGACGCTCGGAAGTGTATCCGAAAAAGTCGCACAATCCTCGCCCTGTCCCACGCTGGTGGTGCGCAACGCCGGCCCGCTGCTCGCCTGGGCGCGAAAGGGCGAGCCCCTGCAGGTATTCGCCGCGGTCGACTTCTCCGAGAGCGGCAACGCCGTGCTCCGCTGGACCGGCGAGCTGCGCAAGCATGGACCGTGCGCGATCGTGGTCGGCCACGTGAACTGGCCGCCGGAGGAACGTCACGCGCTCGGGTTGACGGGCTCGCAGTCGCTTACCACCAATCCGCCCAGCGTACGCCGGGCGCTCGAGCGGAATCTGCAGAAGCAGATGGATGAATTCCTCGGCGACGAAGACGCACGCATTCTCATCCGCCCAAGCTGGGGTCGTCCCGACGCCCCGCTCGTCGACATGGCTGCGGAAACCAAGGCCGAAGTCATCGTCCTCGGGACACACCATCGGCATGGCCTGCCCCGACTGTGGCACAGCTCGGTCTCGCGGGGGATTCTGCACCATTCGACGGGCAACGTCATCTGCGTACCGAGTCGCACCGCCGACGAAGCCGACGGGCACCTGCCGCGCTTCAAGCTGGTCGTCGTCGCGACGGATTTCTCGCCGATCGCCAACGCGGCGATTCCTTATGCCTACGCGATACCGCGCCCCGGCGGTGTCGTGAAACTCGTGCATGTCACCCCGCCTTGGGAGCCGCCCGGCCCGCTGGTGGCCCATTACGAGACGCGGCGCCTCACGCACCCGCAGCACAATCGCCTGGTCACACAGGCGCGCCGCAAGTTGCGCACCCTCATACCTCGCGACGCCGAGGCGGCGGGCATCATCACCGAGGCCGAGGTCATCGAACACCACGACGCGGCCTCCGCGATCTGCGAGGAGGCCGAGCGCGCGGGGGCTGACGTCATCTGCCTCGCTTCGCATGGGCGCACCGGCCTCTCCAAAGCCTTGTTCGGCTCCGTCGCTCAAGCGGTGATGAAGCGCTCGCGCCGACCCGTGATGATTGTTCGCGCCCAGAAACCTTGAGAGTGGTCCGCGCGGCGCCACCCCTGCCGCGCAAACACAATGCCCGCCCCGTCGCGTCATGCCTGGCACCAGCTCCATGCCGACGAGGTCTTGCGCCTCCTCGAGGTGGACCTCCGCACAGGCCTCACGAGCGAAGCGGTCGCGCATCGCCAAACTGAATACGGCCGGAACGTCGTCACCAGAAAACGCGGGCCGCCCCTATGGCTCAAGTTCGCCCGACAGTTTGCCCAGCCGCTGGTCGCGATCCTCCTCGTCGCCGCGGCGGTCACGGCGCTTCTCCGGGAGTGGGTGGATTCCGCGGTGATCTTCGGCGTCGTGCTGCTCAACGCGATCGTGGGCGCACTCCAGGAGATCAAGGCCGAAAAGGCCATCGCCGCCCTCGCCCGTCTGGTTGTCACCGAGGCGTCCGTCCGTCGCGATGGCCGCAAGCAGCGGATCACCTCGGAGGAACTCGTGCCGGGAGACGTCGTGCTGCTGCAGGCCGGCGACCGCGTACCGGCCGATGTGCGGCTTTTTTATGTGCGCAACCTCCAAGTCGACGAATCCGCGCTGACCGGAGAGTCGGCCCCCGTGCACAAGCATACCGACCGGCTCACCCTCGAGACCGTGCTGGCCGACCGGCGCAATCTTGCCTACGCGGGCACGCTGGTGACCGCCGGCCAGGGGGAGGCCGTCGTCTGGGCCACCGGCGACAAAACCGAAACCGGACGCATCGCCCTCCTGCTCTCCGAAGTCACCGAGTTGCAGACGCCTTTCACGCGCAAGATCGCCGCGTTCAGCCGCACCGCCCTTTATGTCATCCTCGCACTCGCCGCCGCGACGTTTGGGATCGGCGTCATGCGCGGTGCCCCGGCGAGCGAGATGTTCATGGCCGCGATCGCGCTCGCCGTCGGCGCCATCCCCGAGGGCCTGCCCGCGGCGATCACCGTCACGTTTGCGATCGGCGTCGCGCGGATGGCCAGGCGCCGTGCGATCATCCGCCAGTTGCCCGCGGTCGAAACCCTCGGCAGCACGACCGTCATCTGCTCCGACAAGACCGGAACGCTCACCGAAAACCGGATGACCGTCAGGGAGATCTTTGCCGGCGGTCGCAGCTACGAGGTCACCGGCGGCTATGAAGCCGAGGGCGACTTCCGCCTGGACGGCGTGCCCATCGACATTTCCAGACATCCGGCTCTGGTCGAATGCCTGCGCGCGGGCGTGCTCTGCAACGACTCGATCCTCACGCGCCAGGATCCTGGGCGCGTTTCGATGCAGGGGGATCCCACCGAGATCGCCCTGCTCATCTCCGCCGAAAAGGCGGGTATCATTCACGCCGATACGCACCAGGAGTCGCCGCGAGTGGACATGATTCCGTTCGAATCGGAACACATGTTTCGCGCCACGCTGCACGACGCCAAGCCCTGCCGTGTGATCTACAGCGCCGGCGCGGCCGAACGGCTCGTCGAACGCTGCGCCGACGTACTCGACGAGCGGGGGAACCCCGCTCCGCTCGATCGAAACGCCATTCATCAGGCCCTCCAGCGCATGGCCGAACAGGGGATGCGCGTGATCGCGCTCGCCCGCCGCCACGTCGACATGAACCACAGCCGGCTCGAACACGGCCATGTTGCCAGCGGCTTCACCTTTCTCGGCCTCCAGGGCATGATCGATCCGCCGCGCCGCGAGGCGATCGCGGCGGTGGAGCGCTGCCAGCTCGCGGGGATCGCCGTCAAGATGATCACCGGCGACCACGCGGCGACCGCTGAGGCGATCGCTCGTCAGGTCGGACTGGATACAACCGCGCCTGCGGGCGGGCCCATCACGCTCACCGGCCAGGCGCTGGACCGGATTTCCGACGACGATCTGCCCGAATCGGTGGAGCGGACATCCGTGTTTGCCCGGGTGGCGCCGGAGCAGAAGTTGCGTCTGGTCCGCGCGCTTCAATCGCGCGGCCACATCGTCGCCATGACCGGGGACGGGGTGAACGACGCCCCCGCCCTCAAGCAGGCCGACATCGGTATCGCGATGGGCATCACCGGCACCGATGTCGCCAAGGGCGCGGCCGACATGGTCCTCGCCGACGACAACTTCGCCTCGATCGAGGCGGCGGTCGAGGAAGGTCGGGCCGTGTTTGCCAATCTGGCCAAATTCATCGTCTGGACGCTGCCGACCAACGGCGGCGAGGCGCTGGTCCTGCTGACCGCGATTTTCTTTGGCCTCACCCTTCCCGCCCTGCCGGTGCAGTTGCTGTGGGTCAACATGACCACGGCGCTTCTGCTCGGGTTGATGCTGGTCTTCGAACCCAAGGAAGCCGATTTGATGGCTCGTCCGCCGCGCGACCCGCGCGAGCCGATCCTCACGTTCCCGCTGTTCATGCGCACAGGCCTGGTGTCGCTTCTGATCGTCGCGGGCGCAATGGGCCTCTTTTTGTGGGAGATGCAGCGCGAAGGCCGCACGGCCGACGAGGCGCGGACGGTCGTTATCAACGTCATCGTGATCGTTGAAAGCTTTTACCTGCTCAATTGCCGGTCGCTCTCGCACTCGATGATTTCGCTCGGCGCGTTCTCCAATCCTCAACTGCTCGCCGGTATTGCCGCGATGATCGTCACCCAGCTCTTCTTCACTTACGCGCCGGTGATGAACCGCCTGTTTCACTCGGCCCCGATCAGCCCCTCGGCCTGGGCCAGGATCGTCGCTGTCGGCGTCACGGCCTACGCCATTGTCGGACTCGAAAAACACATTCGATTCAGAGCCGCGGGGCACGAGGGTACATCGGCTCGCGCCGGACCTCGCCGTCTTCCCCACCAGGATTCCCGCTCTCAGTAACGCCCCCTCCATTCCATGATCCCCCGATCAAGTCCTCCCGCCCGCCGCAGTCGCTCCCACGCGGAGCGCAGGGGAACGCGTGCAGCGACTCCGTGTAACGGAAGCCGCCGGCTCCCGCCATCGGGCCACCGTCGGACGCGGCCTCAGGCGCGCCCGGACGCGGGCTGGAGTGCGCAAAGCGCGACGTCACCTCACCGCCCTCGGCGCCGGTCGTCAGCGTCAGCCCTATCCTGGCGACCGACCTCCCGGAAACCCATGACCGCGAGCATTTCCTTGCTCGATTGGCAAAATACGCCGCGAAGGCTAAACTGAAGCACAAACAAGCCCAGCCGTTGCGGACGGCCCCGACGCGGCCCCACGCGGCATTGGCGAGCCTACCACAGCAGCTTCCGCAAGATCTGCTCCGCGGACTACGAAGCCTCTTCCCCCTCATGCGTCCACCACCCAAACCGCGATGAGTTCCTCCTTGCCGACCTTCGCCGCCCCTCGCGAGCTCGCGCCTTCCCGTGAGGCAGCGGTGGCTCGGCGACTGCGGCATTACAAGGACAATGGGCTCGCCGCCTACATCGCGGCCGCCAAATACACACGCTACCGGAAAGATCTCGGCCGCCACGAAGACTGGGGCGACGCGGTCGAACGCGTCACCGGCATGCACCGGGAGTTTTTCCGCGACCGGCTCGCCCGGCGGGTGACCGGCGATGTCATGCGCACGGCGGCCGATCCGGCCGACCACGAGCGCCTTGCCCGGGAGATCGTGGGTGCCCGTATCGAGGAACTCATCACGCGCGCCTTTTCGGCGGTTGCCGAACGGCGCGTCCTCCCGTCGATGCGCTCGCTGCAGTTCGGCGGCGCAGCCATCCTGCACCACCACGCGCGGCTCTTCAACTGCGCCTTCAGCCCGGCGGACCGGATCGGGTTTTTCCGCGAGTTCTTCTTCCTCCTTCTGGCCGGAACGGGTTGCGGCTTCTCCGTGCAACGGCATCACATCGAGCGGCTGCCGCCCCTCCCGCCCCGTCCTCCCGCGGCGACGCGGCCGGCAAGACGTCATGTCGTCGCCGATACCATCGAGGGCTGGGCCGACGCCCTCGACTTCCTGCTTCGCAGCCGCCTTGACGGCTTTGCCGCGGAGTTCGACACGTCGCAGGTCCGGCCGCGAGGCAGTCCGCTCGTGAGCACGGGCGGCACCGCCCCCGGTCCCGAGCCGCTCGAGCGCGCGCTTGCCGACGTGCAAGCCGTCCTCGATCGCGCCGCCGGGCGAAAGCTGCGGGCGATCGAGGTCTACGATATTTGCATGTTCGTCGCGCGCGCCGTGCTCAGTGGCGGGGTGCGCCGGTCCGCCTCAATCTGTCTCTTCTCGCCCGACGACGAGGAAATGATGAACGCCAAAACCGGCACGTGGTTGCTCGACCAGCCGCAGCGGGTGGCCTGCAACAACTCCGCGGTTCTCTCGCCGACGGACGCCAGCGAGGCGCTGTTTCGCCGGCTCCTCGAGGCCCAAAAGGAATTCGGTGAGCCGGGCTTTTATTTCGCCGGGCACCCCGATCACGGCTGCAACCCGTGCGGCGAGGCCGGGCTCGACCCGGTTCTGGCCATGCCGGTCGATCCGTCGGAGATCGAGCGCTTGCGCGAGGCCGGCTACACAGGCCCGGTCGAACCGGGGATGCGACTGTCCGGCTGGCAGATGTGCAATCTCTCGACGATCAACGGTGCACGCCTGCGCACAGCCGACGAGATGTTCTCGGCCTGTATCCATGCCACCATTATCGGTACACTCCAAGCTGCCTATACCGACATTGGCTACCTCGGGCCGGTCACCCGTTACTTGAACGAACGCGATGCCCTCCTCGGCGTATCGATCTGCGGGTTTATGGACAACCCGGATCTCCTCTTCGACTCCGTCGTCCTCGAACGCGGCGCACGCCTGTGCCGGGCGGTCAACGAGCTCGTCGCACCGGCGCTCAGCATTCGCCCGGCGGCGCGCATCACCTGCGTGAAACCCGAGGGCACCGCCTCGTTGCTCCTCGGGGCGGCGGCCGGCATCCACCCGCATCACGCCCGCAACTATTTCCGCCGCGTATCTGCCGGTCGCACCGATCCGGTTTACCGTCACTTTCATGCGTGCAATCCGCACATGACGGAACGATCGATGCACCGTCCGGAGAGCGACGACGTGATCACCTTTCCCGTCGAGCCTCCCGCCCGCGCCATCGTCCGCGACGAGGTCGGCGCGAGAGCGTTTCTGCAACGCGTCTTGCACGTCCAGCGTCACTGGGTGCTGCCCGGAGAGGCGCCGGAGACGCGTTCCCCCGGGCTTCATCATAACGTCTCCCACACCTGCACCGTCCGGCCCGACGAGTGGGAAGACGTCGCGCGGTTCATCTGGCAGAATCGCGCGAGTTTCACCGGCGTGGCCCTTCTCGCCCACGACGGGGGAAGGCGCTATCCGCAGGCGCCGCTCGAAGCGGTCAGCTCCGACGACGACGTCGCGCGTTGGAACGCCCTCACGTATTTTCCAGTGGACTACACTACGCTCAAAGAAACGGATGAGGAGCCCGCGCTTGCGGACACGGATGCGTGTGCTGCCGGTGCGTGCGACGCACCCTGACGGACGCCCGAGGACGAACGCTATGAAAAACCCGACTCACTCCACACCTCAGAAGCGGCGCGATAGTCCAGCCACGGCGCCCATCGACACCCCCAAGGACACCTTCGCACAATCCGTGCGCATCGCCACCGACACCGTTGAGCTCGAGGGCGATCTCGTCGTTCCGGCCGACGCGGCCGGCATTGTGCTTTTCGCCCACGGCAGCGGGAGCAGCCGTCTCAGCCCGCGCAACCAGTTTGTGGCCCGGACCATCCAGGCGGCCGGCATCGGCACGCTGCTCTTCGACTTGATGACGCCGGATGAGGAGAAGGAAGACGCCGCCAGTGGCAGTCTGCGGTTCAACATTTGGTTTCTCGCGCTGCGGTTGCTGCACGCCACGCGCTGGATCAACAATCAGCCAGCGACGCGACACCTCGGCGTCGGCTATTTCGGCTCCAGCACCGGCGGCGCGGCCGCTCTCGTCGCCGCAGCGGAGCTGGGACCGTTCGTCCAGGCCGTCGTTTCGCGCGGGGGCAGGCCCGATCTGGCGGGCGACGAGATCGCCAACGTGCACTCGCCCACGTTGCTGATCGTCGGGGAACTGGACGACGTTGTCATCCATCTCAACGAAGACGCCTACGAGCGGATCCGCGCGGAGAAGCAGTTCAGCGTTGTCCCGAATGCCACGCACTTGTTCGAGGAGCCAGGCGCCCTCGAGGAGGTCGCGTCACAGGCCGCCCAGTGGTTTCGCCAGCACCTGCATCTTCGGGAGCCATGAAAGCCAGAACCCGATTCCGGGACCGATCGGAAGCCGGCGAGTTGCTCGCGGAGAAGCTCGCCGGCTACGCCGACCGCCCCGACGTGATCGTGCTCGCGCTGCCCCGCGGCGGGGTGCCCGTCGCTTATACGGTGGCCCGCCTGTTGCATGCACCGCTCGATGTTTTCGTCGTGCGCAAACTGGGGGTGCCCGGTCACGAGGAACTCGCCATGGGCGCCATCGCCTCGGGAGGGGTGATCGTGCTGAATGACGAAGTCCTGAGAATGCTCCAGCTCTCCGACGATGCGATCGACGAAGTCGCCACTCAGGAACAGAGCGAGTTGACTCGCCGCGAACGGCTGTATCGCGGCACCCGGCCTCCGATCGACGTCGAGGGGCGCACCGTCATTCTGGTCGACGATGGCATCGCAACCGGCGCCACCATGCGCGCGGCAATCCAGGCGGTGAGGCAAATGGGAGCCGGCCGCATCGTCGTCGCGGCCCCCACGGTGGCACGCGAAACCTATGACTCGATGCACGCCTCCGTCGACGACTTCGTCGCGGTGATCATTCCCGAGGACTTCTTTGCCGTCGGGCAATGGTTCGACGACTTCTCGCAGACCACCGACGACGAGGTGCGCTCGCTGCTCGAGTCGGCGGCGCGTCCCGAAGCAGGCTCATGAAATGGTCCTGGAAAATCGGCCGGGCCGCGGGCGTGAACATCCACGTTCACGCCACTTTTCCCCTGCTGCTCGTGTGGGTCGCCGTCATTTATTACCAGCAACGCGGACGCTGGGAGGATGCGCTGGCGGGCCTCGTCTTCATTCTCGCGCTCTTCGCCGTCGTGGTCCTGCACGAATTCGGCCACGCACTCACCGCACGGCGCTTCGGCATCCGCACCCGCGACATCACGCTCCTGCCCATCGGCGGACTGGCCCGGATGGAGCGGATGCCCGACCGTCCGTGGCAGGAGCTGCTCGTCGCGCTCGCCGGACCGGCCGTCAATGTAGTGCTGGCTTCATTACTCTTTGCCGTTCTCGCGGTGCTCGGCTACGGCAGCGCGATCTTCACCGACGTCAACCTGATCGCGGGGAACTTCCTCGCGCGCCTCGCGTGGGTGAATGTGACCCTTGCGCTTTTCAACCTGCTGCCGGCATTTCCGATGGATGGCGGGCGCGTCCTGCGCGCCGTGCTCGCGATGCGCCTCAGCTATGTGCAGGCGACGAGCATCGCGGCCGCGATCGGCCAGGGCATGGCCGTCCTCATCGGCCTGCTCGGGCTCTTCGGCAATCCGTTCCTCGTCCTGATCGCGCTCTTCGTGTGGATGGGTGCGGCCCAGGAGGCGAGCGCCGCGCAACTGAAGTCCGCCCTCAGCGGCCTGCCCGTGGAGCGGGTGATGACGACCGAGTTCCATGTCCTCGCGCCGGACGATCCGCTGGAGCGGGCCGTCGAACACGTTCTTGCGAGTCGCCAGCATGATTTTCCGGTACTCGAGGAGGGGCGCCTCGTCGGCATGTTGAACCGGTCCCGGCTCCTCTCTGCGTTGTCCAGGAACGGCCCCGCCTCGCCGGTGGGCGACGCAATGCAGCGCAACTTTCCTTCGGTCACGGCGGGCGACAGCGTGAATCACCTGCTGCCCCGCATGCGCGAGGAGGACGGCCGCGCCCTGCCGGTTGTGCGCGACGGTGAACTCGTGGGCCTGCTCACGACCGAGGGCGTGAGTGATTACATCCTGGTGCACGCCGCCCTCGACAAATCGCTGCGCCACGAGCACGCGGCGCACAGCCCGTGACGTCTGTTTACCGCGCGCGCACGCGCACGCCGTCCTGCACCTCGTCGCTGGGGTGTACGATGACCAACTCCCCCGCCGAAAGTCCCGCGACCACCTCGGCATCGCGGCTGTT
>DASWVO010000125.1:0-2879 GCA_036406235.1 Opitutaceae bacterium
GGCACGCCCCCGCGCGCGAGCGCGAGTACGACCGGGCTCTGGTCGCCCAAAACTTCACGCACGTGCGACGCCAGCAGCCGGCCGGCCTCGATGCGACTCTCGTAGCGTTGGGCGCCTGGTATCGTGTTCATCGGTCCCTCCATTCAAGTAGACATGCCTGTTCGCAAAGATCAGGTCCGTCGCTGCCCGCTCGCGAATCCGCACCTGTGTCGGGCGCGCATCGGGGCAACGCCTTGGAACGGGTGCGTCATGGCGGGCAGGAACATCGTGGGTCATTGCCTTGGGATTGCTCCGCTCCGGTTCGCGCCTGCGGCCGAGGCGGGGCGTCTCCCGGCGCAGTCTAAAGCTAATCGAGTTGGTTCCGGCGCAACTCGGCGCGTCGGATTTGCGGTGCCGATGGCCGGCTGCCGCCCGGCGGCCGCGCGTGCCGCCGTGGATCACTCGGCCGGTGTGCCTTCGCGATCGCGGCGAGAGTCTCGCAGCAGGTCGCCATTGCGCGTCACCTCGAGCGAAAAGCGGCCGTCATCGTCGCGCACTTCGATCTCGTAGACCTCGTCGCCTTCGCGGTCCTTCCGATCGACGTCGACCACGCGTCGCTCGCCGACCTCCTCGCGGACCGCCTGCTGTACCGGCACCGGCGTGTCCTCGAGCCGCAGCCCCGGAAGCCAGGCGCGAAGCCGGTCGCCGGGATCCTTCTCGATCAGCAGCGTGCCGTCGGCTGAGACGTGGATCTGCGGATTGAGTCCAGGCTCGGCGAACTCCACCTCGTAGACCTTCTGACCGTCACGTTCCTCCTCGTCGACACTCGCGATCTGTCGATCGCCGGCCTCCTTGCGGACGGTTTCTTGGACCGGCTCAGGCAGCGATTGGAGTTCGAGTGCGGAGTTGCCGACGGGGATGCCGATTGCCGGCCCGACCACCGGCGCGCCCGTACCGGCGCGGCGTTGGGGCGGCGTTTGCGAGGCGTCGGGCGCACCCACAAGCGAACCGTCCGCGGAAATGCGCAGCCGCGGGTTGACGGCGCCGGACTGCTCGAACTCCACCACGTAGATGGTTTCGCCTTGGATATTCAGGACCGTGACGTCCTTCACCGGGCCGTCGATGTGCGCGGCCCTGACCGTTTCTTTGACGGCGGCTGGCAGCCGGTTGAACTCGGCGTTCTCGTCGGCCGCGTAGCTGGGGAGCGCGACGACGAAGGCCGAAGCAAGCGTGAGGGCGGAGAGTCTTGGGTTCATGCCTCACGAAATCACGAGTGGGCGCGCGTCGCCATGGGAGCGCCGGACGGCTTTTTGCTCGGGCAAACTCCCCAAGCGCCACGGCGCCCGGGCCGTAGCGGCGCGTTTGGCGAGGCCAAGACCCGCATTGACGGGGAACGGCAATGCAACGGGCGCGCGCGCTGGCGGTGATTGCCCATGAGATTCCGCAGGAGGTTGGCGACATTATGGTTCTGAGGCATCACGGCTGGGCGCTGCCTCGGGCCGTAGGCTACAACGCTCTGGCAAGCCTCGCGACGATCCCAGGTGCGTTGCTCGCCTGGGGGATCGGAAAAGAGGTCGTCGGAGTCGCGCCGTATGCGCTATCGATTTCGGCGGCGAGCTTTCTGTACATTGCGCTGGCCGACCTCACGCCGGATCATCGGGCGCAGTCCTCACTGCGCGTCACGCTCGTACAGGTGCTCGGCATCGTCGCCGGCGTCGGCACGATCGTCCTCGTTCACGCGGTCAGCCGGATGCCGCACTAAGCGCGACGATTCAGCCGGTCGATCGTGAGCCGCCGTGCGATCGCGCCGCTAGTTCGGCCGGAACATCACTCCAACGGGCAGCATGTCGTCCGGCGGGGGAGTCCCGTGTTTGCGCTTGTAGTCTTTTCGCTTACACGCGTCCTGCCTGGGGCCTTTGCAGTATTGGGTGATGAGCCCCTGGCAGGCCGCTTGGTGCGTGGCGAGGTACTTCTGAAAGAACCCGCAGGTGGCGAGGTTGGCGCATTCGTTCATGGCATTGGAGGTACGTGGACGGTCGGCCCTTGGCGTCGGGCGAACAAAAGTGGCTGGGCCTTCTGGCGCATCAATCGGCACGCGAACGGGAAATGTAACCAAAAACCTGGCACGGCGGAACCCGGAGCGCGAGCGTCGTTGCTGGCTACGTGAGCCGCTCGGCGCCGCAGTAAGCCTCCTCGACGTGCAGCGCGGCGGCGGCGACGCCCGGGAGATCGGCGCGGTTGTGCTGTTTCATCGCCGCGAAGACGGGTCCCGAAGTGTGGTAGGTGATCTGGCCCTTGAGCTGATAGGCCAGCCGCTGCTTAGTCAAAAAGAGCAGCGCGCCGCGGCTTCCCGCCAGGATGTTGGTCCGCGTCTTGTCGAAATAGTTGTCGGCCACGACAATCGTCCGGTCGTCATACACGTGGACGGAGTTGACGTAAATCGCATTGGGAGTTCCGGAGCGGCTGGTCGTCGCCAAGACGAACGGTCCGTCGCGTCTGGCCCAAGCCTCACCAATGATGTCGGGGAGTTTTTTCATAATACGTTCTGCTGAGACTGCTCTGGCTTCGTGCGGGCGCCAGGCCCGCTCCAGATGAGATTGCTACCGATCGGATGGCCGGTCTGCGCGGCGACGATTTCGCATTTCACGCGGAAGAGGCAGAACAGCGGCCCGGCCGTCTGGTGCAGCGTCTCGAAATTGCCCTGACCCTTCGCAATCACGAGATCCGCTTCGCGAAAACGCCGGCGGAACGTGCGCGAGCAACTCGCGAGCGCCGTGCCGGGTACGGCCGCACCGCTGTCGATGATCTCGGCGAACTCCTCGAGCCCGGCGGCACGCGCATCCGTTCTCGTGGCGTCGTTGAGCACCGGCCCGCCGCGCACGGCGACGGTCACCGTGCCC
>DASWVO010000126.1:0-7979 GCA_036406235.1 Opitutaceae bacterium
CGAAGCCGAAACAATCTCGTCATTGAATTCTCACTACACCAAGCAACCATCTGCGGCTGACTTCAGAAACAAAAAAACCTGCGCCGCGTTTTGAGGCGCGGCGCAGGGGACGGCGTGTGGGGATCAACGCGGAGAGCGGGAGTTAGGCAGCGGTGGTTTCCGGCGCTGCGACTCCCGGCGTCGATCGCGAGCCGCGGTCGATGATGATGCGGGCAGCCTGATACTTCTCATAGAAGGCCGGCTCACTCTCCTTGAACTGCGGCAGGAGCGGATCGATCTGCTTTATCAGGATCCGGTCCGCCGACTTGAAGGCCGCCGGCAGTTGCTTGGTCGCCGCTTTCTTCGCCGCGGCCGCCGACCTCGGCGTGCTCAACGCCGTCGTTGCCGTCGTTATCTTCTCCTGCAGGTCCTGCAATGTGGCGGCCGTCAGTCCGTAGTCGGCCATGTCGGCCACCACCGTCGCCGCCGCGTCATGCACCTGCTGCGCCCGCGTGATGCGGTTCTGCTGCCGTCCATTTCTGAACTGGCTCTCCGTGATGCTGACTTTGCCGAGGAGCGCGTCCATGTGCTTCTCGTCCGCGTAGCTCTGCACGGCGCCGGCGACGGCTATCGCCGCAGTCGCCATCGCCGCCAGCGCCTTGTTCTTCTCGACCACCACACCTTTCGGTTGATCGGCCTGCAGTGCCGCCAGCGGCGGGATCGTGCTGACCATCGTCTGGAATTTCGCGAGCTTGGCGGTCAGCGCCGGCCTGGTCGCGATGATCTCGGCGGAGATCGTCAGATGCGCGATGACCGCACGGTACATCGCGAGCTTGTTGTCTTGCTTATCAGTCATGGTTTATCGGGGGTTCCAGGTTCGTTTTCCCTGCCTACCTTGGTTGGCAGAAATGGTTGGCCTCATCAGCGCGGCCGAAAAGTGAGGAAGTGGCGATAAAAGCGGCGTCAGCCGCGCCGCAAAGCGAGCCAGTGGCGATATCGATGGCGACAGCGGTGCCGAAAATGGCGTCAGCGTCGCCGTTGACACAGTCAGCGTCGTCATAAAGGGCGACAGACGCGCCGAAAACACCGACAGCGCCCTTGGAAGCGCTGAAAGCGTGCTCGACGACGTCGTTCGCTGCTTCGGAAAGCAAGCACGTGACAATAGCGAGGCGATCAGCGTCGTCGTCGTGGGCGACAGCGACGATAAATTCACCGTCCGCGCCGTCGCACAGGGTGTCAGCATCAGAAAATCCAGCGCCAGCGGCTTTGTACGCGGTGAAAGCGTCTTTGGAAAACCGGTCAGCGTTCGAAAATATCCCGCCGGCGTCTGAGTACGCGGCGTCAGCGTCTGAAAAAAGGGCGCCAGCGTCTATAATTACGGCGCCAGCGTCATTGGAAGCGGCGGCAGCGGGTGTGTACGGCGCGACCGCGGTGGAAAATCGGCCGCACGGACCGATCTCATCGGTCGACGGCCGGTGGCGCGCCGGGCAACGGTGGCAACGGAAGCAGCCAGGGCCATTTCGCCCGCGGCAACCGCCATCCGAAACCAAGAGCCCGCTGGAAGTAGGCATCATTGGAAAGGGGAAGTTGAAGGACGCCACCCCATCCACTTCGCACGATGCCTACAAGGCGGGAAGCGCGCCAACGCTCGGCGGAGGGTTATTAATAGTAAACCTTACCCACGCAATCAGGAGGCGGTAGCGGCCCTATGCCAAAGGCGCGGCCTCAACACAGTCTGGGCCAGCGGCCCCGGAGATTGACACCACGCCCCAACGGAAGGCTGAACGCCCTTATAGGCCGGGCTTTCAGCCCTCGAATACACTACAATAGTCACAGACCCGGGTCGTTGGCCCAGGCTGTGATCGAACGGGCCTTCAGCCCTCGATCCAACGTGCGTTGCACAATGGGCCAAACTCCAAGGGCCGCGCTCCGAGCGGGGCCGCTTCGGCGTGCGCTTGTACAATGCGGCCCGCCCGGAGCTCGGGCCCTACCTGCCAAAGGCGTTCGGCGGCGGAACGTGCGCCCGGTTCACTGCACCGCACGCGTGAGCACGGCGACGCCGTAGCGTGGGAGCGACACTTCGCGCGTCGCGCCGCCGGCGAGCACGTCGGTCATCGCGCCGGGCAGCGTGACGCGTTGCGCACTCGCGGAGAGATTCACGAGCACAAATACCTCGCGTCCCGAGCCGACGCGGCGCGCCACCGTCACGCCCGCGGGCACGGCGAGCGTCGGCGAATCCACCCCGGCAAAGGCGACGAGGGCTTTCGCGGTCGAGGTCATGAGCTTCTCGTCGAGCACGGCGCCAAGATAAGTGATCGTCCCCTTCCCCACGCGGCGGCGAATCGCGGCGGGTTGATTCTCGAGCCAGGCGTTGCCGGCACCGTAGCGCAGGAGCACGTCGACTTCGGGCGCGGAGGCCGCGAGCAACTCGGCCCAGATCGAGGCCTGGCCAGTGCCCCATTCGCCGGAAACCGGCACGTCTTCGAGCAGCGCATAAAATTGCTCCACGCGGCCGCCGAGCGTCGGTACGAGCGGGCCGGGCTGACGCTCGGGGTTGAGAGCATTGAACTCGTTCTTCATGCCCGAGCGCGGGCCGAGCACGAGGTGACCGCCTTGCGCAACGTAGTCGGCGAGTTGTTTCGCGAGTGCGGTGGAGATCACGTTGAGACTCGGCGCGACGACGAGCTTGTAGCGTTCGAGCGGCACGGTCGGGACAACGATGTCGACCGACTGGGTCTGCTCACGCAGGGCGCGGTGGTAGCTCATCAGCACGTCGAGTTGCTCGTAGAGCTTGCTGTGGCGGTTGAAGTCGATCGCCCAGCGGCTGTCGTAGTCGTGCAACAGCGCGACCTGCGACTCGGGCGAGGTGCCGGCGAGCACCGCGCCGGCCTTCGCAAACTCGGCGCCTGTTTGCGCGACCTCCGGGTAGAGTGGCACCGGCTGCCCGTCCGGGCCGACAAGGGAACCGTGGTATTGCTCCTGGCCGTTGAGCGCGCTGCGCCACTGCCAGAACGCGACGCAATCGGCGCCGTGGCCGATCGCGTGCCAGACCATCGCGCGCGTCTCGCCCTTGTTGAGGGCGTTGCTCACGCCGGCCCAGTCGACGAAGGCGGGCTGGATCTCCAGCACCCAGAAATTCCTCCGCTTCCAGCCGCGGACGAGGTCGTGGGTCGCGCCGGCCTTGACCGGGTCGAGATGGCCGGAGCCGACGTATTGGTCCCACGAGATCAGGTCGAGGTCGCGTGAAATCACTTCGCGGTCGAAACGGTTGGCCCAGCCGAGCCCGCCGAGATTGGTGGTGATCAACTGCCGCGGTTCGACATGGCGTCGCAGGACATCGAGCTGGTTTTTCTGAAAACTGCGCCACGTGTCGGTGACGAAGCGCTTATAGTCGAGCAGCAGGCCCGGGTTGGCGCGGCCGGTGGTCATCGGAATCTGGCTCCACTGGTCGTAGGTCTGGCTCCAATACGCGGTGACCCAGTGTTGGTTGAGCAGGTCGAGCGACTGGTATTTCTCCTCGAGCCAGGCATGGAAGCGGCGGCGCGACTCGCCGTCGAAGGAGTCCTCGGTGTACTCGTTGCCGATCTGCCAGGCGACGACATGGGGATTCCTGCCGAAGCGCCGGGCGAGCTGATCGACGATCTTCGCGCAAAGCTCGCGGTATTTCGTGCTGCCGATCGAGAAATGCCGCCGCGAGCCGTGCTGGAGCTGTTTTCCGTCCTCGCTCACGCGTAGCGTTTCCGGGTATTTGGTTGTCAACCACGCGGGCGGCGTGTCGGTGGGCGTGCCGATGATGGTTACCAGGCCGCGTTTCGCCGCGGCCGCGACCGCGCGCTCCATCCAGTCGAGCGTGTAGTTGCCCTCGGAGGGCTCGAGACTGCTCCAGGCGAACTCGCCGATGCGCACCATGTTCATCCCGGCCTTCTGCATGTGCGCGAGATCGGCGTCCCACTGGCTCTCGGGCCACTGCTCGGGATACCAGGCGGAGCCGAGCATCAGCGGCGGAATGTCGGCGGCGCGCGTCGTGACAACGCTCGGCAACACGCAGGCCGCGAGCAGCGCAAAGAGGAATGAGTAGCGATGTTTCATGGGACGAAAGGTGAATCGGCTCCCCCAGCCGTCATGGGCGCACGCACCGGAGACTGAGTTTCGCCGGCTTCACCCCCGGCGCGGACGCGGTCACGTGGATCCGGCCCTTCGCGTCGGCGGCCCGGATCACCGCGACGGCGCGCCCTTGATGGAGCGTGCGCGTGCGGGCCTGGTAGGACTCCATCGATGTCAGATCGCCGGTGCCGAACGCTGCGAGCGTGCCCGCGCCTTCGAGCTGCAGCGTGACCGATAGCGCGGCGTGGGGGTTGAGCACACCGGCGCCATCGACGGCCTCGAGGGTGAGATACGCGAGGTCCTGGCCGTCGGCGCGCAGCGTGGACCGGTCGACCGTGACGCGCAGCGCAGCGGCCGCGCCCGCGGTTTTGAGCACAAAGCGTTCGACCTCCCGTCCATCGGCGAGGCCGACCGCAACAAGCTCGCCCGGCGTGTAGGGAATTTCGAATACAGCCTTGAACTCCTCCGCGCGCGTCGTGGGCTTTTCGCCGATGACCGCGCCGTTCAAGAGCAGGCGCACGGCCTCGTGGCGGGAATACACCTCGACGGTGAGCGGCCTTCCCTCGTGTCCCGGCCACGTCCAGGCCGGAAGCGCCGGAGGCACCGACCACGGGGACAGATTCCATGGCTTGCCATCCGGCGCCGGCACGAGCACCGCTGCGTAGAGTTTTTCCCCGCGATCCCAGACGATGGCGCGGTAGTGGGAAACCGGTTTCCGCCACCCGGTGAGATCAATGTCGCCGCAGTAGGCGCCGTGCCAGGGAAACTGGTTGCCCTCCCAGTGTTTCACGACGGGCTCGTCCGGCGGAAACACGCGGCCGATGCCCGCCTCGCCGAGATAATCCAGCGCGCTCCAGACGAAATCGCCGACGACGTAGGGATGATCCTGCATCGCCGCCCAGTTGGCGAACGCCTCGTTCTGGTAGGACTCGGCGGCCATGATGACGCGCGACGGGAGGCGGGCGTGATCGGCGGCGTGACGATGGAGCTCGTAATTGTAGCCGGCGATGTCGAACGCGGCGAAGAGCGGATCGAGCTGCGTCCACTGCCCGTTCTGGCCCATGCCGTTGACGCCGGCGCTGATCGGCCGCGTGGGATCGAGTGCGCGGATGTGCGCGGCCAGCTCGCGGGCGATGCGCTGGCCGGAGGCGTTGCCGCGCTCGAACATCTCGTTGCCCGTGCTCCAGATCACGACGGACGGATGATTGCGGTCTCGCCGGACGAACGCGGCAACGTCGCGCTGCCACCACTCGTTGAATACAACGCTGTAGTCGTGCGGGTTCTTGCCCTTCGCCCAGCCATCGAAGGCCTCGTTCACCACCAGCAGGCCCAGCCGGTCGCACGCGTCGAGGAACGCTGGGGACGGCGGATTGTGCGCGGTGCGCACGGCATTGTAGCCGGCGGCTTTCAGCAACTGCACCTTCCGCTCCTCCGCGCGATCGAAAGCCGCGGCGCCGAGAAGACCCGTATCATGATGGACATTACCGCCGAGCAGCTTGAGCGGACGGCCGTTGAGCTCGAAGCCGTTCTCCGCGGAGACGCGCACGGTGCGCACGCCGACCGTCGTCCGCACCTCGTCGACCATGCGCCGGCCGAGGCGGAGGCGCGTGAGCGCCGTGTAGAGCGAAGGCGAGTCCGGCGACCAGGCGCGCGGCTGCGCGATCGCCAGCTCCGGCGCCACGACCGCTTCGCCGCCCGCGGGAAGCTCGGCGGACGACTGCACGAAGGCGACCGTCCGCCCCCTCACGTCGAGGAGGGAAGTCTGCACGGTGACGGAGAACGGAGCCTGGGCGGCGTTGCGCAGGCGCGTCTCCACGCGCACGATGGCCCGCTCGGGCGCGAGGGTTTGCGTCGTGACGAACACGCCGTCGGTCGCGACGTGAACCGGCGCGGTGACGTGCAGCCACGCATGACGATAGAGGCCCGAACCGGTATACCAACGGGAATTGGGCTGCGCGGAGTTGTCGACGCGCACGCTGAGCACGTTGTCGGCATCCCAGCGCAGGTGGGGCGTGAGATCATGGCGGATGGGCGTGTAACCGTAGGGATGACGGCCGAGCGACGTGCCGTTGATCCACACCTCGGCGTTCATGTAAACGCCCTCGAACTCGATCGCGACCCGCTGCTCCCGCCAGGCCTTGGGCGCTTTGAAGGTGCGGCGATACCAACCGACGCCGGTCGGAAAAAAACCGCCGTTGCCGGCGTCCGGCGCCGCGGGATCGACGGGCAGCGCGATGCTCCAATCGTGCGGAAGATCCACGCGCCGCCAGGCCGAGGCGTCGAAGCCTGGCGCCTCCGCCCCGGGCGCATCGCCGAGGAAGAACACCCATCCGGCATCGAAGGCGAGCCGCTCGCGCGCCGAGGCGGAAAGGGCGGCGGACGCGAGCAACGCGACGGCGAACCAGGCGCGTGCGAGCCGCCCTGCGAAGCGAGAAGAAGGAATCCGGTGCATGGAAGAATTCACTACAGAAGCGAGGGTGTTGAACAACCGACGAGGCCCCGGTGCGCGCGAGCGTCGCCGGGGCCCAAAGGCGCCCTGACCTGCTGGATCGGGAAGCCGGCTAGAATTTCATCGTGATGCTGGCACTGACCTGGCGGTCGTTGATGTAGACGTTCTGCGGCCGCGTCTCGACGCCGTAGTAGGAGATGCGTTTCGTGCGGGTCAGGTTCGTGCCCTCGATCGAGAGTGTGAAGTGGTCGGAGAAGGCGTAACTGATCGACGCGTCAAGCCAGCCATAGTCCTTGGTGTAGAAAGGAATTCGGCCGACGTTGGCGATGTTGGCCTGACCACTGAGGAACTTGTCGCGCCAGTTGTAGGCGACGCGCGCGGAGAGCTTTTTCGTCTCGTACATCGCGATCACGTTGTAGCTGTGCTTCGAAAGGTTCGGCAGCGGCGTGTCGATGCCAAGCGTTGCGTTCGGCGTTTCGGAATCGACGTAGGTATAGTTGGCCTGCACGCCGAAGTTGCGGAACGGCTCCGGCAGGAAATCGAGGAACTGCGTGTAGCCCAGCTCGAAGCCCTTGATCTTGGCGGCGTTCGCATTGCGCGGGCGGGTGATCAGGTAAGGGACGCCGTCGTAGACTTCGGTGGCCGCCGAGCTGATGATGAAGCCGTCGACATCCTTGTAGAACAGGGTCGCGTAAACGTAGTTCGCGGGGCTGAAGTATTTTTCCAGGGCGAGGTCGTAGTTGTCGGCCTTGATCGGACTGAGCTCGGGATTGCCGGCGCTGCCCTGGTTGAGGGCGGGATCGATGGGATTGGGCACCAGCGTGAGTGACGGTGACATCTGACCGAAGTCCGGCCGGGTGAGCGTCTTCGACGCGGAGAACTTCAGGAAGAGGTCGTCGCGCAGGCTGTAGCGCGTGTTCAAGCTCGGCAGGTAATCGTCGTAGCTCGTGTCGATGTCGATCGGCCCGGTGGTCTGCGGCGTCGTGGATGTAGCCGGGATCGTCCGGCTGCCCGAGACGGCCTCTTCGGTACGGACGGCGCGGATACCGATGTTGCCCTCGAGCGGCAGGCGGCCGGCCTTGAACCGGGCCAGCAGGTAGGCGGCCGTCGTCGTCTCATCGATATCCCAGAGCGTGAGCGGAGACGCTGATTCCGGCAGCGGCGTCGTGATGCCAAACTGCGAGCGGTAGGCAGCGGCGTCGCGCGTGCCATCGAGCACGCCCGTCATGTAGTTTCGAATACTCGGCGTGCCCGTGTAGGGAAAGAAACCGGCGGTATTCGTCGAGATGAGCTCCGGAAACAGGGTGGCGGACGGCCGTTCGGCGACCGGATAGTTGAAGTCGGCGAAGATCAACCCCGGCTTGTTCGACGCAAAACGCTCGGCGTAGCGCACGCCGGCCATGAGCGTATGGAAGAAATTGCCGTTGAGATTGTACGTGCCGTCCAG
>DASWVO010000127.1:0-2276 GCA_036406235.1 Opitutaceae bacterium
AATGCCTCGTCGTCTTCCGCATCAGCCCGCCCATCCGCGTCAAATCCAGCGGCCGTGAAGAACCGGCCGCCGCGGCGCCCCGCGGTGGTGCTCGAGAACGAGAGGCTCGAGCAGGAAGCGGCCGCGGTTGCGGAAACGGTCGTCCACATGGCTGCACCTCCCGCCTCGCCAGCGCCTCCACCGTCCGCGGAGGGCGCCGGCGTGTCCCTGGACAGAAGCGCGACTTTCCGCCACGACCGCAGCATTTTGCATCCGAGCCGGGCTGCATCCGGCGCCGCACATCCACGGCCGCTTGATCCCGCCACGCGCCCGGGCGCACCGCCGGTGCGGCGCTTCCGCAGCGTTCGTTCCACGTCTCATCCTTTTGGCGAACTCAGCGCGGGTGAGCCCGTCGCCGAGCCGTTGCGCGCGTGGTTTGAAGAGCGGTTCCAAACCGATTTTTCCGCCGTGCGCGTGCACTGCGGCGCCTCGGCGTCTGCGCTCGCGGAGCGCTTTCACGCCCGCGCCTTCACGTATGGGAGCCACATCGTGCTCGGCCGCGGTACGCCGGCTCTGGATACATCCGAGGGCCGGCGGTTGCTAGCGCACGAGCTGACGCACACGGTGCAGCAGGCGGCCGGCCCCTACGCGCAAGGTGACGTGTCCGCGCAAGCATTGCCGCGCGGACCGCCGCCTGCGCGCGGGATGCCCAGAATCACTCAGCGCACGGATGCCTGCGCCGTGCAATGCATCGGGCTGCCCGATGTCAGTCTGCCCAGTTTCGACGATGTGACTGGCGCCGTCGTCGACCTCGGTGAAGGCGCCTGGGATGCAGCCGCTTCGGCGGGAGGCGCGGCCTACGATTTTGCCGCGGATAGCCTCGCGAGCGCGGTCGAATATTTCGCGCCGGGCATTCTTGCCTTCGTGCGCGGAGGCTTCGCGGGGCAATTGACCGACCTGTTTTGCTCGGGCCTCGATGCGCTGGTCGGCGCGCTCATCTCGCCGCTCGAGGGCCTCGACATCGTCTCCGCGATTCAAAGCACGTTCACCTCCCTCACCGAGGGCGTGCGCGGCATGTGGAGCGGGCTTGGTGCAGGAGCCAGCCGGGCG
The DNA here is from genome assembly GCA_036406235.1 of Opitutaceae bacterium. Classification (GTDB taxonomy): domain Bacteria; phylum Verrucomicrobiota; class Verrucomicrobiia; order Opitutales; family Opitutaceae; genus DASWVO01. The sequence goes on from DASWVO010000127.1 coordinate 1,090, forward strand.
GTCGGCGCGCTGATGAAGCCGCTGGTCGACGCCATCAACATTTACGGCGATCCGATCCTGCAGGGCATGAGCGACGCGGCCGACACGGCCGACGGCATTTTCAGCGGACTGTGGGAAAACATCGGCGTACCGGTGCTCGGTTTTCTCGAAAGCGTCGGCGGCGCGGTATGGGAGGGCTTCACCGGCATCGTCGACTGGATCGGTGAAGTGACGGCGCCGCTACGCTCGGCGGCCGAGGACGCGTGGGAGTGGCTGTGCGAACAATTCAGTCTCGCGTGGGACAGCACGTCTGGAATCCGCGACTGGCTCGCCGAGAAGGCCTCCGAGCTCTGGGACGCGTTCCTCAAGACGATCGAGCCCATCAAGACGCCGCTGATGGCCGTCGCCGGCACGCTCCTGCTCCTTTCCCCGCTCGGGCCGATCGTGGTGCTCACGCAGGTGATCCCGCCGCTTTACCAGAAGATCGTCTGGCTCTGGGAGAACTGGAACACCGAGGAAATCCTCGTCCAGGCCCGCGAGCTCCTCGCCAACGACATCCTGCCGGGAATCATCGGGCTTGTCAGCGGCGTGAGCTCAGCCATCGCCAGCGCCGCGTCCTGGCTCGCAGGTGCGACCGCAAGCGTGGCCGAAACATTCGCCGATGTACTCGGGGCGTTCGGCGCAAACCACTGCCTCACAGCCGTGACCCGGGTGCTGAATCACGTGGCAACCCAGTTCGAAGAACTGGCCACCTGGGCCGACGAAGGATTCACCGGGCTCGGCGATGCGATTCGCGCCGTGTTCGACGCGCTCGCGGCAATCTTCCAGCCGATCCTCGATTTCCTCGTGCGGCTGATCATGGTGGCGCTCAACCCGCCGCTGCTGCCGATCGCGATCACCGCCGCGATCTGGCTGCTCTGCCCCGACGACCTGAAGCCACCCGTCATCGATTTCGTCCTCGGGTTCCTCATCCAGTTCATCCGCGGTTTCCCGGCGTTCCTCACCGGACTTGGCGTACTCGCCAGCCTGATGAAGGCGGCGACGATCAGTTTCCTCGAGCAACTACGCGACGCCGAGGACGACACGAAGGTCGCCGCGAGCAACAAGGTCGCCAACATCGCCGCGGGCGGCGGTCCGCAATTTGTCGCCGGCTACGCGGTGGGATTGCTCGAGGGAATCCTCGACGGCATTCTCGACCCCATCCGCCT
>DASWVO010000128.1:0-2717 GCA_036406235.1 Opitutaceae bacterium
CACGATGCAGTCGCGCAGTTCCCGCTCGCTCTGGAGCGCTTGGACGGTGCGGCCGATTTCGTAGGCGCCGGGCATGAAGACCAGCAGGTCGCCCGGCGTGTGCGCGGCGACGCGCACGCACTCGCGCGCTGCGACCTCCCACACCGGCTCGTTCTCGAAGCTAACGCTGCGCGGCAGGTATTCCACACGGACAGGAAAGCTACGCCCCTGCGACGTGAGCACTTCGCAGGGGGCGAGGTAGGTTCGCAGCGCCGCCGTGTCGAGCGTCGCCGACATGACGATGATCTTCAGGTCGGGCCGGTGGGTCTGCTGGATCTGAAGTGCACGTGCCAGCGAGATGTCGCCGTAGAGGTGTCGCTCGTGGAACTCGTCGAAGACGAGCGCGCTCACGCCCTTGAGCTGCGCGTCAAACGACATCTGGCGCAGCAAAATGCCCTCGGTGACGAAGCGGATGCGCGTCCGCTCCGAGCGACGCGACTCGAGGCGTATTTGATAACCCACGACATCGCCGAGCGGGACGCCGATTTCCTCGGCGACGCGTTTCGCGAGCAGGCGGGCGGCGAGCCGGCGCGGCTGCAGCACAACGACCTCGCCGCCGTCGAGAAATCCATGGCGCAGCAGCATCTGCGGGATCTGTGTCGATTTGCCCGAGCCGGTCGGCGCCTGGACGATCAGCCGCCCGGCGCCGTGCAGTGTCGCGACGAGCGGGGCTTCGAGTTCGTAGATCGGGAGTTCGCGCGGCGACATGGAAGAGAATCAGCCAACAGGACGGGCGCACGGGCTGGCAAGCCGGCGCTTTCGACACAGCATCCTGCGTTGTAGTTGAAAAGCGGTGACGCTGTCCGGCAATCACGTAGTAAACGTCTAAAACCGTCTGGAGGCAGGTGGGTTATCCTTAACCCGCCCAGTGGGAGGCGTGCGGACGTTGCCGCAGCGCGCGAGGCATGACGTTGTCCTATCCTTCCGCCCCGACTTGTTCACCGGTTATTCACCAGGCCCTTGCCGGTGAATATCTTGTGGAGAACAAAGCCGTGACTCCGACGCGTATTTCGGTCACGTTCAACGCTGTTCCTTGAGAGAACAGTCAAGCGCACGGTGGCCTGAAAAACCTGCCGGAAGCGGAGACTGGGATAATCCCGGGCAACCGGGGAAAGGTCGGGCGAAGCTGGTTCGCCCCGCCCCTCTCTGGCGCGAGCAATCGCGCGAGGCAGGCATATCTCACCAGCTCCTCTGGCCAGCGGGGTCGTGCCCGCGCCAGTTGTTCACGATCAGGAGCTGAGCGGCCCAAGCGCGAACGAGAAACCGCGCCGAAGCCGAGTCAGGTCCGGGAGACGTTTCGGCTCCCGCACTGATACGGTGACCCAGAGGGTTACGGCTGCTACCGTATGCACCAGCACGCGCTCGGGTTTCGTGGCGGGTCCACCCCGCCAACAAGGCCTTTCGGAAACGAAAGGCGCGCAAACGAGACGAGGGCGTGGGGAACGAGCGAGTCTGGCAAAGCCCGCCAACGTTCCTGAATTGGAGCGGCGCGAAAAACCGCGTCACTCCACTGCAAGGCAAGAACGCAGCCTGAGAAGGTAAGAGGTCAGACCCGTCGCACGGGGCCAACGTCCGGCCAAAAGCCGGGGCCGTCCTCGTGATAACGGTGCCGACGCGAACGCAGCTTGCAGGCGTGTCAGCACCCTGTCCGGCGCGAGCATCCACGGCAGTGGATCCGCGAACCGGGCAAAGAGGCCTCACTCGATAAACTCCGACCGGAAACGGTCAGAGCGGTCCCGCCATGAGACCGAAAGCCGCGCCTTGCCGCGTGGAGTGGCGTCGGGGAATCTGTGGCCCGCGAAAGCGAGGGCGCCCAACACAGATATCCGGGAAAGAGCGCGTGGCGAACGCCCACCCCCGCAAATTTGGCCCGTCGGACTTCGGTCCGGCGGGCCTTTTTGTTTTGCGAGCCGCAACGCGATGGCATCGCACGCGAGCACGGCGTCGAGCGCGTCCCCCCACCCGCGACGGACAAGAGAAATTCTGCATGCCTGCGTAGCCGCGAGCGCCAGCGTGGAGCATCACACGACCGCTCGCTGGCGCTCGCCGCTACGAACGAATTCCGCCGTTTCCCAGAGCGTGTCATGCACTTTTTTCGATCGTCTTTCCGTAGCACGGTGCGTCAGCCCGTGCTTGGAAGCAGCGAGCGCGGGCTGAAGCGCCGCGCTCCCTCGGGCAGTCGCCGCGTGAGGTCCGTGGATGTGTTTCCAATCGAGAAGCAAACGGTCGATCCGTCCGCTGGCTCGATGCTTGCGAAGTCGCCGGGCCCTTGTCTCCAATCACCGGATGCGCTTCCGCCCTGCCCCGTTGCTCTTCGCGTCTCTCTTCGTGTTTTCCCAAATCTTCGCTGCTCCCGCCTCGGAAACGATTCCTCTCTGGCCCAACGGCGCTCCCGACGCGCGCGGTTCCGCCGAGGCCGATATCCCAACCCTCACGCCGTATCGCCCCGATGCGGATAAACGCAACGGCGCCTCGATGCTCATCCTGCCGGGCGGCGGCTACGGTCACCTCGCCCAACACGAGGGCGAGGGCTACGCGCAATGGCTCGTCCGGCAGGGTATCACGTGCTACGTCCTGAAATACCGGCTCGGCAGCAATGGCTACCGCCACCCCGTGATGTTGCACGACGTCGCGCGCGGCTTGCGCCTGGTGCGCTCGTTCGCCCGCCGCGACGGTCT
>DASWVO010000129.1:0-10348 GCA_036406235.1 Opitutaceae bacterium
GCCGCTGCCAGAACGCGGCCCAGAAGAGGATGCCGTTGCCGTCGAGTTTCCCGCGGCCGCGGAGGCGCACGTGCTCCAGTCGCTCGGCGTTGACGAGCGCCATCCGCCACGGCTCGAAGTGGCCCTCGATGCGCGTCTCCCGCTTGGGATAATCCTCAAGGCGATTGGAGCCAAGCAGCACGGCGCCCTCGGCCAGGAAAAGCTCGACCCCCTGCTTGAGAAAGATCGAACCACTCCGGAACGTGCCGGCCGGGATCTCGACCACACCGCCGCCCGCCGCCGCGGTGGCGTCGATCGTTTTCTGGATCGCCTCGGTGTTCAACGTCCGGCCATCGCCCACTGCGCCAAACGCGGTGATGCTCCGGTGTGAGCCGCTGGCGGATGCCGCCGGCGCGCCCACACACGCGGCGCTCAGGAGGGCACAGAGAAAGAAGGCAAGGTAACGCAAGGGTGGCATCCGCCGAGTCGATACGCAGACGACGCGCCAACGCCAGCACGGCGAACCCGGATCGTTCGAGAATGCTCCGCCGCCAGCCACCCATCGCCGGATCCATCCCGGCGAAACGCACCCGCCCGCAATCCGCCGGGCGGAACCGCCACGCCCTGTTCTTATTTTTGCTATTGCTTAATTAAGTTACCACCGAAACGTGTGGGTATGGAAAGCCTCACTGCCCTCGCCGACCCAACGCGGCGGCGCATTGTTGAACTGCTCGCGGTGCGCGAACGGACCGCGGGCGAGCTCGTCAAGGAATTCGACCTCAGCGCCCCGGCGATTTCGCAGCACCTGAACGTGCTGCGGGAAGCCGGTCTCGTCACCACGCGCGCCGCAGGCCAGTCGCGCATCCAGACGCTCAATCCCGGCGGGTTCGACGACCTCGAAGCCTGGCTGGAGAAAACGCGCTCGGTCTGGTCGCGCCGGCTCGACGCGCTCGAGCGCGAGTTGAGCGCGGACGACGAAGCCAGAAAACGGAAAACCAGGAAGAAAGCCTCATCATGAACATCAACGAACAACACGGAAAGTTCACCGGTCCGGCGGAGTTGCGGATCGTGCGCACGTTGCCGGGCCCGATCGAGCGGGTTTGGGAGTACCTCACCGATCCCGAAAAGCGCGCCCGCTGGTTCTGCGGCGGCATGCTTGAGCAGAAGGCCGGCGGCAAAGTCGAGTTTGCCATGGTGCATAAGAACCTCGCGCCGGACGAGACGCCGCCGGCGAAATACGCCGAGGTGCAAGATCCCGGCGTGACCTTCGAGGGGCGCGTGCTTCGGTGCGAGCCGCCGCGGTTGCTCGTCTATACGTTTGGCAGCGAGGATTCGGAGGTGACCTTCGAACTAACGCCGCAAGGCAAACAGGTGCTGCTTGTCCTCACGCACCGCACCCGCGGTGCCGAGGAACAGGCGGAACTCGCCAACTATGGAGCGGGCTGGCACACGCACCTCGCCCACCTCGTGGCGCAGCTCGAAGGCACGCCACGCCCGGCGTTCTGGGCGCGGTACGCCAAGCTTTTGCCCGAGTACGAAAAACTCCGGAGCGCCGCGCTGCAGGGCTAACTGCGTGCTCTGGACCCGAAAGTTCAGTGACGTAGTGGTAGGGCGAGGCGTCCCCACCGAGCCGCGGCTCACCGAGGACGGTTCGCCCTACCCGATGATTCACCGACACGTCACGGAACTTACGGCGGGCACCACTAAGCCTCGCGAGGGATACCGAGTCCCTCTGGCCGAGGCATGAGCCTCGCCGCTTCCGTTAGGGCGAGCTCGGCGAGCCGCCCTTCCATTCCCCGCCAGCCTTAGGCTTATCCGGCCAGGTTCCCATCCAAGGCTACTGCCTTGCCCCGACACCTCTCTGTCCTGAATCACCCCGCTCGATCGCAAGTGGCGGGAAGGAGTCACGCTGCCGCTGCTCCCGCACCGCCAACGGGCCGTCGCGCTCGCCTAGTCGACTGAGGAGCGCTTCGGCGAAAACAGCGTCAGGTCGATCGCATCGGCCATGATCTGATAACCCGCCGCGGAGGGATGGAGGTGATCCCCACCGTCGACGGCAGCGGAGAGCCGTGACGGATTTGCCGGGTCACGCGTGATCGCGTCGAAGTCGATCACGCCATCGAACTCGCCGCTGTGGCGGATCCAGTCGTTGACCGCCTGCCGGTCCGCCTCGCTCTGCGGCGTGTCATAGGACGTGAACCCGGCGAAGGGCATGATCGTCGCGCCGATCACGCGAATCCCGTGACTGCGCGCGCGCAGGATCATCTGCCGATACGCGGCGATCAGGTCCTGGGCGGTGGTGGCCGGTTCGCCTTTCGCGCGAGCGCCGACCGCGCCGCCGAGGTCGTTCACCCCTTCGAAGACGATCAACCAGCGCACGCCAGGGACTGCGAGCACGTCGCGGTCGAACCGCCGGAGCGCGCTGTCCCCGAGGCCGTCGTGCAGCACCCGTCCCCCGCCCGTTCCCTGGTTGAGCACGGCGATTTGCGCCGTGGCCGGGTTCGCGTACAGGCGGCGCGCCAACTGGTTCGGCCAGCGGTCGTTTTGATTGGTGGTGGAACCACGACCGTCGGTGATCGAGTCGCCGATCACCACGACCGCCGACGCCGCCGGGGCGGCCAGCACCTCGACCGCGGCCAGCAGGTACCAGTGATCCGTCTCCTTCGCGTCCGGCAACGTGGCGAGCGAAAGCCCGTTGCCCGCATGAATGAACGACGTCGTGCGCGAACCCGGGTGGCCGGTCAGCCGCGCAGGCACGTCGGCGAGCTGCACGCTCACGGCGAGATTTTCAAACGCGGCGACAGCGAGGGGCACGTCGTCCGAAAGCATGGCGGCGCCAGGCGGGATCGTCACCGTAGTCGCGCCGTTGAACGTCAGCGCACGGTCGGTCACCGGATCGATGGCCGAGCGGCCCGCCGACTTCGCGAGATGCGCGCCGGCGACGACGAGCGGCTTTTCCCCATACTCGTTCGAGAGCATCACGCGCACGCGCCCCCCTGCGAGCGTGGGCTGGATCACCTGGCGCAGCGTCGCCCCGGCGAGCCCGGGCTCCGGCGGCATGTTGCCGGGCTCGGTGAGTTGCTGGGCGGAGACCCACGTCGCCACCCAGCGTGCATCCGCCGCCACACACGCGAACGCCGACAAGGCAAGCGCAAGGCCGGTCAGCATCACCATCCGAGGGAGAGAACGCATAAGAAAAATCATGACGGGTTGACGAACGGTGAGGACGCACCCGCGGTCCGGCGGGGTGGGAGCCATATTCGTCGGGAGCTCACCGGGGGCCATTCCGCAGATATTCGTCGACGCGCCAACTTCAACCTTCCTCACATGTTTGAACGCACGCCGCCTTTCAGCGGAGAAAGCGCACGTTTACCCTCCGGGGTTTCCCTTTTCGCCCCACCGTGAACGTATCGTTTGCCCAATCCCGGTCCTCCTGCCCGCCATGCACCTCGCCCTCCTCCTGACCCTTCTCGTGAACGCTTCGAGTGTCCTGCTGGGCGCAATCCCCGGCGTGGCGGATTCGCCGCGCTCCGCTCCGACGCTTCCGTTTCTCGCTCCGATCTTCGGCGACCACATGGTGCTGCAGCGCGGCAAGCCGAATACCTTGTGGGGATGGGACGAGCCGGGAGCCAAAGTCATCGTCACGGTCGGCGAGCATTCCGCCGAAACCGTCGCCGGCACCGACGGCCGGTGGAGCGCGACCGTCGCCGTTCCGCCCGCCGGCGGTCCCTACACCGTGCGCGTGGACGGCCGCGAACACGTCAAGCTCACGAACGTGCTGGTCGGCGATGTGTGGCTTTGCAGCGGCCAGTCCAACATGGAGTGGCCGCTGGAGAACACCTTCGAGGCGGACGCCGAGCTCGCCCGCGCGGAGCAGCCGGAGGTTCGACTCTATTCCGTGGCGAAGAGTGTCGCCTATGCGCCGGCTTCCACCGCCTTCGGCGCGTGGCAGGCCTGCTCGCCGAATACCGCCGCCGGGTTTTCGGCGGTCGCCTACTATTTCGCCCGCAAACTCCAGGCCGAGCTGAACGTGCCCATTGGCGTGATCCAGGCTGCCGCCGGCGGCAGTCCGGCCGAATCGTGGATGAGCGCCGACGCGCTCGCGCGCATCGGAGAATTCGCCCCGCAGATGGCCGAAATCGCCCGGCTCACGAACGCGACGGAGGCACGCCACGGCAGCTTTCTCATGCACTGGCTCGACGAGCACGACGTCGGGGGTCGCGGCGAAGCGTGGGCCCAGCCTGCCTTCGACGACCGCGCGTGGCACACGGTGACGATACCCGGCGGCTTCGCGGAATTGGGCGTGCCCGCCGCACCGGCTGTCGTGTGGTTCCGTCGCGAAGTCACCCTCCCGGACCCAGTGCCGGCTGGCGCCGGCAAGGTCTTCTTCGGCGTGATCGAAAGAATGGATACAATCTACGTAAACGGTCGCTGGATTGGCGCGAGTTCGTGGGTCGAGAATCCACGCGTCTACACGATCCCCAGCGGCGCTTTGAAGCCCGGCAAAAACGTGATCGCCGTGCGCGTCTTCAAGACTCAGCCGGACGGCGGTTTTCGGTCGCCCGCGGCCACCCTGCGCGTGCAGCTCGGCGACGGGCGCGAGATCCCGCTGGCCGGCGAGTGGCGCGCCGCCGTGAGCTACGACGCGCGTCCGCCCGCGACGCTCCCGCTGGACTTCGACAACTATCCCACGATGCCGACTGTGCTCTACAACGGCATGATTGCGCCCCTCGCTCCGCTCGCGATCTCCGGCGCCATCTGGTACCAGGGCGAGGCGAACAGCTCCCGCGCACCACAATACCGCAAGCTCCTGCCCGCGCTCATCGCCGACTGGCGCGCGGCCTTCGGCCAGGGCGAGTTTCCCTTCTACATCGTCAGCCTGCCCGCCTTCATGGCGCGCAAGCGAGAGCCCGGCCTCGCCGACGGCTGGACCGAGTTGCGCGAAGCCCAGGCGCTCACGGCGCGCGAGGTCCGCAATACCGGTCTCGCCATCACGATCGACACCGGCGAGGCCGACAACATCCACCCGCGCCTGAAGCGGCCGGTGGGCGAGCGCCTCGCGCTGCGCGCTCTCGCCGACCACTACCGGCGCGACGTGGTCGCCAGCGGCCCGACGCTCCGTTTCGTCGAACGCCGCCCCGGCGCGCTCGCGCTGCACTTCGATCACGTCGCCGGCGGGCTGCAGGTCCGCGGCGAGCGGCTCGGCGAATTCGCCGTCGCGGGCGACGACGGACGGTGGCATTGGGCGGAAGCGCGCATCGAGGGTCCTGACGTCGTCGTGCTCACCGCCGCCGAGGTGCCCTCGCCCGCGGTGGCGCGCTACGCCTGGCAGGCGAACCCTCTCGCGACGCTCTTCAACGGCGCCGGCCTGCCCGCGGCGCCGTTTCGGACGAACGAGTGATTTTCCCTCAAGAACGGTCGGAAATAGAGCGTCTCAATCAATTGTGCAGCCGCAAACGAGGTAGCCCGCCGCGGCGTCCGCTCAATCGAGTTGGATGATGCCGCGCTTCATCGCGACGACGATTGCCTGCGTGCGGTCGGCAACGCCGAGCTTGGTCAGGATGTTGGTCACGTGAATCTTGACGGTGCCCTCGACCACGCGGAGGGCCGCGCCGATTTCCCGATTGCTGAGCCCCTTGGCGACGAGTTGCAGCACCTCGAGTTCGCGGGGCGACAGCGGCGCGGGGAGGCGTTCATTCATGCGGGTTTCGATTTCCGGCGGAATGTAGTCTTCACCTCGATACACCATCCGGATCGCCTCGAGCAGCCGGTCGAGCGCCATTTCCTTCACCACAAAACCACGCGCGCCGGCGCGGAGCGCCTGATAAACCTCCTCGCCGCTGGCGTAGTTGCTGAAGATCAGGACCCGCACGCTGCCGAACTCCTCGCGGAGCCGGCGGATTGTCTCGACGCCGCTGATCCCCTGCATCCGCAGGTCGAGCACGACAACGTCGGGCCGGTGTTTCCGGTAAGCCACGATCGCGTCGAGGCCGTTCTCCGCGTCGGCGACGACCTCCATGTCGGGCTCGCCGCTTGCCGCGGTCATCAACCCCATGCGCAGGACGATGTGATCGTCGACAAGCAGAATCCGGATCTTCTCAGGCTGAACGTTGGCTTGCATCGGAAAAAAGGGAGGTCGGCACGACCACGCGCACCTGCGTGCCCTGGCCCGGTGAGCTCTCGATCCGCAGCTCTCCGCCGATCTTGCTCGCGCGGCTGCGCAATCCCCGCAGCCCGAAATGGCCGATGCTCTTGGACATGACCTCGTCCGGACTGAACCCGGCGCCATCGTCGGCGATCGCGAGCGAGACGGCGTCGGGTCGATAGTCCAGGCGGACGGAGACCCGCGTCGCGGACGCGTGCCGCACCGCGTTGGTGATCGCCTCCTGCGCGATCCGGAGCAGGTGATGCTTGATCGTCGGCGGCAGCGCAGCCGGAGCGCCGGATACCGCGATGTCCATCGCCACCGCGCCCGGGCTGATCAACGTCGTGAGTTTGCGCAACGCGCCGCCCAGTTCGCCGTCGTCGAGCAACGGCGACTCCATGTCCCAGACGGCATTCTGCACCTCGTGCCGGGTGAAGGATACCATGTTGCGGGCCACGTTGAGGCGCGAGCGGACGTCACCTGGCAACGTCGGCAGCTTCAACGTCGCGTCCAGTTGCAGCATCAACCCGCTCAACCCCTGCTGCAGGCTGTCGTGGATTTCGCCGGCGAGTCGCTGGCGCTCGGCCAGTGTCGCCAGGTTCCGCGTCTCCTCGTTGAGTTTCTCCATCGCCGACTTCAACTGATTCGTCCGCTCCTCGACGAGCCGCTCGAGCGCCAGGTTCCGGCGCCGCGTGCGGTGCCCCGTCCAGCGGATGACGCCGGCGAGCGCCAGCACGAGTCCGAGTCCGTAGGATGCGTAGGCGGGCCACGTGCGGTGCCAGGGCGGCAGGATCTCAAACGCGAACGCCACGGGAGAACCGGTCGATCGCTGCGAGCTCTCCGCAATCCGCACCTCCAGCCGGTAGCGGCCTTCCCGCAACCCGGGGAAGCTCAACAGCGAACCCGATCCGAGCGTCGCCCAGCGGTCGCCGCCGTTCAGCCTGAACTCGTAGACGGGAGCGCGGCGCCAGGAGTAGCCGCCCGAGAAGAAGCGAAAACTGAGGCTGTTCTGCGCAAAGGGGAGCTGGAGCGGAGCGGCGGAGGTCGCGGGACGCTCCCGCAGCTCGACGTTGGTTCGTCCGTCGACGACCGATACCAGCATGGGTTGCAAGGGCGTCCTGGCTTCGGGCCCCCGGCGCCGCTCGACGTGGTGGAGCGATCGGCCGGTCGAAAACCACACGTCGTTCCCCGGCAACAGGTGGACCACGGGATATTGGTCGTTAATGAGGTCGAAGGTCGACGCGTCCATTTCGTAGCCCCCATCCACCGGCGTGAACGTCACCACGCCCTGGTGGTGCGCGGCCCATAGCGTCCCCGCATCGTCTTTCTGGATACGCGTGATCCAGTAGGGCGAGCGCCCCAGCAGGCGCTGAAGTTCCGGCGCCTCGCAGCGCGCCTCGGTCTTCTCGTCGTAGAAGATGCGTTCTCCCGCGGTCCCGCCGAGCACGACGAGGTCGCCAACGATCCCGACGTTCACCCACTGGGCGTCCTTCCACGGCAGGTCGTCAAACATCTGCAGCTTCAAGCGGTCGCCCGACAGCGAAATACGTGCCACCTTGTTGCCGCCCAGCTCCACCCACGCGGAGCGTTTCGCGGCGTGCACGACCGCCGGATGACCGAGGCCGGGGATGCGCGGGGCGCACTCCGACCACCGGTTGTTTGCCCAGCGCAGCACCGCGATCTCCTTCCGGCCGATTGCGTAGCAATGACCGGACTCCACCATCGCCAGGTGGGCCACCTCGCCGATGTCCGCAACGCGCACGAAACCATTTTCCCCCTCCGTGGCGAAGACCCCGGTGACATTCCCGACCAGCATCTGCGCGCCGCGCGCAGCCACGGCCCAGGCGCCTCCCGCCGGCTGGCCGGCCATCAGCGCGAAACGGCTCGGCGCGCCCGGCGGCCCCGCCACCGCCTCATACAACTGGCCGCTGGACGAGACGACGATGCGGTCGCGCCAGCGCAGGACGATCGGCCAGCTGACCGGAAGACCAAGCCGCTGCCCGAAGCTGGTGAGTGAGCCGGCGTAGAGCACTTTCTCGACCGCGTCCTCTCCGGCCACCCAGAGGACGCCCGGCTCCCGTGTAGCGATGGCGGTGATACGGTGATGCTGCGGCGTCGTCATCGAAGAGAGCATCTCCCCTTCCTCGGAAATCAGGAAAAGGCCCTTGCCGGTGATCGCGACCGCGACGCCGCCATCCACCAGGCGATGCAGGTTGGAGACGAAGCCCGTCAACTGGTGGCGTGCCTGGGCGGGCCAGGGGGAAGCGGTGCGGCCGTCGAAGACGACGAGCCGCCCATCCCGGAGGGACAGGAGCACGTGCGTCTCGTCGAGCGGCGTCGTGCACTCGACGGCGACGCCCCCGAAGGCGGCCTCCGGCACCTCGCGCAACACCCCGCTGCGAACGTCGATCGTGTGCAGCGCCCGTCCGTGGGCCGAGACGAAGACGCGGTCGCCGACGCGGAAGATCTTCGCAACCCCCGCGCATTCGAAGAACCGGTTCTCCTGCCGCGCGCGGTCCCAGAAGACAATGCCGTTCCAGCCGGCAAAGTAAGCCCCGTCGGCCGTGGCGACCAGTTCCGTGAAGGACGTGTTCAACGTCCAGTCCGGCGCATCGGCCGGGTTCTTCGGAGACGGGCACAGGCGGCCGTTCGCCGCGAGCTGAGCCGTGCCCCAGGAGCCAAGCCCCCCGTAATAGGCACTGCCGTCATCGGCGAGCGCCACATTCGCCATGCTCACGCCGCCACGCTCCGCCTCCCGGTCGCCCATGTCGACCCATACGGTGTCATTGAGCACTGAATACACCCCGTCGTGAATCACCGCGACCCGGCCAAAGGCGTCAAAGCTCAACCGGGCGCCCCGCGGCACGTTGCCAATCTCCTCGAACGGATAGGAGCGGGTGAAGGGAAGCCCGCGGACGCCCTCCGCCGCGGCGGCCGCCGCCACCCCGGCCAGCAGGCCCGCCAGAGCCGCCACCAAGCGCATGCGCCTTCCGCGCCCGCGACGTTCGCCGCCCGCCGAGTCGCCGTGCCGTGGTCTCCGGCTTTCGCGCGCCACGCGTGCCCGCGCCAATGGAAAGTCCCAGTACATTTATCGAAAGCGCGCGAAGCGTGAGTGGTGCCCGCCGCTCCGTAAAGGCTATCCCGCGGCGCCGGCGGGTGCCCCGCTCCTCCGTGCAAGCAGGAGCGCGCGACGCACGCTATAACTTTAGGCATACTATAACTATGATGAGCGGGCGGTTGATCGCATCGCCGTGCTTTTGCCTCATCGCCTCGCCCAACGTGAACGCATCGCCCAGCTCGTTCACGGCCCTGTCGGACCCCTTAACCCTTTTGTGCTTATGCACGCCACCCTTCCCCGCCGATCCTCCACGAGTCTTGCCGCACTCGCGCCGCGGTGTCCCTCCCCCTCCTCCACCGGCGAGCAAAAACGATTCGCGGCCGCGGAAACGAAAGCCCGCGTCACCCAGCTCGACATCGCCCGGGCCGCCGGCGTGCACAACACGACGGTCTCGCTCGCCTTGCGCAACAGCCCGTCGATTCCCGCCGAAACCCGCCAGCGCATCCAGGCGCTGGCCGAGAAGCTCGGGTATTGTCCGGATCCCGCGCTGCGAGCCTTGGTGGCCTACCGCAAGGGGCTCGCGACCAACCGCCGCACCGAGACGATCGCCTACATCACCCACGGCGCGACGAAGTGGAGCTGGCGCGACAATCCAATCCTCGAGCACTACTTCGTGAGCGCACAGCAAAAGGCCGAGACGTGCGGCTATCGTCTGGAGCACTTCTGGCTCGGCGAGCCGGACCTCAGCGACCAGCGGCTCAGCAACATCCTGTTTCACCGCGGCATCACCGGAGTGCTGCTCGCCTCCGACGCGACGGGCCGCGCCGAACCGCTCGAGCTGGATTGGGAGCGCCTCAGCGCCGTCGCGCTCGGACATTCGCCGCTCGCTCCGGCCCTGCATCGTGTGACGACCGATGCGACCGGCAACCTTCGCCTCGCCCTCCGGCAAATCCGCGCCGCCGGCTACCGTCGCGTCGGCTTGGTCCTGCCGCGGTCGTGGGACACTGCGGTCGACCAGGGATGGTCGGTCGGGCTGGTCATCGAACAAAACGAACTGCCCGCGGCCGCGCGCATCCCGACGCTGTTCCACTCTCAGCCGCGGTCTGCCGGATCGGAAACGGGGGAGCGGCTGCGCGAAGCCGACGACACCGCCCGGCTCGCGCGCT
>DASWVO010000130.1:0-18235 GCA_036406235.1 Opitutaceae bacterium
CCCACCGCGGTACCTCGGCCAGCCGACCCGCAAAGCAGGTCGGCCTCAAAAGGCTCGGAAGGCGCACCATGGCGTCGGACCGACGGGGACGAACGTCGACTTCGGTTCGCCTCGGGCGTTTTGCGCCTCTTGTGGGCAACGTCGTCCCGTCGGGCTAGCGCGATGCTGCCGATGGCACGCGATGGCCGCCGGCGATCACGAGGTCGACGGGGTTGCCACCGATTTCGTACGCGAGGAGGCGTTCGTCGCGATGGCGCAGGAGAATCAGGTCGGCGCGCTGGCCGGGCTCGATGGTGCCGCGGTCGTGAAGGCCGAGGACGGCGGCGGCGTTGACGGTGCTGGCGACGATGGCTTCCGCGGGAGTCAGGCCGCCGTAGCGCACGGCGGCAGCGATCACAAACGGCATCGAGGGGGTCGGCGAGCCGGCGGGATTGTAGTCGCTGGCGAGCGCGAGCAGGCCGCCGCTGTCGACGAACGCTCCGGCGCGCGCATAGCGTCCGCCCGAGTGAAAACTCGCCGCAGGCATCATCACGGCGAAGGTTTCGCTGGCGGCGAGCGCGAGCAGGTCGGCCTTGGCGGCGTTCTCCAGGTGGTCGACGCTGCGGGCGTGGAGTTTGAGCGCTTCCGGGATCATGCCGGTCGGGGCGAACTCATCGGCGTGCACGCGAATCTCGAGACCGTGTTTGCGGGCGCGTTCGAAGAGGCGCACGCAGGCTTCGACCGGCCAGGCTTCGGCGCCGCAACGGGCATCGATGGTGAGCCCGGGGAACTCGTGCCACACGGCGGGCAGCATCTCGCGCACGACCATCCGGGTGTGGTTGGCGGGATCGCCGTCGATCGCGTAGCCGAGCAAGGCGGTGGGCACCAGCGTTCCGGGAAATTCCTGCGCGGTCCGCTGGATCGCGTGGAGCATCTTGAGCTCCGTGTCGACGTTGAGTCCGTATCCGCTTTTCACCTCCACGGTCGTCGTGCCGCCGGCGAGCATCAGGTCGAGCCGCGTGCGCAGGGCGGCGGCGAGCTGTTTGCGCGTGGCCTCGCGCACGGCATGCACGATGGCTTGGATGCCGCCGGTCTTCGCGACCCCGGCGGGCGACGCACCCCCGAGTTGTTTCTCCCAGTCGTCCAACCGTTCGACGCTCGAGCAGGCATGCGTGTGGCAGTCGACGAAACCCGGCATCAACACGCGGCCGTTGGCGTCGATCACGTCCGCATCGGGCGGGGCGGTGAGCTCCGGGCCGACCGCGGCGATCCGGCCGTCCTGCACGAGCACGTCTCCGCGCGCGATGACGCCGAGATCGCGCAGGGCGGCTCCGCGGCGGCGCCGGGTGGAGGCGAGCGCGACGGAGTCGGTTTTGGGTTGGGCCAGGGTGAGGACGCGGGCGTGACGAATCAGCAGAGACATCGGGGGAAGCGCAGCATGAAGCGATCGGCGCCCGCATGGAAAGGGAGAAGGTCAAAGCTCCGAAACGGAGATCGACGCCGGCCCTCTACCCGCTCACCCGCTCCGTCGGCTCTCAACTCTATCAGGGTCGCGCACGCGACGCGTCATTGGCGTCGCGATACGGCCGTGGGCTTCCAGCCCTCCGTTGATGGTGGCGCCAATTTCCTGGGCCGCTGGCCCTAGAGGCTGTCATGAACTTTGCGGTCCTTGGTAGGGCCCGATCTCCGAGCGGGCCGCTTCGGCATACGTATCTCCAATGCGGCCCGCCCGGAGGTCGGGCCCTACCTTTCCCAGCGGCGCACCACAGAAAGTTCATGACAGGCTCTAAGCTCACAGCCCCGGGCCGGGAAACGTTTCCGTAGAAGGGCCAGCGCCGCCAGGAGCCGCGTATCCAAAGTCTGAATCCGCGATTATCCTGTCCATCCGTGGTTGAACTGAATTTCTCCAGCGTGGCGTTCGGATCTTTTTATACGCCCTCCGAGACCGCGAGCGCAGTTGCAGGCTGTTCCCGGCGGCGCCACGCCCAGGCGCTGGCCCAGAGGCCGATCAAGGCCGGCAGCGAGACCGCGCCGAAATCGCGCAGGAGCGCCGAGGGCGCGCAAATGCCGACGGCAACTTCCCAGAGATGGAACAGCGCATGGGCGATCAGCCATACCGTCGCCGCCGCCCAGAGCTCGAGCCGCACCGCCGGCCGGACGACTCCCACCAGGTAGGCGACACCCAGGAAGGCCTGAATGATTCCGATGTCCCGCACGAAATGCTGGTTGAACGGTCCCGTAAACTTCACGCCGGGAACCACGTCATACCATGTCCCGGGATCGAACAGCATGAACAGTCCGTTCAACGTGAGAAAGAGCGCGCTTGCCAGCAGCGCGGCGAGGAGCGCCTTCGGGGTGGTCAGGAGATTTGTATTCATAACATAATTACTTATTTTCGGCGACGTCCGCGGCCGGTGGTTTTACGGAGCGTTCGCAGGATGTGAGGGTTCAAACGCGCTTCACTGCTGGGTGGCCGGAGGTAGGGCGAAGCCTCCGGCCGAGCCGTCGCTCGCCAGCGGCTCGGCGGGACGCCTCGCCCACCCCTTCCACGGCAGGGACACGGCTCAGGCCGCCTTGACTGCCTGCTTGAGCCAGTCCTGGAAGCGCGTCCTGCCGAGTCGCGCCTTCGCGCCGGGCGTGAGGCTTTGGTCGTTGAGCTTCACGCCGAAGTAGAGGGCCTCCGGATCCACGATCACCGAGCGCGTGTCGTCCGTGGCGCGCAGGAACAGGCGGACCAGTTCGTCCTGCCGGATCGCTTCGGGCCCGGCGATTTCCACGATGCCGTTGACGGGCGCGCCGACGGCGGCTTCCGCCAGCAACGCAGCGACGTCGTCGGAAACGATCGGCTGCATCAGCGCCGAGGGCAACCGCACCGCCTGGCCGTCGGTGGCGCCGTGGGCGATCGCCCGCACGAATTCGAAGAACTGCGTGGCGCGCACGATCGTGTAGGGAATCGGCGAAGCTTTGATCAGATTTTCCTGCGCCAGCTTCGCGCGGAAATATCCGCTGGCGAGCAGCCGCTCGGTGCCGACTACCGAGAGCGCGACGTGGTGCTTCACGCCGGCCGCGACTTCGGCCTGGAGCAGGTTGCGCCCCGATTTCTCAAAAAACTCCAGGACGGCCTTGTCTTCGAACGACGGCGAATTTGCGACGTCGACCACGACGTCGGTGCCGGCCAGCGCTGCGGCCAGCCCCTCGCCGGTGAGCGTGTTCACGCCCGACGACGGGGAGGCGGGGTTGACCTCGTGGCCGAGCTGACGGAGGCGGGTCGTGAGCTTGGAGCCGATCAGGCCGGAGCCACCGATCACGACGATCTTCAGATTCTGTTTGGAGGAGGACGGTGTGTTTTTCATAGCGGACGTAGTATGGCCCCGAGCCGCGTTTCCGTGTAGCCGGGCAATGGCAATAGCTGTCATGCTGGTTTCGCATGAGCGCTTTCGAGGACCTCGCCCTGCTCCGGGCTTTTGTCGCTATCGTGGAGTGCGGCAGCATTTCCGCCGGCGCGCGCCGGCTCCGGATGTCCCAGCCGGGCTTGAGCCGACAGTTGCGCACCCTGGAGGAGAATTGCGGCGTCGCGCTGCTGCGGCGCGACACGCACCAGATGAGCGTGACGGAGGCGGGACGGCGCTTGCTGGAGGATGCGAAGTCGATTCTGGCGCAGGCCGACGAGGCGGATCGCCGGTTGCGCGAAGGCCACACGACCCTGAGCGGGCAGTTGCGACTGTTTGCGACGGTGGATCTGGGTCAGTTCATCGTCACCCGGCTCGTCAGCCAGTTTCTGCACGAGCATCCGAAAATCACAGCGGCCCTCGCGCTGACGAATCGTCCCCTGCACATGATCCAGGAGGGGTGCGATGTCGGAATCCTGCCGGGGAGGATCACCGACGAGAGCGTGATTGCGCGCCCCGCCGGCACGGTCGCGCTCCAACTCGCGGCCTCGCCGCTCCTCAGCCGCAGCCGGCCGGCGCCGAAAGAGCCCGCGGATCTCCTCTCCTGGCCGTGGGTGTCGCTGGAGGGTTCGCAATTCTGGAGCGCGCGCGAACTCACGCTGCACCGTGAAGGCGCAGAGAAAATCCTGCGCGTCTCGCCGGTGCTGCTCGCCGAAGGGGTCACGAGCGTGCGCGAGGCCGTGCGCACCGGACTCGGGATCGCCGTGCTGCCGAACTGGCTCATCGAGGACGATCTGCGCTCGGGAGCGCTCGTGCCGGTTTTGCCCCGGTGGAAACCGAAGGATTTGTCGGTCCACGTCGTCTACGCCGGACAGCGCGTGCTGCCGGCGCGCGTGGTCGCCTTCATCGACTTCGCCATTCGCTACCTTACCAGTGAAGGGATGGACCGCCCCTACCAAGGCGGCAACCAGGCGCGAATGGTCAGGTGACAACGTGGGCTGGTTGAACTGAGTTTTCCCGCGCCAAGAGCCCAGATTGACTATTTCGCTATCTTGCGAAACAGTTTCCCTCATGGCGCGACAATCCAACCGACGGAAGCTGCCCAAGCAGGAAGCGGCCGTATTCAAGGCGCTGGGCCATCCCGCGCGCTTGCTGGTCGTCAACGAGCTGGCCGAAGGCGAACGGTGCGTGTGTGAACTGGTTGATCTGACACGCCTCGGCTGGTCGACCGTCTCGCGTCACCTCTCCGTGCTCCGGGCCGTCGGCGTGGTCGAGGACGAGAAGCGCGGGCTGCAGGTGTTCTATCGGTTGAAGCTGCCGTGCGTGGCGCGCTTTTCGGCCTGTCTTCGGGCTGCAGGCGCCGGGCAGGACGTGAGTTTCACCTTGCGGGCCTGTTGCCCGGCGACGGCGAACTGAGCACGCAGGAGGGGCTGCGGCCGCGGATGCGCTTCTTATTTCGCTTTTTTGTTAAATAAAAGTGCGCCATGAAGGTGACTGAAGAGCTTCGCCCCCTGTTGTTAATGGCCGCCGTGTTCGCGGGCATCTACTTCCTTCCCCTCGGTGCGCCCCGGGTCGAGGGTGCGATCAGCGAGTCCCTGGCGCTCACCCAGTGGTATGCGCGGGAGCACGTGATCCTGTGCCTGCTGCCGGCATTCTGGATTGCCGGGGCGATTGCGGCGTTCGTTTCCCGGCAATCCGTGATGCGGTATCTCGGCCCCAAGGCCCCCCGGGTGCTCAGCTACGGCGTGGCCTCGGTGTCCGGCACGATTCTCGCGGTGTGTTCCTGCACGGTGCTGCCGCTATTCGCGGGGATTTACCGCATGGGCGCGGGCCTCGGGCCGGCCACGGCCTTCCTCTATTCCGGCCCGGCAATCAACGCCCTCGCGATCATCCTCACGGCGAAGGTCCTCGGCTGGCAGCTCGGCGCCGCCCGGGCCATCGGTGCGGTCATTTTCTCGCTGCTCATCGGGGGCGCGATGCATCTGCTGTTTCGCAACGAAGAACGGGCCAAGGCGGCAAAGGCAGCCGAGTTCCCCATCCCCGCAGCCACCCGTCCACTCTGGCAGACGGCGCTGTTCTTCGCCGCCATGGTGGCAATATTGGTATCCGCCAACTGGGGACGCCCGGACGACGGCCATGGCTTCTTCGCCGCGGTCTTCGTCGTGAAATGGTGGCTGACGGGAGCCCTCGCCCTCGGGCTCGCGCTGATGCTCTGGCGCTGGTTCTCACTGCCGGGAGGCAGACTGGCCCTTGCCGCGGCCGCCACCGGCCTCGCCGCGCTGGCCCTGCCGGCGCACCCACAGGCGGCCGTGCTGGTTGCGGTGGCCGGGCTCGCGTGGTCGACGGCCGGGCGCGAAGGCGAGGCGGGCGAGTGGTTCGAGCAGTCCTGGGGATACGCCAAGCAGATATTTCCTCTCCTGATCGGAGGAGTGCTCGCAGCCGGATTCTTGCTCGGCCGCCAGGGACACGAAGGGCTGATCCCGACCGCCTGGGTGGCGCATGCCGTCGGGGGAAACTCCCTCGCCGCGAACGCGTTCTCCGCCGTCGCAGGCGCCCTGATGTATTTCGCGACGCTCACCGAGGTGCCGATCCTGCAGGGCTTGATCGGCAGTGGCATGGGACAGGGCCCGGCGCTCAGCCTGCTGCTGGCCGGCCCCGCTCTCAGTCTGCCGAGCATGATCGTCACCAACTCGGTCCTCGGGCCGAAGAAAACCGCCGCTTACGTCGGCCTCGTCGTCGTGCTGTCGGCGCTGGTGGGCTGGGCGTATGGCGCGATCGCCTGACCCGACATCTTCCCAACCATGAAAACCATCCAGATTCTCGGCACCGGCTGTCCGAAGTGCCGCAAGCTCACCGAAACCGCCGAGCAGGCCGCGAGGGCGCTCGGCATCGAGTACACCCTCGAAAAAGTCACCGACCTGAACCGGATCTCCGAGTTCGGCGTCATGTTCACGCCCGCGCTCGCCGTGGATGGACAGGTGAAGGTCGCAGGCAGGGTGCCCACGCGCGAAGAAATAGAGAAGCTGCTCACTTGACCGGCGAGATCGCGGACCGGACGGCGCCGCGGCGCGATGGGGAAAACGTCGCGTGGAGCGCGGGCTTTTCAGCGTGGCGGGACGCGTCGGCGACCGCCCGGCCTGCGTCGAGGCCGCACCGGCGCTCCTCGTGACCGACGGCTGCCCCGCAGGACTGCACGACAAAGACGCCCTCTTGGCCGGACAAATTCAGCTCAACCACGGATGGAAAGGATAAACACGGTTTCAATCCGTCACAGGCAAGAGTCTCTCTTGCGGTTGGGGCTGAGTCGTTCCGGCTTCGGAAGGATAAGGCGCCATCACGGAGAAGGCGATTCGCCGCATGACGAATGTCACCATTGAACCACTACAGAACGAACCACAATGAACAGGATCCACGCCGTTTGCACCCGGTTGTATTCACTCGCATGCCTCTGCCTTCTCACGGTCGCACTGGCCGCGGCGGAAGACGCGGAGGACCGCGGAGGGAACCCCCCGCTTCCGCGTCTGGTCGATCTTGGGGCCGACCGATGCATCCCCTGCAAGATGATGGCGCCCATCCTCGCCGAGCTCACGCACGAGTATCAGGGCCAGCTCGACGTCGTCTTCATCGACGTCTGGAAGAACCGCGACGAAGGGAAGCGTTACGGAATCCGGGTGATTCCGACCCAGATTTTCTACGATGCGAGCGGGGCGGAGCGTTTTCGGCACGAAGGCTTCATGGCGAAGAAGGACATCCTGGCGAAATGGGAGGAGCTCGGTGTCGCACTGGCCGCGCCCAAGCGTGATTAAGCGATGGATACGCTCTTCGTTTCCCTCACGGACGCCTTGAGCGGAGTGCCAGTCGCGGCGCTGCTTGCGGCGTTCGCGTGGGGGGTGCTCAGCATCGTGCTCAGCCCGTGTCATCTCGCCGGCATTCCGCTGATCGTGGGTTACCTCCAGGGCGGGAACGTGTCCCCACGCCGGGCGGCCGGCCTGTCGATGCTGTTCGCCCTTGGTATCCTGGTCTCGATCGCCCTCATCGGTTTGATCACTGCGGCCGCCGGCCGCTTGCTGGGCGATGCCGGCCCCTGGGGGAGCTATGTCGTGGCGGCGGTCTTCATCGTCTTCGGTCTTCATCTGCTGGGCCTGCTGCCGCTCCCCGACCGGTTCCGCCCGCAACCGGCGGCGGCAAGGCGAGGCGCGCTCGGTGCGCTCGCCTTCGGGCTGGTGTTCGGCCTCGCGCTGGGCCCCTGCACCTTCGGCTTCATGGCGCCCGTGCTCGGCGTGACGTTCGGCGTCGCGGCCTCGGCGCCCCTCTTCGCGTTCGGTCTGCTCGCGCTCTTCGGCTTCGGCCACTGCGCGGTGATCGCCTCCGCCGGTATCTCGTGCACATGGGTGCAGCAATGGCTTGCGTGGCAGAATGGCTCCCTCGCCGCGAAATGGCTGCGCCGGGGATGCGGCCTGCTGGTGCTCGCCGCGGGCGCATGGCTGATCGCGAACACGCGCTGAGCGCCTCCCGCCCAAGGGAGGACTGGGCCCCGGGATCAAAACGTCAGCGGATAGTGAACAGCGCCGGGCTTTTCATCCCGGGGTGCGCGGAACGTTGCCTCACGCCGGTAGGCCGATAACGCCTGACGTTGGTCCGGCGAATCCGCGCCCGGTGGGCCAAGGTGCCGGAGCTTATCCGGGTTGCTGATGACGAACACGGCCTGGATGCGGCCGCCGGAGATTCCGAACGCCAGCACGGCTTGCGCGCGGCCGTCCCGGAACCGGACCACCCCCGGGAGGCCGTTGACCATCGCGCGGCTCACCTCGTCGTCCGCCGAGCCGTGTTTGCGTATCGCTGCGATCATTACACGGGCAACGGGCTGGGCGCCGTGAAGCGGCCGCCGCAGCAGCGCGCCCCGCCTGCCTCCGTTATCGGCAACGAGCACGACGTTGTCCGCCATGCTTGCGAGCATCGTCTCGAGATCGCCGTTTCTCACGGCCGCCAGGAAGGACGCCACGAGCTTTTCCGCATCCGTCCGCGACACGTCGTAGCGCGGCCGGCGTTCCTCGATCCGTTTGCGCGCGCGGGCCAGAATCTGCCGGCAGTTCGCCTCCGACTTTTCGACGATGCGCGCGATGTCGGCGAACTCGCAGTCAAACCCCTCCCGCAAGATGAACACCGCCCGCTCCATCGGGTTCAACGTTTCGAGCAGCACGAGAAACGCGAGCGACAGCGAGTCGGCCAGTTGCGTGGTCTCGGCTGGATCGCTCGCGTGCTCGTCGACGAGCGGCTCGGGCAGCCAGGGACCGACGTAGCTTTCCCGCTTCACGCGCGCGAGCTGGAGGTGCTTGAGGCAAAGGCGCGTGACCACCGTGGTCAGCCACGCGCGCGGCGAGCGGATCGCTTCGTCCGCCGCCTGCTGCCAGCGGAGGTAGCTCTCCTGGACCATGTCCTGCGCATCCGTCACCGACCCCAGCATGCGGTAGGCGATGCCAAAGAGCAGGCGGCGGTGTTCTTCAAAAACGGAAAGAGTCTGATCGATCATCGTGGGAGCAATCGGGCACGGAGTCACGAAGGCTTATGTGTATTGACCGATCCGGGGGCCCGTTTGTGACAAAGAAAGCGAAATAAAACTTTGCGCCGAAGGCGGGTTTGGCCCCAGGCGGCTTAGCAGTCGCAAAAAATCGCGCAGGCCGAGTCGCGCGCCGCTGTCACAAAAGCGCAGGCACGTCGGTCATGGTCTTCCGACTCACAGAAAATTCCAGAGAGCGGCCCGTCCGCTCCCGCCCGCAAAAACCATGAACCTGTATTCCACCTCCGTCTTCCTTCACGTGCTCGCCGCCATTCTCGGCCTGGGGCCGCTCACCGCACTGGCCGTCGTGTCGTCCTCGCCGACACCCGTCATGCCGGTGGAACGCTTCGCCCAACTGCTCCGCGTCGTCGGTTGGAGCCTGCTAACGCTGCTCGTCACGGGCGTCCTCATCATCGCGCAGACGCGCGGCGCGCTCGGCCACACCGGCTGGGTGCGGGCCTCGGTCGGCTTGTTTCTCGTCCTCGGCGCACTTCACGGCCTCGTCCGGCGACGCTTGAAGCGAAGCCAGCACGGCATGCCGTCCATCGTGCCGCCGCGCGGCTTGAGCCCGCTGCTGTGGGCGATGTGCGGGGTGGTCGCGGCGATCACCTACCTGATGGAAGCGAAGCCCTGGTGAGACAAATGAACTAGGAAGCCTACCGGATAATGAATGACGAGCCGCAGGGAGCGGCGACGAGGCCCGCAATATTTCCCGCGGCCTCCGACTCTGCGTTCCCTTCTGTTAAGTCCGACTGCCGTGCGCCCACACCTTGATGGAAGCAAACGCCACAGATGTTTTGAAAACACTCGAGCGACTCCGTTCGGAGCTGGTCGAGCTCGCCTACGCGCTCGACACCCGCGGCCGGCTCGATGCGGCCGACGTCGCGATGACAACGTCGGCGCGCATCGGCGAGCTGTGCGACGAGCTCGCAAGTGAGCGCCCCCTGCACCGCTGACCCGCGGCCCGGTTTTCAGCACGCCCGGTGACATTCTCCGGATACACGCTGGAAACCGGGCGCGCCCGCGACCTCGCGTGCCGCTTCAGGGCGGCGCGCAGGCGGCGACGAGATCGTCGACGTGCCCGGTCGCGAGCGCGATCGCGGTATCGGCCGCGCCGTAATAGAGGCGCACCTCGCCGCTGGCTTCATCGTGGATCATGCCGCACGGGAAGATCACGCTGCCGCGAAACCCCTCGCGCTCGTAGTCCGCCACGGGCTCCAGCAGCGGCGTGCGCATCAAACCGACGACTCGCGACGGATCCGCCCGGTCGAGGAGCGCGAGGCCCGCAAAGTAGGTCTTGTACCAGCCGCGCGCCTCCCATCCCTGCAGGCGTCGCGTTTCGTCTTTGCGCACGGCATGGATCGGCGTGAGCCAGCCCGCGCGCGTGCGGATGGGCGGCGCGGCCGGGCCGATCTTGTTGTTCGCGTAAGGCAGTTCGTCGGCGCCGAGCACGGGACGGTGGCCGCCCCAGGCCTTGAGATCCGCGGAGCGGCTCAACCAGATCGGAAATGCCTCGGGATTCTCACGCATGTAGACGGGAAACGGGCGCTCCAGTCGCACATAGTCGCCGCCGATCCGCTCGGGGAACAGCACCAGGTTGCGATTGTCCGGCGCCGAAATGCTCAGGAACCGGAAGCTCTCGAAATCGTCGGTCTCCGCGATCACTCCGCAGATCCCGTGCGCGGTGTCGGCGGCGAAACAGAGCAACGGGCGCCCCCCGACGATCGTGATGCGGGGATCGTAGAGCCGCCGGATGAAGCCGGCGCCGAAGCGCTCCGGATAGAGATGCCGCAGGCCGGCGCGGGCCTTCTCTTCGTCGAGCACCGGCTGCGGATGCACGGACCATTTGATCCCATCCGCACTCGTGGCGAGCCCGAGATTGGTGCCGTCGAATTTCGGATCGCCCCAACGTCCGTAATCGTTGCGAAAAATCATCACGTAGCGCCCCGCGTGGCGCGCAACGCCGGCGTTGAAGACCGTCGTCGCGGGGAACGGACAATCGGTGTGGCGCAGAATGGGATTGGCGGGATGGCGTTGGAGCATGCGAAGGAGGCGGTCAGGGGTTGCCGGAGAGGCCGTTGAGGTGCGTGGGATCCCACGCGACGATCTGTCCTGCCGCCTCGAGTTGCCGGCGCAGATCTGCGTAGGGCACCGCCTGCACGGCGGCCGATCCGCGCGAGCGTGCCAGCGCCGCGGCGATGGCGGCGGATTGCGCGAGCACCATGAAGACCGGCTCCATGCGCAGGCTGCCGTAGGCGATGTGCGAGGCGCTCGCGCCCACCGGCACGAACAGGTTCGCGCACTCCCCTCTTCGCGGCACGATCGCGCGGTAGCTGATGCCGTAGGGCTTCGGCAACTTCACTTGCACGTCGCCTTCGTTCAGCACACAGCCGGCGTGCACGAGGCGCCGACAGTGGTGGGAGTCCATTTGGTAGGCTCCGAGCCCGACCACGTCGTCGACCTTTTCGCGCGAGAGGCAGTGCGCGGCGGTCATCACGACGTCGCCGACCAGCCGGCGCCCTTCGCGCACGTAGAGTTGGTGCGGCCAGTTTCCGGTGCGGGCGAACTCGTCGCCGGCAAGCCCCCACTGCGCATAGGCCTCGCGAAAGCGCGCGGGCACCGCGGGGTCGTTCGCCATGAACCAATGGTAGCCCTGCTGGTAGCGGACGTGGGCCTGAAAGATGCGCTCGCGCGTCGCATAATCGGCCTCGGGCCACTCCCAGCTGCCGCCGATGAAATCGGTCGAGACGGGCCCGTGATTGTTGGTGTCGGTCTTGCCGTTCGGGACGCGGTCGAATTTCTGAAACACCTCGCTCCACCCCGCCGCCAGCACGCGCGCCAGCAGTTCGTAGGTTTCGCGGCGGTAGTCCGCCGGCGGGGGGAACGGCACGCGGATGTCCGGACGTTGCGTGAGGCAGACGCGGAAGTTGTAGGCCTGCACGCGCCGGTCGGCCGAGCCGGGCACGAAGCGCTCGTCGGGATCGATCCCGGGCAGGAGTCCGCTCGACGGATCGCCGGGCCGCACAAACGGATCGATCGGCGTCGCGAACTGGTGGCTCGCGTGAATCTGCTGGCCGTTGTGCACCTCGTTGTACGTCGCGCGGCCCTCCCGCCCGACGTGGTAGGTCACCCGGGCCGCGGCCATGAGGTCTCCCTCGTAACTGCAATCGATGAAGTACTCCGCGCGCACGCGCCGGCCGCTCGTTGTCGTGAGTTCTCGAATACGCGGCAGGCCGTCGCCATCCGACTCGCAACGCACGCTCGCCACGTAGTGCCCGTGCTCCGCCGACACCTGCACCTCGGCCAGCATCGCCTCGAGCACGCGCGTGGCGACATGCGGCTCGAATGTCCAGGACTCCTCGCGGTCGTAGTGCCGGCCGACCCGCCGGTAAAATTCACGGGCGAGGCCCCCGATCGCGTCCTGGTTGCCCAGGTCGGTGAAGCCAAGTCCTCCGGTCGTGAGGCCGCCGATTTCCTGCGCCGGGTTGAGCAATACGACGGTCAATCCGAGCCGGCGCGCCTGCACGGCGGCGATCACGCCCGCGGCATTGGCGCCGTAGATGCAGAGATCCGCGGCCGCGGGAGGTGCGGTGAAGCCGGACGGGGCCGGCACGTAGTAGGTCGGTGAAAAGGTCATGCGTAGAAAGCAGATTGGGCCGGGAGGCCGGCGAACGCGCGGCGGGGCACTCCGCTGCTCACGCCAGCTTCTCCTTCGCGGCGATCGGGGCCGGGCGCGTGTAGGTTTGCCAGAGCACGCAGGCGGCGAGCGGATGCAGCAGGGCGCCGCCGAGCAGCAGCGGCGTGTAGCCGGCATGCGCAACCATCCAGCCGGCCCCGAGGTTGAAGAGCGCGGAAGTGGCGCCGCCGACGGCGCTCAGCAGGCCGACCCCGGTGGCCACGTTTTCCCGCGGCAAGAGGTCCGCGACGAAGACGTTGGTGAGGAAGATCCACGCGTTGCACATGACGTAAAGCAGCGCGAGCAGTGCGATCGCCACACCGAGCTGGCTCGTCCACGGCAGCACCATCGCCAGCGGCGCCAGGCCCGCTGCGACCAGGAGCGGCCACGTCCTCGCCCGCCGCAGCGGCCATCCGCGGGCGACGAGCCGGTCGGAGAGAACGCCGGTCGCGACATTGGCGATCGCGCCGCCAGCCGGCAGCAGCCAGGCCCAGCGTCCGAGTTCCCCGAGCGAGACGCCGAGCTTTTCCTGCAGAAACGGTGCGTGCCAATAAAGGAGGAAAAACCAGAACGGATCGCTCAGCACGCGCACGGCCAGCAACGGCCACAGCGCGCGGTTCCTCAGGAGCCGGAACGCGCTCACGCGCGGCGCCGGCGCCGGCGCGCGCTCGCCGTAATCCGGCGGATTGCGATCCAGCACCCACCACCCCAGCGCGACGATGACCCCGATCGCCCCGGGCAGCACGAATGCCACCCGCCACCCGAGCGCGACCGTGATCCAGGCGACCAGCGCCGGCGTCGCGATCGTGCCGACCATCGCGATGGGGGACTTGATGCCCACCGCGGTGGCGCGGCGCTCCTTGGGAAACCAGAGGACCACGAACAGAATGCTCGCGGGGATGATTCCAGCCTCAGCGATGCCGAGGAGCACGCGGCAGACGAACATCTCTTCGACCGTCCGCGCCAGACCGGTCAGCGCGGTCGCCAGCGACATCGTGCCGATGAACACCAGCGACATCACGCGCGTGCCCCAGCGATCGATCCACCCGCCGGTGAACAGATACATCACCGTGTAAGGGACCATGAAGCCGGTGATGAGCCACCCGTATTGGACGTCCGTCAGCCCGATCTCGTCGCGCAGCGTCGTCTTCAGCAGCGAGAGCACCTGGCGATCCATCATGAAAAGGACCGCCGCGAGCGCGACCAACCCGAGCAACGCCCAGGCGCGAAACGGCACGGGAGGCGGCGCGGGTCGGATCGGCTGGCTCATGGCGTGCGCGGGACGTTTCGCTCAGAACTTCGTTCCCACCGACACGATCAAACGCGAGGGCAGGCCGCGACTGCGCACCGATGGGATCTCATCCTCGTCGGTGAGGTTCTTCCACGCGAGGCTCGTGCTCCAGTTCGCGCCCGCGACCTTGAAATCGCGTCCGACGGTGAGGTCGACGAGACACTGGTCGGGCAGGAAGAGCCACGGGTTGTTGGAAATTTCCGCCTTTTTGCCGGTGTAGCTGAAGCCGCCGCCGATCCACCAGCCCTTCAGCGCTTCTCCTTTGAACGAGTAGCGCGTCCAGAGACTCGCGCGATCGCGCGCAGTGGACTCGGGCTGCGTGCCGACAAGATACGCGACTTCGGGCGAACGGATGACGTCGTAATACGTGTCCGCGTAGCTCGCGGAAAAGTACACCTGCCAGTTGTCGAGCGGCGACCAGGTCACGTCCAAATCGCACCCGTTGCTCACGACGGTGTTGCCCTGGATGTCGGTCAGGCCGGTGAGCCCGGTAACGGGATTGATGCTCGTGAGCGTGAACGTGTAGTTGTCCTGCTCGAGCCAGAACGCCGCGATCGTGGCCGAGAGGCGTCCGTCGAACAGATCGAGCTTCGCGCCGGCCTCGTAGCCGCGGCCGAGGAAAGGCTCCGCACTCCGGTCGAATACACCCGCCGTGCGAAGCTGCCGGTTGCCGGCGGTGAAGGACTCGCTGTAGCTCGCGTAGAGCATCAAGTCGGGCAGCACGCGCCAGCCGGCGCCGATCTGGGGCGTGGTTTTCTTCGTTTCGAAATCGGGGGTCTTGGTGCCGTTGAGCTGGTTGTAGGTCGTGGCTTCGGCCTTCGACCAGCGCACGCCGCCGACGGCGATCACGCGCTCGTCGAAGAACGAAAGCATCTGCGCGGTGTAGAGGCCCGTGTTGCGCATCGGCGCGGAGGTGCGCGTGTTCGTCGGCATGCTGGAGATCGGGAAGAACGTGTCGGTCCACGTGCTTCGATCGAACAAGTTCCACGCTGCCGGCCACTGCGCGGTGGGCAACGTGCGCTGGATGATGTCGCTCACGCCATCCTGCAGCGTCGCGCCAAACAGCGGCTTCCAGTCCGTGCTCCCGAACTGGTAATGCCCGGCCGCCTCGATCTGCCAGGTGCGGTTATAAGTACGGCGCTCGGTGTATTGGGCGCGGCGCAGCGAGGTGGCGCCGTAGAGCGCCGGATCCACGAGCGCATCGAGCGCGCGGAAGACGTTCTGCAGCGAGTAGTCGCCGTGCAGCGCCTCGATGAGCGTCGCGTAAGGGACCTGGGTGGTGACATCGCCGAAGCCGTGCTGATAGCTGCCGGTGACGGCCTTGTCCCACGTGAATACCGCGCGCAGGTCCCAGTCGTGACCGAGCTTTGCGGCGTATTCGGCGAAAAAGTTCTCGTAGTCGCTGTCGCGGTAGTCGTAGGCGCTGGAGGCGTTGTAGCGCCGGTCGTCGAGCACGTACGGACCGAAGTAGTCCGCCGAGGCGAGCGCGCGCCCAGGGACGCCCGGCATCGGATAAAGCGAGGCGGTGGAGACGGGCACGCGGATGTTCTGGCGCATGAAGGCCTGCGGGGTCTCGCGGCGCCGGAACCACTGGTAATCGAGCGTGAGTTCCGAGCGCGGCGTGATCTTCCACGTGATGACCGGAGCCAGCACCGTCGTTTCCGACTCCGCCTTGTCGACGTATTCGAAGCCGTTTTCCCACACGCCGTTGAAACGAGCGATCACCTTGCCGCCGACGACCGGCTGGTTGAGATCGACGGAACTGCGCAGGTAATCGTAGCTGCCGGCACTCAGGTTGAACGAGTAACTCTCCTTCGCCATCGGACGCTTGGAGAGGTAGTTCACGACGCCGCCCGGAGCGATTTGTCCGTAGAGCAGCGAAGCGGGGCCCTTCACGACCTCGACGCGGGCAACGGTCGCCGCATCGATGTAGCCGGCGCTGGGGAAGCCGTTGCGCTGGGGATCGCTCTCGAACCCGCGCACGTTGACCTTCGTGGTCCCCACGCCGAACTCGCGCCCGGCATTCGTCACGCCGGGCGCGAAGTTGAGGATGTCCTCCAACTGACGGGCGCCGATATCGCTGATGAACTGATCGGTGAACGCGTTGACGGCGAACGGCAGGTTCTTGATCGGGGTGTCGATGCGCGTGGCGGAGACCGAATTGCCGGCGCGGTAGCCGCGGTCCTGCGACGTGGAGACCGAGAACATCGGCAGTTCGTAAGGCGATTCCTCGGCGCCCGGCGCGGCGGTCTGGGCAGGAACGAGGCCGGGAGCCATCAACAGAGCTCCGGCGAGAGTGAAGCGGAGACGCGACTTCATGGGGGTATTGGGTAGGTGGGCGCGGCCGCGGGGATTCGCGGCTCGTGCGGCAAAGGATCTAGCCTTCGAGCTTGCGCCCTCACAGGCCGGGTTTGTTCTCGCCGTTGAATGAAACCGCCCGTTCCGCCCCGAATGGAGGATGTCGCGCGCGCGCTCGGCGTGCATCGCACCACGGTGTCGCTGGCCCTGCGGCACGACCCGCGCATTCCCGAGGACACACAGAAGAAGGTGCGCGAGGCCGCGGAACGCCTGGGCTACCGCCCGAACCCGCTCGTCACCGCGCTCATGCAGCAACAGCGCGGCCGCAAACCCGCGCGCGGGGTCACCACCCTCGCCTATCTCACCTCCGACACCGCCCTCGAGGCGTGGCGACGCAATGCGGCGTACGTGGAGATCTTCGAAAGCGCGCGAACGCGGGCGGCGGGCCTGGGCTTCCGGCTCGAGGAATTTTCGCTCACACGCGCAGGGATGAACGCGCGCCGGCTGCGACAGATCTTGCACGCACGCGGCGTTCGCGGGGTGCTGCTGGCGCCGCCGCCGGGCGCCGAGAGCCGCGTCGACATCGATTTGAAGGGGCTCGCTGCGGTCGGCCTGGGTCTGCGCATCCGCGAACCGTTTATCGAACGCGTCTCGACGGATCATTATCAGGCGATGCGCCTCGCTCTACGCGCCTGCCGCGAGCGCGGTTACCACCGGCCGGGGCTCGTGGTCGGCGACACGGCGAGCGAACGCATCGGGCACAAATGGGAAGCGGCATTTCTCGTGGAGCACTGGCTGGAGCGAAGCGAGCGGATGGTGCCGCTGCTCCACGGAACAATCAATACGCCGGAACGAGCCACGCCGCCGGATTTCCACCCGTGGCTGAAACGCCACCGCCCCGATGTGGTGCTCGGCACGCCGAGCGATCGGGTGAAGGAGTGGCTCGAGGAGATCCGCGCCGTCGCGCCCCGCACCGGCTTCATCAGCCTCGGCCTGCGCGAGCGCGGCGGTGCCGTGGCCGGGATCTGGCAGAATCACGCACGCCTGGGTGCGATGGCGGTCGAGCTTCTGGTGGCCAAGCTTCAGCGCAACGAATACGATGCCGAGCACGCGACCGACACCCATCTTGTCGAAGGCGAATGGATCGACGGCGCAACGCTGCCCCGTCGCGGTGCGGGCGTCGAAAAAGACGGCAAGGTTCGAACCTCGTAGCGGCGGTCGTCCCAAGCGCCACGTGGAGCTTGGCCAATTTGCCATGCACGTCGGATCGAGGGCCGAAGGCCCGTTCGATCAGAGCCTGGGCCAACGGCCGTAAAGTGGCCGTCCGGGACGACGGCCGTGACCGCCGGGCGTCGTCCTCACTCCAGCGGCCGGATGCGGATGTTGCGAAACCAGACCGGCTGCCCTTCGGCCTGGAGCGCGATGTGCCCGTGGCTCAATTGCAGCGGCGCGCCGGCCTGCAGAAGCGCCTGCGCGCTGGCGTCGCGGGGATCGAGTTGCGGACGCTGATAGCGCAGGACCTCGACGCCATTGATGCGGTGCACGATCTCCTCGTTTCCGCGCACTTCGATTTCCGCCGCGATCCATTCGTCGAGCGGATAGAGCTTCGATTTTGCATCGATGATGTGCGCGGTGACGAGGCCGCCGTTCAATTCCAGGTTCGTGCCCGGTGTGCAGACGTTGCCGGTCTGGGTACCAGCGGTCGCGCCGGTGGCGAGGAACTGGAACTCCATGCTCACCGGCCAGGCCTGGTCGAGGGCCAGGGTCAGCGGTGACTGGCAATGCACCATCACGCCCGAGTTCAGTTGCGCCCAATGCGGCACGTCCTTGGCCGCTTTCCCCGTGAGACGATATTCGAGCCGGAGGATGTAGTGCGAGTAAGCGTGATTGCTGTAGAGATGGGCAAACTGCTGGTCGAATGGCCCGTAGTGGTCGTAGCTCACCTTGAGGACACCGTCCTCGACGCGAAACGTATCCGCAAAGTTAACACCGAGGGGATGCTTCGCCACCTTCACGGTCCAACCGCTCAGGTCTTTCCCGTTGAA
>DASWVO010000131.1:0-14939 GCA_036406235.1 Opitutaceae bacterium
ACGGAGCCGGTCCGCGCCGCGACGTCGCCGCCGGCGACTTTGAAATCGACGGGAATCTTTTTGCCGTCGCGATAAACCGCCAGGCTGAGCGCGTTGCCGTCCCACGAACGCCCCGACTCGTTGCGCACAAACGCCTGGACGGCCAGGCGGGCGGTCCCCGCGTTCAGATCGGGAATCGCGTCGATCTTCACTTTCTCGAGGTAAAGCTCCGGCCGGGTGATCAGTCGCACTTCACGGGTGATCCCACCGTAGTTCATCCAAGGATACTGCTGGCCGTAGTTCAGGCTCTGGTAACCGACCTTGGTCTTCGATCCGGGGATCGTGGTCTGGTCCCACGCGTTATTCACCCGGACCGCCAGGAGGTTTTCCGCGGCCAGGAGGCCGGTGACATCGAACTCAAAGGGAGTGTAGCCACCTTCGTGTTCGCCGACCATCTTTCCATTCAGCCACACCTGGGCCTTGTAGAAAACCGCTTCGAAACGGAGGAAGGTGCGCACGCCCTCGGAGACCGTCGCGGGAAAGTTTCTCAGATACCACGTCGTGCCGGTGAAATAGTGATAACGCGGATCGACCGTGTAGCAGTGGGGCACCGACACCTTGTCCCATTTGTCGGTGGGAAGACCGGGCTTGAACCACTCCTGCTCCACGCCGACGCCGACGGGATCGAGCGCAAAGAGCCACTCGCCATCGAGCGACGTCTTCGCCGACTGGGCGTGGAGCGCAACGGCGAGACCGCAAAACAAACCGAGGGTTTTCAGGTAAGACATGAGAGATTTTGGGAGATTCATTTTGGAGCGGAACGACAGGAACGATTCGGAGGATTATCGAGCGGCGTCGACACGGCATTTTGCCGCAACGAAACCTGTGGGCCGGACGACCTCGAGATCGGCCGCTCCGTCTGGCAGGCGCACGTCCTGTTCCCAAGTCTTGCCGGGAACGAGTTCGGGCAGTGAAGCCGACCACGACCCGCCTTTGCCGCCAGCGTCGGCCGGCGTGCGCACAACGTAGCCGCTCAGCACCGCGGAGGGAAAATCAGCGCGCGACGCGACCTTCACGGTCACCACGTCCGCGCTCTTGCGGGTCGCGGTGAGCACGACCGGGCTCAGCTCCACCTGGGAGACGTGATAGAGCCCGCGCGGTTTGCGCCCGCCGTCGACCAGTCCCCATTCGCGGTACCCGTTCGGGTTGGTGCCCGGGTAACGGCTGCGGTAGTCGTTGAAAGACCAATACGACAGGCCGCAGATGAACGGTCTGGCACGCACGACCTCGAGCATCGCCCGAAACTGGTCGATGCGCACCTGTTCGTTGGCGACGCGGTCGGCGCGCAGTCCGTATTCGGAAATCAGGATCGGTTTTTCCGGCCAGAATGCGTGGGTTTGGTCGAGCTTCCGGGCAAACTCGTCGGTACTGCGATACCAGTTCACGCTGATGAAATCCACGTAATGCAGACTGCGCGCCTCCGGCGCCTGGTCCGCATGGTCCAGCGCGTCGCCGTGCGCGGCGAAGCTGACCGGTCGCGTGGAATCGAGCGTCCTGATCCACGCGGCCATCGACTTCGTCCAGTCCACGCCGGCGGGCGACCACGACGCATATTCGTTGCCCGTGCTCCAAGCGACGACGGAGGGGTGATCCCACCCGTCTTCGATCATGTTGCGCGTGAGCTCGCGAAACGCGGCGCGCATCTCCGGCGACAGCATCTGGCTCGGTTGAAGCTGCCAGTTGCCGGCCTCGGCCATGATGAGCAGGCCATTCTCGTCGGCCCAGTCGAGCAGCTCGGGCGTGGGTGCGTAGTGCTGCAGGCGGCCGAACTCGAGGTGGGCCTCCTTCAAAAGACGCAGGTCGGCGGCGATCATCTCGACCGGCTCAAGTCCGCCGTAGGTCGCGTGGCCGCGCGCGCGGTTGGCGCCGCCAACGCGCACGGGCCGCCCGTTGAGGAGGAACTGACCGTCGCGCATCGCGATCTCGCGCAGGCCGAACCGCCGCGCGTGGGTGTGTTCGCCCTCGCGACTGCGCACCGTCACCACCGCGCGATAGAGGAACGGGTCGTCCAGGTTCCAGCGATGGACGCGTTCGCGCGGCACTGCGATGGACAGGCGCACCTCGCGCGCCTCGCCGGCGCCCAGAACGTAGTCTTCCGAGATCGTCAGCGGCTGGCCCGGCGCCGTCTTCGCTTCCGCGACGGTCGGGGCGAGGGTCGCCCGCGCCGCCGGCCCGCGATTGTTCAGCCAGGCGCGGATGGTCAGGGTGACGGCCCCGTCGGCCAGAAACGCGGGCTCGACCTTGATCTTCTCCACGATGACCGGCGGTTCGGATGCGACGGACACGTCGCCGAGGATGCCGCCGTAGTTCCACCACGGATACACCTGGCTGGCGGTGCCGTGGCCGGGACGCGAACCGGGCAGCGTGCGATCGTTCCAGCTGTTGTCCACCTCGAGCACGAGCAGGTTGCGTTCACCCGGCTTGAGCGCCGCGCTCGCATCGAACGAAAACGGCGTCGAACCGCCGTCATGCGCGCCGAGGAAGGCGCCGTTGAGCCACACGCGGCAGCGGTCGGCGACGCGCGCGAAGCGCACCCGGAAGTGCCGGCCTTTCCAGTCAGCGGAAACCTCAAACGCGCGCGCATACCAAGCCAGGCCGGTGTGCTGGTAACGCGGATCGTCGAACCAGCAGTGCGGAACCGTGACGACGTCGAAGTTGGGCGGTGCGTCGCCCTTCGGCGCGGCGAGTTGCGGCCAACCCGAGGCTTCGCCTCGCGCCATCGGATCGAGGGCAAAACCCCAGTTGCCGCTCAACGAGAGCGATTCAGCGCGGAGCGAGGCACCGACGGCCATGCACGCGGCAAGGGCAACAACGGCGAATCGAAGGCGTGTCATAAAGAAACCGGGAAATCAGGTGCTGAGTCGCCTACCGGGACGCTTCCGGGCCGTAGCATCGCACCGCGAAGAGCGCGGCCGGGGCGCCGCTCGCGGGCGGCGTGAGCTCGAGCGTCAACCGGCGGGTGCGCGCCGGCTCGCGCAGGACGAGCGTGCGCTGCGAGAGATGGTTGTCCTGGACCTCGGCGATCACGCGCCCCTGCTCGTCGCGCGCGCGCACCTGCGGCACGCAAAAGGGCGAGACGTCCTCGGGATGCCCCATCAGCACCGACTCCGCCGGGTGATCGAAATCGGTGTCGAAGCCGAGCACGATCCGCGCGATCTCGACCGGCTGCGGCCACTCGAGCGTCAGCGTGGGCGCGCGATCGCCGGGCGCCGCGACCCAGGCATTGGCACCGTGCGTGGGGCGGTCGATGCCGTTGCCGAGATTGTCGACGGCGAAGGTCCCAAGCGGAGGCGAGATCTTCATCGCGAGGTTTTTCCCGCCCGGCCGGCGCTGCGGCAGCCAGAACTCGAAGCGGTCGAAGCCGGCTTCGGGCGGGGGAGATTGCACCGGGGCCTTGCCCACGGATTTGTTGAAGCTCTGCGTGGCGGCGAGAACGCCCGTGAGTCGCTGCTCGCTCAAGTGCAGCCGCACCGCGGGATTCGCCGCCAGGCACACGAAAACGTAACGCGGGCGGTCCAGCGTCGACGCAAACGCGGCACGGAGAAGTTGAGCGCTTCCCTGCTTGAGCGCCACCTGCACGCGGCCGAGCGTCTGGTCGGGGGTGAAATTGCCGGGCCGCGCCGCGGTGCGCAGTTCGACGTCGACCACGGTGTCGGCCGCCACATCAGCGACAAAAGTGAAGGCGGGACACGGTCCCGCGGAGACGGGCAGCAGCATCGCCCAGGGCGAGTCAAGCGTGAGCCGGTCGGCGCCGGGCGCCAGTTCGCCAAGCTCGCACGTGCTCGAAGCATGGATACGCGCCCGCCGGACGAGGTCGTCGGGATCATCCAGAGCCACGCCGGGGATGAACTGACCGGCGCGAAGCAGACGCCGCTGCAACTCGCGCAGCGCGGGGCCGGCGGCCAGCGCGCGCGGTTCAAGCTGGTCGCGCACGCACAACGCCGCCGCCATGCCGACGGCCTGGGCACTATGCGCGCAGGTGCCCATCACGCGCGTCGAGCCGAAGGCGACGTGCGACGAACTGGTGATGCGGCCCGCGATGAAGAGATTGCGGATATTGCGCGCATAGAGGCAGCGGTAGGGAATCTGGTAAACGCCCTGCGCATGCCACTGCGTGCAGCCCGGCAGCTCGCTGAACACCCCGTCCGCGGGGTGCAGGTCGACGGCCCAGCCGCCGAAAGAGACGGCATCGTCATGCACGCGCTGCTCCACGATGTCGCGTTGCGTAAGGATGTGGTCGCCCTCGAAGCGACGACTCTCGCGCTTGCCCGGGATCGTGCCGACCCATTCGAGCGTCATCGTCGCGGCTTCGGGGAATTTGCCGGAGTTCTTGATGTAGTTCCAGACTCCATACACGACCTTCCAAAGCTCCCACTTGATCGTCTCGGTCGCGTGGACCGTATCGAGCCGGCCGCCCCACTCGATCCACCAGAGCCGGCAGCCGTAGTCCTGGGCGTTGAGGTCGTAGAAGCGCGGAATCTTCTCGATCCGGTCGAGCGCGAACGCGGGCGGGACGAACTTCACCGGCCGGCCGACGTCCTTGGAATAAAAATACATCGAGTGGCCGAGCAGCTCGTTGGTCGGCTGCGGCGGAGCGAAGCCTTCGCCGAACTCCGCGCGCGCCTCCGCGCCGATACGGAACGCCGCGCCGGCCAGAAACCCGACGATGCCGTCGCCCGAGGCGTCGCAGAAAAGCGGCGCGGAGATCTCGTAGAGCGTCGAGTTCTGCGAACAGAAGCCGCGCACGCGCTCGATGCGGTCGGCGCCATCCTTATCGAGATCATAGACCGCGGTGTTGAGGAGCAGGGTGATGTTGGGCTCCGCGGCCACCTTCTCAAGGAGCAG
Source organism: Opitutaceae bacterium (assembly GCA_036406235.1). GTDB lineage: Bacteria > Verrucomicrobiota > Verrucomicrobiia > Opitutales > Opitutaceae > DASWVO01. Next base: position 4,885 of record DASWVO010000131.1, read on the forward strand.
GGCGTCCATAATGAGCGGATTGCCCTCGCGGTTGCGGTAGAGGTTCTCGACGAGGATCTCGTCGATGACGCCGCCCTCGCGCGCCCAGCGGTTGTTGTTGCCCATGTGGGAGGTCGCGCCCAGCACCCACAAGCGGACCTCGCTTGAGGCGTTGCCGCCGAGGACCGGGCGGTCCTGCACCAGCACGACACGGAGGCCCTGGCGGGCGGCGGTGATGGCGGCGCAGACGCCGGCCAGGCCGCCGCCGACGATGGCGAAATCGGCCGGCAGCGCTACACGCTGCAGCGGGCGCTTGGTGTCACTGAACGGTGCGAGCTGCATGGGGGGATGATTGCGAATCGGCGGTGCCCGACGTGCCTGCGGCCTGCTGGCGGCGGTCGGTTTCCCAGGTGGCGAGCGCGACGTTCCACGCCGCGTTGAAATTCACCCAGCCTTCCGGGTGGCGGAACTTCCCCTCGGGATTGAACGGGTATTTCTCGCTGCCGGGCGACGCGACGATGGCGCCGCGCGTCAGCTCGATGCGGGCGCAGACGTTGCGGTGGTATTCCAAGGGCCAGCCCCGCTCCACGAGCGGGAAGCCTTGTTGTGGATACGTCGTGGCGGTGGCCAGTTGGGGATTGCGGCCGAAGAGATTGTCCATGTGCGCCGCGGCCAGCACGCGGAGGCGGTCCCGCAGCGCGGCGTCGTCGATCACCCAGGACGCGGCGATCGCGCTCGCGGTGAAGGCCGCGAGATTGCCAGGCTCGTTGAGCCGCGGGATCGTCCAGTGTTTCTCGAGATCGAAGCGGCGGAAATCCCACATGTTGTCCGAACGCGAGACCATCACCCTCGCCCACTCCGCGACCTTCTCGCGCAGGCCATCCGGCGCCTGCTGCGGAAAATGCTGCAAGAACCACACGAGGCCGGGCACGGTCTTGAATTCGCTCATCCGGTGGCCCTTCGTCGTGCGCGGATCGTTCCAGTCGACGTGCTCGATGATCCACCGCGCCTGCGTTTGCGCAGCGTGGAGATAATCGTCGGCATCCGAGCGGCCCTCGCGTTTCGCAACCTCATACATCAGAAGGTTGGGCTGGATCGAGTGGCCAGTCGGGTGACGACCTTTGTAAGGGAGAAGATAACCGCCCATGTCGGTGTCGTCTTTGATGTCCGCGACCGGGGTGTAGGTGCTTGCGTCCCACCACTTGCTGACTTCGAGCAGGCCGCTGGTGCGCCAATGGGCGAAGGCAAAATCACGGCAGCGGTCGTAGAACGACTGCGGCAGCCACGTTTTCAGTTCAGGCCACGCATAGAGCACGTAGGCAAACATCTCGACGGTCTGGCCGTGTATCTGCGCGGGCAACGGATCTTTGCTCGGATCGCGGCTCACCGGCTTGATCAGATAGTAGCCGAGCCCCCAGTGCATCAGCTTCACGATGTCGGGCGCGTCGGCCGGAGGCGGCTCGATTTCATTAAAATAGCGGTGAACGGCGTCCATCACCCCCTCGCTGTGCGGGTTCTTCGCATCGAACGGGAAGTCCGGCGCAAGCGCGCGCGCCTTCTCCGCGTTCCAGTCGATCTGGCGCGGGAGGCGTTCGAGAAAGGGGCGGTCGACGAGCCACAGCGCCACGAGCGAAGGCACGGCGAAATCGTAGTAGGTGCCATCGCGCCACGGGCTGCCGCCATAGGCGGACGGGTGCGTGCCGATCACGCTGCGGCAGTCGATCATGAAATCCACGGCCGCCGGCCAGAATTGCTCCTGCCAGAGCACACGCCGAATCGCGAAAGGATCACTCTCCGCGCGTTCGCGTCCGCCGCCGGTGAGGACGACGCGATATTCCGCCGGCGTGTCCTCGGGTTGGAAGGCGCTAAAGTCGCCGATGTGGCCGCGCACGGTGCCGGAGAAGAGCGGCGTGCGCCCGTCAGTGCGGACGATCTCGAAGGCCGTGCCGTCCGGCGAAAGCGGCGCCGTGAACCGCTTCGGCGCCAGGGTTTCGTAACCGACCTGGTTCAACGCGATGACGTGTCGGCCGTCCTGCCCGAAAATGGCGGCAGCGTTCGCCGGCGGGGTCGGCGTCGCGCCCATGGCCGGCGCAGCCGTGCAGGCCAGCGCGGCGATAAGACTGCTCGCGGCAAGTGGAGTCGTGAAACGACGGAAGGAGAGCGTGAAGGGTGATTCGAACATGGGGAATTTGAAGGTGAAACGGATTCCGTCGCGCGCGCCCGCCGGCCGGGCGCCGCTGCAGGGACGCGAGAAATGCAGTCACGACGCAGGCGCGGGCTGGTCGGGTAACGTGACAAGCAACACCCCCCGCGCTGAGCGTACCCGCTTCGAAAGGGGCGGCGCGGAGCGCGGGGTGTGGTGCTCGATCATCAAACTCGCCCCTTCGTTCAGAGATCGATGCGCATCGAGAGGAAGAACTCGCGCGGCGCGCCGAAGACGCGCTGACCTTCGATGTAGGTCGAGTTGGTCACGTTATCCACATTGAGGGTGAACGCGACGTTCCGTCCCCACAGGCGCGTGTCGTAGCCGAGCACGAGGTCTCCCACCGTGTAGCCGGGGAAAACGAGACCCCAGTTCACGCTCGAGCCCTGCGGCATGAAGCTCGACTGGTAGCGCACGCCGGCGCCGATCGACGCGCCTTTCAAGGTGCCCGACGTGAACACATAGCGCTGGAACACGCGGATCATGTCGTCGGGCGCGAGGTCGAGCGGGCGGCCGTTGACGACCGTGTACTCGCGGAGCTGGACCGGATCGCTCGTCGGCGGACGATTGACGGTGATCTCGTTCGTCGTGAGGTGACTGGCGCCCAGGACGAGCGAATAGTTGGGCGTCGGTGTCCACACGAGGTCGGTCTCGAAGCCTTCGGAGATGTTGCCATCGATCGGGCGCAGCCACTGGACCCAGCCACGGACGCCGGGGTTGGTGGTGTCGGGGTTGGTGTCCAGTTCGGTGCCTACGTTGCGCGGATCGGCGCTGCTGCGCACGATGTCGCTGACGAGGATGTTGCCGCGGGTGAGCTGGAACCAGCCGACGGAGCCCGTGAGCTTGCGATCGAAGAACTCGAACTTTAGGCCCGCTTCCTTGCCGGTGCCAATGTCGTTGGGCGCCGGGTTGGCAGCCTGCTCGGCGGCCGAGACGATGTCGAGCGGGGCGTTGCCGAACGAGACGCGGCTGACCAGCGAGCCACCGCGGGTGCTCTCGCCGCGGTTGTAGCTGGCATAGGCATACAGGCCCTTGATGACGCGCACGCTCGCGCCATACATCCACGAGTCGGTCGCGGCCGGCTTCTGCGCGCTGGTTTGCGGCACGCCGTTGACCACGACCACCTCCTCCGCGGGATCGAGTGAGGCGTTGACGCTGTAGCCGCGCGCGCGGCGGACGCCGCCGGTGAAGGTGATGCGGTTGTCCCAGATGCCGAGACTGGCGGCCGAGTAGCCGGTGCGGAAGATGGACTTGCTGTAGGAATATGCCAGCTGGCCGGGGGCGCGCACCTCGCTCGGCCAGCGCGTGACCAGCCGTGTATCCGGAAAAGCATGCACGCGGGGATCGAAATACTGGTAGATTTGCGACCCCGTGAGCGTCGCCGGGGAAAAGCCGACGTTGGGCGAACCCGGGACCGGCGACAGCCCCGAGTAGTCGAAAAACGCGTCCTCGACGCGGGTCTCATCGCCGCTGTATTCGCCGCCGAGGAGCAGCGTACCATCAAAGATCCAGAACGCCTTCTTGAGGACGCCCTCCAGCTTCGCGACTTCGCTGGTCTGCTTCTGGCGGGTGGCGCTGCCGGAACTCAGCGGGGTGTTGCCGGCGGCATAGACGCGCTGGCCGAAGCTGTAATAATCGTGATGCTGCTTGGCCTCCATGTACCGGCCCATCGCGCGGGCCTGGAACCAGTCGGTCGCGACGAGCGTCGTCTCGTTCTCGAACAGCCAGACCGGCTCCTCGAATTCGGCGTTCGGGCCGTACCAGTTGTAACGGCGACCGGTGGGCGCGGGGCCTTCGATCAGGTCCTCGCCATCGCCGAGCCCCACCCACTGGCCGGTGGCGTCAAACACATCCTGCCGCCACGTGCCGAAAGCCTGGCCGATGCGCTGGCGGTATTCATCAATCGTATACGGCTGGCCGGCACCGGCGCCGGTCGTGCGGCGCGTGCCGAGGGCGAGGAGCCCGGCGCTCGGATTGTTGTAGTCGTCCTGGTAGTTCTGCGTGGAGCTGACATTCTGCGAAACCAGATTGCCCCACCCTTTCCGATAGTAGCCGTCAAAACGCGTGGTGAGCTTGTCGGTGATGTTCCAGGTAACCTGCGGGTTCATGAACACGGACTGGCTGTGCGACCAGTCGCGCCACGTGTTCTTGTCGTTGTAATCGAAGATCACCCGGTAGGCGAATTGGTCGTTGATCGGGCCGGTCGCGTCGACCGAGAAGCGGTAGTAGTCGTGCGAACCGATGCGAACGGTGACCTCCTCCTTGCGGTTGAACTGGGGCTTCTTGGTCACGACGTTGACCTCGCCGCCGAGCGTGGCGCCGCCGACGAAGACCGCCATCGGGCCCTTCGCGACCTCGATACGGTCGACGTTTTCGGTGTCGAAACCGGTGGGCAGGCGCAGGCCGTTGCGGAACGTGCCGTTGTAGGGCTGTCCGCGGAAACGCGTGCCGTTGGGCTGGGAGTTGCCGCGACCGAAGCCCGGCGCGTAGTTGCCGTTGCCGGTGTGGGGATCGAGGGTGATGCTGCTGGCGTAGGCGAGCGCGCCGGTGAAGCCCTCGAGCCCGGCGTCGCGCATGAATTCATTCGTGATGACCGTGATGGGCAGCGGGGTGCTGACGAGCTGCTGCGCCACACCGGTGGTGGCCACCGAGTTCTGGACCCGATAGGCAGTGTCCTTGGTGCTGTTCACTTCGAACGCGGAGAGAACGATCGGTTCATCCACGGGGTCGGCGGCGGGAGCCGGGGGGGCGGTTTGGGCGACGAGCGCGGCGCCGCTAAGGCCGCCGAGCAATGCGCACGCAACACACGTCGAACGGAGGTTCGGGGACGGAGGCATGGTGTCAGGGGGTTGAGGTAGGGAAAACGCCGCTAGCGGCGTCCACAGGGGACGGCCCCACAGCACTCCGTCCCGCACACGGGGACAAAACTTGTGTTGGTGAAAGCGTTGACCAAATTCGGCGCCGATGGAGCGCTGTACCCTCACCACAATCGCGCAGGCCGCCCGCGTGTCGGTCTCAACCGTGTCGTACGCGCTGCGCAATCATCCGAAGATTCCGCCGGAGACGGCGCTGCGGATTCAGCAGCTCGCCGCAGAACTCGGTTACAAGGCCCATCCGTCCGTCGCCGCGCTCATGGCGCACATCCGGTCGGCGCGACAGCCGAGCAGTGCCGAGAAGATCGCGTTCGTGTGGATTGAGGTCGCGCCGACCGAGGCCAACATTCCGTTCAATCAACAAATCATCGCGGGAGCCCGGGCCCGGGCGGTGCAGCTCGGCTACGAAATGGAGGAGTTCTGGCTGGCCGAGCCGGGCATGACGTCGCGCCGTCTCGGCGAAATCCTCCGCACCCGCGGCATCACCGGGATCGTCTTCTCCGCGTGCGACCGAAAGACCGGCGTCCAGTTGGAAATGGACTGGCCGGCCCACGCGATGGCCATCATCGGCAACGCGCGCTGGAATCCCGAGCTGCACCGCGCGGGCCATTATCACTACATGGGCATGCAGCGGGTGCTGCACGAACTCGAGCTCCGCGGCTACCGACGCCCCGCCGTCCTGCTGGAGCGCGTGGTCAACGAGCGCGCGCACCGCGCGTGGGAGGCGGCGTTCCTGGTGCATCACCCGCTTCGCTCGCAGGCGAAGACGCTGCTGAAACCGTTCTCCATCCTCGACCCGAAGGAGGTGAAGCCGTGGTGCGAGCGGGTGCGCCCCGACGCGATCATCGTCACCAAGCCCCTGTTTGTGGAACCCCTGCGCGCCGCCATCGGTGCCGCGTCATCGGAAATCGGATACGCCGTCCTCGATCTGCTCGGCGGCCACGGTCATCTCAGTGGCATCGATCCCGTCCATTCCATGGTCGCCGCCAACGCGGTCGATCTGGTCGTCAGCCAGCTCTTCCACAACGAGCGCGGCGTCCCTTCGGAGCCCAAGAAGCTGCTCTTCGAAGGCCGCTGGATCGAGGGCCGGACCCTGCGCCAAGCGCCGGCCCAAGCCCGCGCCTGAACGGGGCCGGCCGCCACGGCTCGCCTACCCGGAACGTTCTGTCGCAGTCGGCGCCCCCGGCCCGCACCGAACCGATCCCCATGGTTGAAGGGCGCGCCCCGGCGCATAACGTTCCTTTGTCCTATGGAGATGGAAATAGTACTTCCGCATGTGTTGGCCGTGATGACGCTGCCCGACGTGGCGTTTTTTCCACAGGCGTTGCTGCCGCTGCACATTTTCGAGCCACGCTACCGGCGGATGTTGAAAGACGTACTGTCGACCCATCGACTTTTCGCCGTCGCCGGGCTCAACGTACAGGCGTCCGCCGCCGAATTCGAGCCCCCGCATCGGATCGCCACCGTCGGCATCGTCCGCGCCTGCCAGAAAAACGACAACGGCACGTCCAATCTCCTGCTCCAAGGTCTTGCCCGGGTGGAGGTTCAGGAGATCGTGCGCGAGGAGCCCTACCGGTCTGCGCGAATTCGCGCCCTCGCCAGCGAGCCCGGCGCCGAGGCGGAGGAAAACGTGCGGCTGCGCAGCAGCGTGGCCCGACTGCTCGCCTTGAAGCAGCGGCTCGACGGCGCCGCCGCGGAATTCACCCGCTTTCTCAAGACCGTCGAGGATCCCGAGACGTTTGTGGATCTCGCCGCGTTCAGCCTTTGCGACAGCCCGGCCCTGAAGCAGCGGCTGCTCGAGACCCTCGACGTCCACGAGCGGCTGGTGATCTTTGGGCAACACCTGCGGCTCGAAATCGATTCGCTCAAGCTGCGTCGAAAACTCCAGGGGAATCTGCCGGACGACCACATCGCGAACAACTGAACCGGCAGGTCGGGCGAACCGTCCTCGGTGAGCCGCGGCTCGCGGGGAGGTCTTGCCCTGGCCGATACGGCGCCGCCGCCCAAAAAGCACCAAGCCCCGTCACGGCAATGCGTAACGGGGCTGGGAAAACCTGGAGCCGATGGTCGGGATTGAACCGACGACCCACGCTTTACGAAAGCGTTGCTCTACCACTGAGCTACATCGGCGTTGTGCAGAGAAGAGCGGAAGAAACTCGCCGCGCCCGCAAGCGCAAGCATTGATTTTGCCCCTTGTGCCGCCGCTTGCCACCGACCTCTTCGATTACGACCTGCCCGCGCGTCTGATTGCACAGACGCCTGCAGCGCGCCGCGACTGGTCGCGCCTGCTCGTCGTGGAGCGCGCCACCCGCCGGCTCACCCACGCGGTTTTCGGCGACCTGCCGCAGTTTCTCCGCACCGGCGACACACTGTTTCGCAACAATGCCGCCGTATTGCCGGCGCGGTTACACGCGCAACGTCCCACCGGCGGCGCCGTCGAGTGCTTCCTGCTGCGACCCGCGCCCGCCGAGGGCGAGAACACCTGGTGGTGCCTGCTCCGTCCGGGCAAGCGCCTGCCGGTCGGCACGAGCTTCGCCCACGGCGGCGATTTCACGGGCCACGTGCTCGCCAAGGAGGCCGAAGGCGGCGCCCTCGTCCGGTTCTCGACGCCCGCGCACGAATCGATCGTCGCGGTCGCCAACCGTCTCGGCGATGTGCCGCTGCCGCCCGATATCGAGCGCGCCACCGGCGACGCCTCGACGCGCGAGCGGGACGTGGAGCGCTACCAAACCGTGTACGCCGATCGCTCCCGCCAGGTCGCGGTCGCCGCGCCGACCGCGGGGCTGCATTTCACGCCGGAGCTCTTCGTCAAGCTCGCCGCGCAGGGGGTCGCCACCGCGGATGTGACGTTGCACGTCGGACTCGGCACCTTCAAGCCGATCACCGCCGACACCATCGAGGCGCACGCGATCCACCGCGAGATCTACGAACTCCCGGTGGCGACGCAGCGCGCCCTGTTCGCCGCGCCCGGCCGGCGTATCGCCGTGGGCACGACGACCGTGCGTTCGGTCGAGGATTTTCTCACCGCGCATCCGGCCGCGTTGGAGCAGCCTCATTTTGGCGAAGCCGGGCTGTTTATTTATCCTCCGCGCACCTTTCGCGGCGTCGACGCCCTCATCACCAACTTTCACCAGCCACGCTCCACCCTGCTCTGCCTCGTGAGCGCCTTCCTGGCGCCCGGCTCGACCGACGGCATCGCCTGGCTCAAGGAAATCTACGCCGAGGCCATCGCCTGCGAATATCGGTTCTTCAGTTACGGCGACGCCATGCTGATCCTGTAGAGGCTGCCCTCAACGTTTGCTCCGCCGCATAGCGGCAACCCGAGCCCTAGCCGTGGGCTTTGAGCCGGCGGTTGGCTTTCGCGACGCCTGAGCGACGAGCCATGCCGACCCACCGAAGGACCGCGCCCCGGTCCGGGCTCCTGCTCCGCCCCAAGTTTCGCGCGCCCCCACTTGCGAAATCGCGATTCCGCATCTCGCTAGCAGTGAGTTGATTCAACATCGAAACAATTCCCTCAACCACACACCCATGAAGTTCTCCTCCGTCCGTCGTCTGCTCCTCGCGTCCGCGCTCCTCGTGACGTTGACCTCCGCCCTGTGCGCCGAAGTCGAAGTTTACAAGATCGACCCGGTGCACTCGTCCGTCGGCTTTTCGATCCGCCATTTCGTGAGCAAGGTGCCGGGCACCTTCACCAAGTTCAGCGGCACGATCTCCGTCGATCGCGACAACCTCGAGAACAGCTCGACCGAGGCGACCATCGAGACCCCGAGCATCAACACGGCCAACGAGAAGCGCGATAATCACCTCAGGTCGCCCGACTTCTTCGAGGCCGAGAAATACGGCGCGATCACCTTCAAAAGCACCTCGTGGAAAAAGACGGGCGAAGACACCTTCGACGTCGCCGGCGACCTCACGATCAAGGGCGTAACCAAGCCGGTCGTCCTGAAGACAAAGCTCCTCGGTTTCGGTCCGGGCGCACGCGGCGCCAAGCTTTCCGGCTGGGAGGCGACCACCACGATCAAGAAATCCGAGTTCAACGTGAGCGGCCCCGCGATGCTCGGCACCGCCTTGGGTGACGAGGTGACCGTTACGATCAACATCGAGGCGAACGACAAGATGTAAGGCTGCTCCCACGAGGTAGCTCTCAACTTTGACCTGATCCTCCCGACTCTGGACGGCCCGCAAGGCCGTCCTTTCTTTTTATCCGGCTCAAGCTACGCTCGGACGAATGACTCCTGCGGACCTGCAAACGCTGATCGAAGACGCGACCTTCGACTACACCATGGGCGAAACCGACGCCGCGCTCGCCAAGCTCGGCCACGCGACGGCCGCAGCGCCGGAGTCGTTCGAAGCTTGGCACGCCCTCGCCGAGGTCCAGTTTTCCCTGCGGCGTTTTGACGAGGCCCTCGTCGCCGCCGAGCAGGCGCACGCCCTGCGCCCCGACGACTTGTTCATCAACACCACCCTCTCGCGCATCTGGATGGAAAAGGGCGACAAGGCGGCCGCGGAGAAATTTGGCGCGCAGGCGAAGATCTTGAGCTGGAAGGACCAACTGAAGAATCCCGGCGAGCACCAAGGCGGCCTCAGCTAGCGCCATCTGCGTTCAGGTAGGGCGAGCGTCCCGCCCGAGCCGCGGCTCACCGCGACGGTTCGCCCTACCTCCGGCAGTTTCCTCACGTCGGCCACGGAAGACCCGACCTACGGCCCGCTTCGCCAGCTGCCGCTAAGTTGCGCCGACCAGCGGCCCGTTGACAGGATTCCAGCCGGCTCCCTAGCCTCAACCGGATGGACAAGCCCGCCTACACGCTCGAGTTCGAGAAGCCGCTTCGCGAACTCAGCGCGCAACTCGATCAACTGCGCCAGCAGTCGCTTGAGAACAACCTCGATCTCGCCGCCGAGATCGCCGGCATCGAGCGCAAGATCGAAGCGACGCAGCGCGACATCTATTCGAGTCTCACACCGTGGCAGCGTGTGCAGATCGCCCGCCATCCCAAGCGGCC
>DASWVO010000132.1:0-9636 GCA_036406235.1 Opitutaceae bacterium
AAGATACGGTGAACGGGTTGAGGTTGACGACGTCGCCCGGGGTGTCGTCGGCGGAGGAAGTCTGGGCGAGTGAGAGGCTGGCGGTGAACAGCAGCGCGGCGGGGAGGACGACAGCCCGGCGGAGTGCGAGCCCCGGGGCGGGAACAAGGCGATGGCAGGGATAGCTCATGGCGGCTTGGGTGCTTGTAGTGAGGTGGGGGCACAGGCGCGGCGCACGGAGACCACGTCTGGCGCGGTGAAACGAGCGGTGGGGAGGCGCTCGTCGGGATAACAATGCGCGCTGAGGGCAGACTCAAAGGTTCCGGGGCTCAAACGTTATAGTGCGGTGCGGACGCGACCGTGAGCTTGGCGAAACGGCTTTAGTTGGCGGCTACCGAACGTCACATCCCGAGGGGCTTTTTTCGAAACCCGAAGCCGAGGCAGATGCCATGAGCCGCCTCCGAAGCATTCGGATATTGAGCTTCGGGTTTCGGATCTTCGCGCAACGCGCGCTTCATCCCCAGGTGGCGTGCCGGCCCGCCCGTTGCGGCGCCGTCACGCCGTCCTGCCAGAACCCCGGGATGTAGGTGATCGTTTGCACTTCGGGCACGCCGCGCTGGTGCGCCTCGGTCATGATCGCGAGCTGCTCCATGGCGCGCTGGCCGACGAGCTGATGATTCTGCACGACGCCCGCGATATGCGGCAGGCTCGGCGGCACATCGAGCGATGCGAACGCCACGTCGTCGGGCAGGCGGATACCCGCGGTCGCGAACGTCTCGAAGAGCTCGTTCCAGTTGGAGATGATCACGTCGACTTTGTGGGCGCGCATCCACACGGGGACGAGCTGCGGCAACAGGGGCACCTCCGTGAGGTTGAAGAGAAGCGGTGGCACGCGCTCGGCCTCGGGCAGCGAGGACTGCTCGATCAGGACGCCCATGCCGAAAGATTCACCGAGGCGCGTCTGGTCTTCGCGTGCGGTGGCGAGCCCGATGCGCCGGTAGCCGAGCTTGCGCAGACGGCGCATGGCGAGGCGGGCGACCTGAAGTTGATCGTTGGATACAGCGTCCAGGTGCGGCGTGAGGTGCGTGCACTCGATCTTCACCGCGCAAAAGTGATCCCAGTCGAGGTCGAGCTGCTCGATGTCGATTTCGAAAGTGGAGAGCAGCACGGCGCTGACGCCGCGCGCGTTGAGGATCGTGTTGAGCCGTGCGGGGGCGAGGTGGCCCTGGCCGACCACGAAGATGTCCAGGGCGTGGCCGCGGGCCTCGGCGGCGGCCTTGGCGCCGGCGAAGACGAGCGGCTGGTAATGGTTGCCGCCGAAGAGCCGCGTCGTGCCGGCGTGCACGACGAAAGCCGAGCTGACCGAGCGGTTCTGTTGCGTGGTGCGCGCCCGGTGGGAATTGAGCGCGTCGAGCAGCGGATCGCGGCGGTAGCCGAACTCCTTCGCGACGGAGCGGATGCGCTGCCGCGTCGCCGGTGGGATGCTCGGATGGTCGCGCAGTGCGAGCGAAACCGTGGTGACATGCACCTGCGCCTTCGCCGCGATGTCGGCGAGGGTGTAGTAGCGCTTCGGGGGGGACGCCGTGTCAGCGCCGGGGTGGGGCGGAGGCGCCGTCTTGCCAGACACTTTGGACATAAATGGACGAAGGAAAAGCGGGCTGCCCGCATTCGCTGATCTTGAGCTGGGCGACGACGATCGACACGGCGCGCTCGCCCACGAGGTCCAGGCGCGGGCGCACGCCGGCGAGTCCCGGCGGGCTCGGGTCGCAAAGGCAGAGCGTGGCGCAGGCGATGTCGGCGGGCGTGTGCAGGCCCTCGTGCTCGAGCAGCTCCCGCACGTTGCTCCAGTTGCACAGCACCGCGTCGACCTGGTGGCGGCGAACCCAGCGGGCCAGCATGCCTCCGAGGCCCGCCTCGGTGATGCCGTAGGGAAAGAGCAGCGGCGGCACGCGCCGGCCGGCCGGCAGCGACGCCTCTTCCATCAGGTAGCCGGCGGTGTGGCGGTGTCCGCAGGCGTCCTCGTCGGCGCGGCCGACGGCGAGCCCGATGCGTTCGTAACCGAGCGCGGCGAGCCGGCGGAAACCGAGCCGCACGTCGCGTAGTTGATCGTTCCCTACAACGGTGGCGTCCGGTTCGGTGTGCCGGGAGTGGATCTTGGCCACGACATAATCGTCCCAATCGAGCGCGACTTCGGTGAAGCCGGGGATGAAGGCGCCCAGGATGACCCCGGTGACGTGATGCTTGCGGAGGTGGGCGGTGAGGTCGTGCGCGTCGAGGTCGTCCTCGCCGACGGCGAGCGGCTCGAGCTCGTACCCGAGCACCTCGGCCTGGCGGCGCACGCCCTCCAGGATGGTTTGCAGATGCGGTGGCCGCGCGACGCCGGAGCCGAGGCCGAAGTTTTCCAGGTAGGCGATGCGCGGAGCGGGCGCGCGGACACTGCCCTGCTGGCGGAAGCGGCTCAGTGCGTGATAGACCGGGTTGCGCTCGTAGCCGAGGCGCTGCGCGATTTCCTGGATGCGCCGGCGCGTCTCGGCGGGGATGCTCGGGTGCTCCCGCAGCGCGAGCGAGATCGTCGTGATGTGATAGCCGGCCTCGCGGGAAATGTCTTTCAACGTCGGCCGGCGGGTGCCGGCGAGTTCGGGTCCGGAGGGGGCAAGCGAAGCGTTCATGAGATCGGGGGGCAGGGACGGCATCGACCCTCGCGAGGGCGCGCGGTTCGCCCCGGGGCAGGCCGGACGGGCAGGGTGAAACTCAGCGGTTCAGCCAAGAGGGGGTGGGTGGGGTGAGACGCGCGGGGCTGGCAGCGGCGCAAGGTGGTGACGCAATTACAAGCGGATCAGGCGACCGGCGAAATAAGCGATTTGCGCTAACGATAGAGCTTCGCCTGGATTCCCGAAGTCCGTGCTTCCCTCTCATCGTCCGGCACTTCCTCCTCCCTTCGTTCTTATGAAGCAATCCCGCCCCGTGTCGCGGCATCCCCTGACCTGGGTGCCCTCGCTCTACCTCGCGATGGGCATCCCCAACGCGACGGTCTCGATCGTATCCGCGATTCTCTACAAAAACCTCGGCTACGCCAACGAGACCATCGCGCTCTACACGAGCCAGATGTATCTGCCGTGGGTGCTCAAGCCGTTGTGGGCGCCGTTTCTCGAGCCCTACAAGACGAAGCGCTGGTGGGTGCTCTCGATGCAATTTCTGATGGCGGCGACCATCGGTCTCGTCGCGTTCTGCCTGCCGCTGGACGGCTTTTTCCGGATGTCGCTCGCGTTCTTCTGGATTACCGGCTTCGCCTCGGCCACGCAGGACATCGCGGCCGACGCCGTCTATATGACGACGCTGCCCGCGCGCGAGCAGGCGAAATACGCCGGCGTACAGGGCATGTGTTGGAACGCCGGCGCCGTGCTCACCTCGGGCGTGCTCGTGGCCGTGACCGGGCAACTTCACGACGGCTTCGGTTTCGACTGGGTGAAATCGTGGATCATCGTGATGGGCACCATCGCGGCGGGCATGCTGGTGTGCGCGCTGTGGCACCTGCGCGTGCTGCCGGTGGGCGAGCCTTCGCATCTGCACGGGCGCGGGTTTCGCGACGCTGCGGCCTCGCTGCGGGAAACGTGGGGGTCGTTTTTCCGCAAGGAGAAAATCTGGGGCATGCTCCTGGTGTGCTTCTTCTATCGTTTCGGCGAGGGGTTCATCGAACGCTTCGGGCCGCTGTTTCTGCTCGATCGCCGCGACGTCGGCGGCCTCGGCCTCGACAACCAGGCGATCGGCAACCTCTACGGCACCCTCGGCACGATCGGGTTCATCTTGGGGGCGCTGCTCGGCGGTTTCTTCGCGGCGCGCTTCACGCTGCGGCGTTCGTTCCTGTTCCTCGCCTTCGCGCTCAACCTGCCGCACGTCACGTATTACCTGCTTAGCGTCTGGCAGCCGGAGAACCTCGCGCTCATCGGCGCGCTCGTGACGCTCGAGAAGTTCGGCTTCGGGTTCGGCTCCGTCGGCCACATGCTCTACATGATGCAGCAGGTCGCGCCCGGCGACTACCGCATGTCGCACTACGCGTTCGCGACGGGCGTGATGGCCGGGACGAAATGGGTCACCGGTTCCGTCAGCGGTTTCGTGTACGCCGCAACCGCGCAGAACTACCAGCACTTCTTTCTCTTTGTATTGCTGGCGTCGATACCGCCAATCCTGTTCGCCTGGCGCGCGCCGTTTCCGCGACGGACCGACGACGAACCCGCCGCCGCGCCCGCGACGGGCCACTGAGGCGGCAGCCACCAAACACACGAAAAACACGGGGACTGAAGATTGAGCCGGAGAGGATTATGCACGAGGTGACGCTCCCTTTCTGGCGCGATCTTCCTGTTCCGATCGTTTCGTTTCGTGTGTTTCGTGGTTACCCCTCGGTTTGAACCGCTACGCAAAAGTTAGAGTAAGCCGCCCCGTTGCCATGGGCGGGCGAGGGCGGCTGTTTCCTTCGCCACACCCCACGCTCATGCAACCCATCCGCTTCCCCAAAAACTTCGTCTGGGGCGTCGCCACCGCCGCGCCACAAATCGAGGGCGCCGCCTTCACCGACGGCAAGGCCGCCTCGATCTGGGACACCTTCTGCCGCGTGCCCGGCGCGGTGCGCAACGGCGACACGCTCGACCACGCGTGCGACCACTATCACCGCTTCGACGAGGACTTCGCCCTCCTGCGCGCTCTCGGCATCCGGCACTACCGGCTCTCGTTTGCCTGGCCGCGCATCATGCCCGAGGGGCGCGGCCCGGTGAATCAGGCCGGACTCGGCTTTTACCACCGCCTGCTCGACTCGCTCGAGCGCCAGGGCATCACGCCGTGGGTCACGATGTTTCACTGGGACCTGCCCCAGGCGCTCGAGGACAAGGGCGGCTGGCGCGTGCGGGGCGTGGTCGATGCGTTCGCGCAATACGCCGACACGATTGTGCGCATCTACGGCGGACGGGTGAAAAACTGGATCACGCTGAACGAGATTTTCTGTTTCACGAAGCTCGGCTACGGTGTCGGCCAGAAGGCGCCGGGCGCGCGGGAGAGCGAGGCGGTCGTCAACCAGACTTACCACCACGCGCTCGTCTGCCACGGGCACGGTGTACGGGCGGTGCGCGAGCACGGCGGCCGCGGCGCACGCGTCGGGCTCACCGACAATCCCACCGTGCCCGTGCCGCTCGACCTGCAGCCCGAGAACATCGAGGCCGCCCGGCGTGCTTTCGTGGACGACAACCTCCGCGTGCTCGATCCGATTTTTCGCCGCCGCTACGCCCCGGGCTACCTGCGGGCCGCGGGCAAGGCGGCCCCTCAGGTCGCACGCGGCGATTTCGCGCTCATCGGGCAGCGGACCGACTTCATCGGGCTCAACATCTACACGGGCAGTTTCGTTCGCACCGGCAAACGGGGCGCGCCCGAGCGCCTCAATTATCCGTCGAGCTACCCGCGCTCCGACTGCAGCTGGCTCTACCTCCTGCCGCAGGCCCTCTACTGGGGCCCGCGCTTTTTCACCGAGCTCTATGGCCCGCTGCCGATCTACATCACCGAGCATGGCGCCGGCTACGACGAGGACGGCGCGGCGAATGGCGAGGTGCTCGACCTGCACCGTCGCGAGTGCGTGCGCAACTACCTGCGCGAACTGCGCGCGGCGATGAGGGACGGCGCGCCCGTGAAAGGCTATTTCCTCTGGTCGTTTATGGACAACTTCGAATGGGAGGACGGCTATGCGCGACGTTTCGGGATTGTACACAACGATTTCACCACCCAGCGCCGCACGCCTAAGCTCAGCGCGCGTTGGTACAGCCGTGTCGTCCAGGAAAACGCGCTCGTGTGAACGCTGCCCATGGAGCCGCGGCGCCCCCGTCGCGGCCGAGCGAGCCACGCCGACGGAGCCGCCACCTTTCGCGCCGAGGCATAAGCCGACGAGTTTGGCAGTACGGCGCACATCCGATGATGGCCGAAAACGCGACGAGGGCGTCGCGTCCTCAAATGAGTGAGCGCGAAGTGAGCGCGCAGCGCGCTGCCCATGGGGCCGCGGCGCCCCCGCCGCGGTTGGTCCTGGCGATTCGACATACCTCCTCGTCCTGCCACCTGATCTGATCACGGCGGCGATGGCTTCGGTTCAACACACGGCAGTTTGGATCCAGCGGATGCTGACTTCACGCGTGCGGATGTGAGATAAGCACGCCTGGATGGTGAATTCGCCCGAGCGGATGATCGTTTCGCCTCAGCAGATGTGAGATTCGAATGACGGCACGCGCATTTTGCCGGACAGATGATCGTTTAGCCCGAGCGGGTGTGAGATTCGGTTGCAGAGATGTGCGTTTGGTCTGAGTACACGCGCGTTTCGGCTTCGCGGCTGTGAGATTCGGTTGCACGGACGTCGATTTCGGCGAGCGGATGATGGCTTGGCGCGAACAGATCTGAGAGTCGATTGCACCGATGCACATTTCGGTTCAGCTGATGGGGCTTTTGAAGCGATGGATCCACGTTTCGGCGAGGACGCCAGCCCGCAGCTTCGCGCCTCCTGCGTTTGAGGAAAGGGCTCGGCTCCTGGGGACGCGTCGCCGCGTTGGGGCGGGACGATCTGCCCCGATTTCGTCCCCGAGGGAGCGTACGGGCGCGGTGCCCTCACGTGGACGTGGCGCGGTTGCGCCACCCTTGAAAACAGCGCACCGCAGAGGACGCAGAAGGACCCAGATCACTACCGGCCCCAGATTGGTTTAATTCCAAGCCGAGCGAAGCGACCGCCTCCGTGGACGTGGACAGCAATGAATATAAGTTCATCCGTTGACTCTCCCGCAACAGGCGCGCGGGCTGCGACGAAGCCTGTCTGGCCGCAAGAGGCTCAAAAGCTCGGGAATAGATTATGTGCCTTTTGAGCCTCTGGTGGCCCTTCTCCTGGTCTGTCGCTCATCGGTCCCGTCCCCCGTCCACCGTCCACCGTCTACCGTCTACCGTCTACCGTCCCCCGTCCCCCGTCCGCCGCCGACTCGTCGGACAAGCAGGTCTCAACTTTCCGCCTGCCTGGCCTCGCCTGCGCTTGATCCCCGCCCCCGCATCGCGTTTATCAAACCCCGATGGTCGGCGCACCTTTTCCAGCGAGGTTGCAACCCTGCTATGGAAGCAACCGGGCGAAGCCATCCCCGCTTTCTGCTTCCGACCCGTAGCAGCCGACGTAAGGAGGCTGACCCTCGGACTTCTGACTTCCGTCTGCGGTCCCCGGTCCACCGTCCACTGTCTACCGTTACGGCGCGGCGCCGCCGCTATCCATCCAGCGGCGAGCGCACCCCGAGGCCCGGCTTCTGCATCACGTGCGTATAGATCTGTGTGGTCTCCACGCTCTCGTGCCCGAGCAAATCCTGCACCGTGCGGATGTCCGTTCCGCTCTCGAGCAGGTGTGTCGCGAAACTATGCCGGAGCACATGCGGGGTCACGCGCTTGTCGATCCGAGCCGTCTGCGCGGCCCGCTTCACCGCCGCTTGAAACGCCGTATCAGTGACGTGGTGGCGCCGCCGCATCTTGCTCACCGGATCGACGCTCGTTTCCCGCGAGGGAAACAGCCACAGCCACTGCCACTGTTCGCCCGCCCGCTGGTATTTTGCCGCCAAACCCTCGGGCAACCACACCCCCGGCAAATCGGCGGCGCGATCCTGAACGTGCAACCCCCGCAGTCGCTCGATATGAGCCTGCAGCGGTGCGCTCAGTCGCACCGGAAGCAACGTCACCCGATCCTTGTCGCCCTTGCCGCCGCGGATCATGAGCCGGCTTCGCGCGAGATCCACATCCTGCACCCGGAGTCGCAGCAGCTCCATGAGCCGCAGCCCGGCCCCGTAGGCCAGCTCCGCCATCAAACGACTCGTACCCTCCATGGCGACAAACAGCCGGCTGCATTCCTCGCGACTTAATACGACCGGCATGCGGCGCTTTGGATACGCGCGCTGGAAATCGAGCGAGGCCAATTGCCTGCCCAGGCCCTCCTGCATGAGAAACACGAGCGCGTTGAGCGCCTGCTTCTGGGTCGACGGACTGGCCCGTTGCTTGACGGCCAGTTCGCTCAAAAAATGTCCGACCTCCCGCTCGCTCGCGCGCCAAGGAGACGCGGGCGCGATGAACGCGGCGAAACGCGCCGCCCATGCCCGGTATGTCTGCTCCGTACGCCACAACAGTCCCTTCCGGCGCAGGGCCGCGACCAGGGATTCCTCCCATCCGGCGCGACCCAAATCCTGCGCGGCAGGTTTCGGTTCCCGTCGGGACGGACTCGCAACGGCCACGATGCGGGGCTCCGGCGAAGCCCCCTTCGCAGCTCGGAAAAACCAGCGCAACGCCTGCCTCGGTGCGCACCGGCCTTGCCGCTCCGTCTCCGCGATAAACGCTTGTGCCGAAGCGATGGAGGCCGGTGACCTTGATTGCCTGCACCACCGCAGAAACATGAGCACGCCGTCCCGCACCTCCCGACGCATGGCGTCGCTTAAGGCGGCCACCGCCAACACCTCCGCCCAATTCCGGAACGAGACCGGCGCCGTATATTTTTTTTGTAATGCCTCGTCCGACTGCCTGCCGTCAGTTGGGCTTTGCACGGAGAATGTAATTCCCGCCAAAAGCCCAACTGGACCAGCGATCATTTTGTAACTACCTCTCCGATAAAGACGACCATCCTGCCCCCTATGCTCGACCCGTCATCTCAATCACCTCATAAAGCCCCACTCAGTTGGGGCGAATAACACTGTTGGGCGAAGAAGATGAAAAAGCTGATCTGCCTGCTGTTCTTCACGACGTTGTTTCTCGCGGGATGCAGCCGTCCGATTGGTCCCGCAATTGTGAACGCCTCAGGTCTTCAAATCGAGATCGTGACGGAGTATGAAGATGGACGACGCATCGACGGTAAGCTGGAAGACGGTCGGTTGCTGTGGGCAGGCAGGCCAGACGCGCAGATTGTCAGGTTGTCCGTAAAGGTAGGTGAATACTCGTTTTCTACTGCGTCGGACGAGCTTCGAATCCCGTTACCTGGCGACAAGTGGCCGGCGTTCGTTGTTCGGAAGAACGGACTCAAGAAAGTGCGATTGGACGAGGCGCTGAAGCTTACGGCGATAAAATGAAGAAAAAGCCCAACCAGCCGCCAGAGCCAACGCGGGCAAGCGCCGGTCTGCGGATTAAACCCGAGAGCCGCGTGGCTCATCTGTGACGTTCGGCAAAGATAACATGCGTCCTCGATATCTGGTTTTTGCGAGTTATCTGAT
Source organism: Opitutaceae bacterium (assembly GCA_036406235.1). Taxonomy (GTDB): domain Bacteria; phylum Verrucomicrobiota; class Verrucomicrobiia; order Opitutales; family Opitutaceae; genus DASWVO01. Next base: position 9,219 of record DASWVO010000132.1, read on the forward strand.
GGCGGTCATCTGCCTCGCTTTGATCGGCGCCCTCGCATTCCACGTTCGCGTTCAAGACATGAGTGGCGCGGAAGCGGTCTACGAGTATCTCGTGCGAAACGAGCCGAGTAGTTTTACGGAAGACCAGATGAAGAAAGTGTCAGCCGGTGTGCGTTGGTCGCACGAGAGATATTCCGACATTCAGAACGACGAGCGACTATTGCTCTGGTATTCCGCCGGGCTACTTGCGATGACCGCATACTTTTTAGCGATGGTCCGATATTTCAGAAAAGAAGAGCCGAACCAGCCGCCAGAGCCAATGCGCACCGCTGTCACGCCTCCTGCTGACGCAGGAGATCGCGCCAGCGGCGCGCATGGCTCATCTTGAACGTTCGGCAGAAGAAATATTAAAACTATGCGTTTACTAGTTGTCGCTTCA
>DASWVO010000133.1:0-5979 GCA_036406235.1 Opitutaceae bacterium
CGGGTTTATTGTGACATGTTGCCCGACCTGACCGATCCCCAGCGCGCGCAGATCAAGGCCTGGCTGGCCGAGGCACGTGAATACGCGATGGACGGCGGCTCTTCCGACGAGAAGCACAAGTGGTTCGGTAAATACAAGGGCCGGATTAACAACTATCTCGCCGCCGCCGGCTACGACATGAAGCAGGCCGAGCGCGAGCTGGCGGCCCGGCGAAAGCAGGCCGCGGACGCGAAGGCGCAGCCTTGAATCGCGGTGCCTGTGTGCGGCGCCGCGTAACGATCGCATAACCATCCGTTCGTTACGATCACCACCCTCCAATCAACAATCACGACCCTGACATGTCACGCTTCGCCATTTCTTCCATGAAACGCAACTTCGCTCCGGGCGCGATGCTCGCGCTGGCTCTGACGTTGAGTGTATCCACCGTCCACGCACAGTATCCCTACATCTCGTCCGCGGTGAAAGCGGAGTCCGACGCGCGCAAGGCCGCCTCCGACGCCCGCTCGGACGAGGCCTGGGCCGCGGCGCTGCCGATCGTCAAGGAGTGGGAGGCGAAGGGCAAACCCTACATCCCGTGGGCGGCGAAGCCCACCGATCTGCCGCAGGCTTCGATTCCGGCGTTTCCCGGCGCGCAAGGCGGCGGCATGTACAGCTTCGGTGGTCGCGGTGGAAAGGTCTACGTGGTGACCAGCCTTGAGGACCGCGGCCCCGGCACCTTCCGCGAGGCCCTCGAGGCAGCCGGTCCCCGCATCGTTGTGTTCAATGTCGTCGGCATCATCCAGCTCCAGGAGCGCATCCGCGTCCGCGCGCCCTACATCACGATCGATGGCAGCACTGCGCCGGGCGATGGCGTGTGCATCGCCGGCGACACCGTCGAGCTTGAGACGCACGACATCGTGATCCGGCACATGCGCTTCCGCCGCGGCGCCACGTGGGTGGGCGACCGCAACGACTCGATCGGCGGCAATCCCATCGGCAACGTGATGATCGATCATGTATCCGCGAGTTGGGGACTCGACGAAAACATGTCGATGTACCGCCACATGTACCAGCCGCCGGAGGGGGGAAAGGAGCTCAAGCTCCCGACCGTCAACATCACGATCCAGAACTCCATCTTCAGCGAGGCGCTCAACACCTTTCACCACGCCTTCGGCAGCACGATCGGCGGTTACAACGCCACGTTTCACCACAATCTCTGGGCAAGCAACACGGGTCGCAACCCGAGCGTCGGCATGATCTACGACTTCACCTTCGTGAACAACGTGCTGTTCAACTGGAAGCACCGCACGATCGATGGCGGCGACCACCGCAGCTATTTCACGATCCTCAACAACTACTTCAAACCCGGTCCGGTCACGCCGCGCGACGAGCCAATCGGTCATCGGCTTCTCAAACCCGAATCTGAGCGCAGCAAGACGGTGGTCGACAACTTCGGAAAGGCGCATGTCGCCGGCAACGTCGTCGAGGGCAACGAGCGCGTCACCGCCAACAATTGGGACGGCGGCGTCCAGCCCGAGGTGAAATCCACCTCGATCGACTCCGCGCTTGCGAAGATTCGCGCCGACAAGCCGTATCCGCACGCCTACATCGAAATCCAGCCCGCCAGAGAGGCCTACAAGACGGTGCTGGCCAACGCCGGCGCGACGCTCCCGAAACGCGATGCGGTCGATGAGCGCGTGATGGAGATGGTCCGCACCGGCAAGGTGACGGCAAAGGCGGGACCCAAGGACGCCGAAGCGCTCGCCGGCATTCGCTTCTCCGACAAGCTGATCGGCGAGATCATGCATGAAGTCGACCAGGGGATCATCACGAATCCGAGCCAGGTCGGCGGTTACCCGGAGTATCGAGGAAAGCCCTACAAGGACAGCGACAGCGACGGCATGCCCGACGCGTGGGAAAAGAAGCATGGGCTGAACCCCAACGACGCGAGCGACGCCGCCGGCGATCTCAACGGCGATGGCTATACCAATATCGAGGCGTTTCTCTACCAACTCGACCCGCGGGGGACGAAGGCCACGATCGACACGCCGAGGACCTTCGTCGATCTCTGGGCGGGGATGAATATTCTCTGAGGTTTTTGGACGCAAAAAGGCACAAAAAGCGCATCTGCGATTGCCGCTCTCGATATCGGCCTACGGGCATGCCGCCAGCTTGGAGCAGGTCCGGTCGGTGACCGGACCGGGCCAGTCACAGACAGGCCCAACTTGTGCCGCATTCATTCTGCGCGGCTGAGTATCCAGCCCGCTGCTTCACGAACGATGATCACTGCAAGAAACTATTTCAGCAGGCTGGCAATCCCTGGCGTCGCGTTTGCCGCCTCGCTCGCCGCGGCGCCGCTCAAGGTCGACTTCAGCATCCCGGGGCGGTCGGACTCCGTCTCGCCGTTTCACGAAGTCTGGCAGCTTGCCGACGGAAATTCCGACCGCCGTACCTTTGATGGCATCACCGTCACTGTGACGAAAACCGGTCCCGCCGGGAAGGGTTTGAGGGCAACGTGGTGGAAAGGCGGGGCGGTGGACGGCGCGCGCCTGGTGGCCGACGGCATCACCGTTGATGGAGCCGACGCCGGCGGTCAGTTCGAACTGCGATTGCGCGGACTCGCCCCGGGGCGGCACACCCTCGCTACGTTTCACAACGTCTCCGGGCAGGGAAGCGCCCCCGCGCTGGAACCGATCGATATTTCCGTCGACGGCGAGCGCAAGGTCGCCGGGCTGGTGCCGACCTTCGGCGTGGCGCACGACGACGACGCGCGAACGGCTTATCTCGAGTTCGAAGCGCGGGAGGCCCGCGACGTCGTCGTGTCGTTTCGTGGCACGGGCGCCGGTCTGATCCTGTGCGGCTTCGAACTCGACGGCAGCGACCCGGCGCTTCGCGCGCGCAAGCCGCTGCCCGCGCACGGGGACGAGCATGCCGACGCGGAGGGCGGCGCGCTCGGGCTGGATTGGATGCCGGCGCCCATGGCTGTGGCGCACCGCGTCTATTTCGGCCTGGACGAGGCTGCGGTCGCGGCCGCCACGCCGGATGCGCCCGAGTATCGCGGACAGCAAACCGCACCGGGCTACCGGGCAGCGGGTGTCGGCGTGCGCGGTGACTACTACTGGCGTATCGACGAGTTGGATGCGACGGGCCGGGTGACGAAGGGCGAGACGTGGCGCTTTCGTGCGCGCCGCCTGGCGTTCCCCGAAGCGGAGGGCTACGGGCGTTTTGCGCGGGGCGGCCGCGGCGGACGGGTGATCGAAGTGACGAATCTCAACGACAGCGGTCCGGGCAGCCTGCGCGCCGCGGTCGAAGCCGAAGGGCCGCGGACGGTCGTGTTTGCCGTCTCCGGGCTCATCACACTCGAGAGCAAGCTCGTCATCAAGAATCCCTATCTCACGATCGCCGGCCAGACCGCGCCGGGGAAGGGGATCGCGATCCGCAAATATACCGTCGGCATGAGCGGAACGCACGACGTGATCGTGCGCCACCTCCGGGTGCGGCCGGGCAACATCGCGGGCGTCACGCTCGACGGCATGGGCATGGCCTCCAGCGACCACAGCATCATCGACCACTGTTCGATCAGCTGGACGATCGACGAAGCCTTCAGCTCGCGGGGCGCGCGCAACATCACGCTGCAGCGCACGCTGATCTCCGAAGCGCTCAACATCGCCGGCCACAAAAAGTACGAAGCCGGCAAACAGCACGGCTTCGCCGCGAGCATCGGCGGAAAGATCGGCAGCTTTCACCACAATCTCCTCGCCCACAATTCGGGCCGCAACTGGAGCCTGGCCGGCGCTCTTGATCAAGCGACCCGGCACACCGGCTGGCTCGATATCCGCAACAACGTCGTCTACAACTGGCAGAACCGCACGACCGACGGCGGTGCCGCCAAGGTCAACTACGTTGCCAACTATTACAAACCGGGCCCGGCCTCGAAAGTGTTTCACCTGCTCGATCCCGAGCGAAAACTTGTCGCGGCGTTCGGGCCGCAGGACTACTACGTCGAGGGCAACATCATGGAGGGACACGTCGAGGCGGACGACGCGCTCGGCGGGGTCACCCAGCCGGAGCCGTATAAAAACTTCATCGTCGGCGCGCCGTTTTTTCCCTCGCATGTGGCGACGCAGTCCGCCCGCGCGGCCTACAAGGTCGTGCTATCCGACGTCGGCAACAACCAGCCGGTGCTCGACGCGCACGACGCGCGCGTGATCCGCGAGACGCTGGCGGGGACGGTCACCTACCGCGGCAGCAAAAGCGGGCTGCCGGGGTTGCCCGACTCCCAGGACGACGTCGGCGGCTGGGAGGAGTATCCCGCGGAGCGCCGCGCGGAAGAATGGGACCGCGACCACGACGGCATGCCGGACTGGTGGGAGAACCTGCACGGCACAGATCCGCTGTCACCGCTCGGTAACTACACCGAAAGCAATGCCGATCCCGACGGTGACGGCTTTACCCGGCTCGAAGACTATCTCAACTGGATGGCCCGCCCGCACGTTGTGAGCCAGCGAGGCGCCGACGTCGAGGTCGACCTGAGTCGCTACGCGCGCGGCTTCACCGACCGGCCGGTCTTCACGGTGGCCGAGGCAGCAAACGGATCGGTGGAAGTGCTGCCCGACGGCGAGACCGCCCGCTTCAATCCGGCGCCCGGCTTCGCGGGACTCGCCGGCTTCACGTTCACGGTGACCGACGCGCAGGGCGATGCCATGACGCGGACGATCGGCGTATTGATCCGATGACACCCATCATGAATAACGACCCCGAACGCCTGACGATCGAAACCTCACGGACCGGACGCATGAACCGCCGGCACTTCCTTGGTGCGTCCGCCACGCTGGCCGCCGGGTGGCTCCTCTCGAGTCGTTCCGCGATGGCGGCACCGGTGCCCCAGCGTTATCGGATCGCCGTGTGCGACTGGATGATCCTCAAGCGCCAGAAGCTCGGTGCCTTTCAACTGACGAAAGACATCGGCGCCGACGGCGTGGAGGTCGACATGGGCGGCTTGGGGCAGCGTGAGACCTTCGACAGCAAGCTCGGCGACCCGGCGGTGCGCGAGCAGTTCCTCGCCAAGGCGCGCGAACTGGATCTCGGCATTTCGTCGATCGCGATGTCGGGCTTTTATGCCCAGTCGTTCGCGGAACGCGCGGGTGTCGAGCGCATGGTGCAGGATTGTATCGACACGATGGTGACGATGAACGTGAAGAACGCGTTCCTGCCGCTGGGCGTGCAAGGCGATCTTGTGAAGCGGCCGGAGCTGCGACCGGCGATCCTGGCGCGGCTGAAGGCGATCGCGCCCCGGGCCGAGAAGGCGGGCGTCGTGATCGGGCTCGAGACGGCGCTCGACGCCGCCGGCGAGGCGGCGCTGCTTGACGAAGTCGGCTCGCCGGCGATCCGCAGCTACTTCAATTTCGCCAACGCGCTTCAGGCGGGCCGCGACCTGCATGCGGAGTTGCACACGCTCGGCCGGGAACGCATCTGCCAGATCCACTGCACGGATGAGGACGGCGTGTGGCTGCAGGACAACCCGCGGCTCGACCTACGGAAGGTGAAGGAAACGCTCGATACGATGGGGTGGAGCGGCTGGCTGGTGATCGAGCGCTCGCGCGACGCGCGAGACCCGCGCAACGTGAAACGGAACTTCGGCGCCAACGCGGCGTATCTGAAATCCGTTTTCCAAAGCGGCTGAGCACGCGACGTGCGGTCGCCCGACGGGGTTTGGGAATCGACGGGAAGAAACGGCGAATGCCGCGGAATGGACGGGGACGTCCGTTCCGCCTGCGAGCCGCTGGTTCCTAAAGGCTGGGAGCGGACGTCCACGGCCGCCTCACGTTGGCTGCGATGAGGAACCCGGATAACTAGCGCGATTTGAGTGTGTTGTGAGGTTCCGGGCCCGCAACGCAAAGGCGCGGGCGCTCTCTGCCCGTGCTCCGCCAGGCTTTGCCCGCGCTCAGGCAAGCTCTGCCCGGGGTCGGGCAGGCTTTGCCCGCGGTCGGGCAAGCTTCG
>DASWVO010000134.1:0-31466 GCA_036406235.1 Opitutaceae bacterium
GCCCGTGGCGTACTCGGAAACCAAGCCGAGGAGACCGTCGGTCACCTGGACACCGGCGCCGTTCGCGCCGACGAAGGCGGAGACATTGGTCGCGCCGATGATCAGCGTGTTGGCGTCGTCGTAGATCGTGAAGCTGCCCGATGCTTGGACGAAGCCGAGCACGTCCAGCGTCGCATTGCCGGTGATATAGGTGACACCTGCCGGGGCAATGAGCTCGACCGAGCCGCCGCCGACGGGGAGGTCGAGCGAGACGTCGTGGTCGAAACGGTTGAAGATGACCGTGAGTTCGCCGGTCAGCGTGACGTCCGTCACGTTTACCAAGCCACCCTGTCCCCGCACGCCGAGCGCGAGGTCACCAGTGGCGACATCGAGTAGCAGAGCGAACACGCCTTCCGTTACGCGCACACCGGTCTCGGAAGCCGTGCCGAAACCGGAACCCATGAAGACCGTGAGATCGACACCGGCCGCGAGCACGACGTTGGTTTCGCGGTAAAACACGAACGCGCCAGTCACGACCGCGAAGCCGGCCAGGTTCACGGTCAGGTTCTCTGTACTAATATAGAGAGAGTCGGCGGCGATCTCGGTCGACTCGCCGGCCAGCGCCAGCGTCTGCGCGCCGGTGTAGGTGTTGGCGGCGAACTCAACCGCGCCGGTGATCGTCACGTCGGCCACGCCGGTCAGACCGCCGGTGCCGCGAGCCAGCGCCGCATAGGCACCGGTCGCGAGATCGAGTTGCAGCGCGAGATCACCGCCGGTCAAGGTGACACCAGTTTGCGCGGCGGTGCCCAAACCGGAGCCCAGCAGCAGCGTTACGCCGGACGCAGCGACGGACAGCACATCATTCGCTTTTGCAAACGAGAAGCTGCCGGCCGCGTAGGCGCCGGGGAAGCTGAGCGTCGCGTCCGCGATGGCCAGCGTGAACGAAGCGGGAGTCGCTTCTATATAAGAAGAGGAGCCGGCGTCGGCCGTGAAACCGAAGGCGCCAATCGCGAGCTCAAAGTGGTCGAGCGTGAAGCTGTAGGTCTTCGTCGCGAGATTGTAGGTGGCCGCGACGCCGACGTTGTCCGCATCGGCGCCGTCAGTCAGCGACGCGGTCACGGTCTGGCCAGGGAACAGGGTGACCGAAGCTGCCGAGAAGGTAACGTTGCCGGTGAAGTTCGTGCCGCCCTGCCACGCGATGTTATTGAAAGTAACCCACAGGTCCGTGAAAGCGAAGAGGCCGTCGAGTGCGAGGCTCAGGCCGCCGAAGGTGTGCGTGCCGCCGATCGCGCCGTTCGCGAATTCCTGCAGCTTGTCGGCGATGAAGTCGCTGACGCCTGTGGAGGTGGTGGAGGCCGCGCGAGCGATCAGTTTGATCCCGGTGGCGGTCTGAACGAGCTCGAGATAAACCGAGCCATCGCCAAAGCCGGTGAGACCGGTGACGGTCTTGAAGCGGCCGGTGGACGAATCGTAGGTGATGATGTCGAACGTCTGACCGACCTCGGGCATGAAGCCGTCGATCAGCTTGATCTCCAGCGTGCCGTCCAGATTGGCCTGGTCCGTGACGCGGACTTGATCGTAACCGGTGCCGGCGGAGGTGCCGCCAAGCTCGATTTCCAACACGCCATCCGACGTTTGCGTGTAGGTAGGGTAATCCTGAAACCCAGGTGAGTGGCCGGGGCTGATGGTTCCGTTGTTAACGACTGCAGCGGAGTAACTGCCCGAACCCGCGAGAGTTGCGCCGGGAGTCACAGTGAACGATCCCACCGGAGGACCCTGCCCGGCGACGAGAGAGACAACGAGTTGAGAGGAAATCTGAGGGACATCGGCTCCGGCGTTTTCGGCGTGGGCCGCGATCGAAATCTCGCGGGCGCCTTCCCGCGGAGCCTCGGTTGTGAGCATGGCAGCGTTGCGATAAACGACGCTGCGCAGTGCTTGCTGATAGACCGCGGCAGACGCCAAACCGCTGAAGGTGAGCGTGCCGGTCGCCGCATCAAAAGCCCACTGCAAGGCGCCGGCCGTGCCGTGATCCGACGCTTGGCCGGCCACCGTGAGACGGTCTTCCGCGCCATCGTAACCGCCGGTAATTGCGACTGACGCACGCGCGAGCGTGGCATCGGAGTGGACTTCGATGGATGGAGCGACGACGACTTCGGTCGCCGAGCCGTCAAACGTCACGTCTTCGACGTGCGATAACGACACTAGCTCCAGTTCGTCGAAGAGTCCGTCCGCGGTCCCGCCGGCGCTGTTGTCGATACCCGCTCCCGCCGTTTGGATTTCGCCCGGCGTCGCGATGACCACCAGATCCGTCGCCGTTGGTTGGATACCAGACTTCAACACCGGCTCGTCCACCGGCAGGGGGACGGCCGAGAGCAGCAGACGCGACTCCAACGCTTCAACAGCGAAGGACGACGCACTGAGCCGGGAGTTGTGCTGGAGGCTACTCACGCGATGCGAGGCGCGAAGGAGATGAAGGGAGCTGCGCGAAGCAACTAATTTCCTCAATAAGGTGGAAAATTACGTAGGAGGCGATCAGGAAATTCGGCGGGAGTCGCTAGGCCTGAAAAGGCGTATGACTTCGCCAAAAATTTGGAGCGGCGATGCGTCGCATAGAAACAGCAGGCACCCATCGCAGCTAAACTTGATCGATGCTCTGGCCCGGAATGAGCGCCTCGGCCAGCTGTTGATCCTGTTCCATCACGAGGCGGCGCTGCCGGTAGGCGTGGCGCTCTGTCGCGCGCTGCGTTCTTTGCAGGGCCCACGCGGCGAGGCGCTCCGCCACCAGCCCACCTCGGGCAAATGCCTGGGCCAGCGTTCGGCGGGCAATGCGCGGCAGGAAGCGCTCCGGCAAGTCGTCCTCAAGGGAAGCAAACGTGCGTGTCGAACCGGGATCGCCCTGGCGGCCGGCGCGCCCCTGTAGCTGCCGGTCGATGCGCGTCGATTCGTGAAACTCGGTGAGGATCACATGGAGTCCGCCCCGCTCCGCCACGCCCGGCCCGAGCCGGATGTCGGTGCCTCTGCCCGCCATGTTGGTCGCCACCGTCACCGCCCGGCTCTCGCCGGCGCGGTAGATGATCGCGGCTTCCTCGCGGTGGCGAACGGCGTTGAGCAGATTGTAGGATAACCCTCGCGCCTCGAGCAGCCGCCCCAGATGCTCGCTGGCGGCGACGCTGCGCGTGCCGATCAAAACCGGGCGCTCTTCTGCGTGCAGTCGCACAATCTCGTCGACCACTGCGGCCCATTTTTGCGTGCTGGTTGCGAAGTAGCGCGTGGGCAGGTCGACGCGCTGGTTAGGTCGGTGAGTTGGGATCGCCAGATACGGCAGGCCGTAAATGCGCCAAAACTCGCCTGAGGCTTCGGCGGCGGTACCGGTGATGCCGGAGAGCCGCCGGAACAGGCGGAAAAAGCGTTGGAAACTCAGCCGGGCGAGCGACTCGTTGGGCGGCGTGAGCTCCACGCCTTCCTTGGCCTCGACGGCTTGGTGCAGACCAAGTCGCCAAGCGCGGCCGGGCATGAGGCGACCGGTCGATTCGTCGACGATTACGATTTTGCCGTCGACGATCACGTACTGTTTGTCGCGGAGGAAAAAGTGCCGCGCCTGCAGCGCCTGGACGACGAGGATGTTCATCCAAACCGGCTGGTTGAAACAACCCGCAGTTTCCTCGGCACACGCCTGCGCGATGCGCGCGCGGCCGGCGTCCAGCAACTGCACTTCCTTGAAGCGGTAATCGATTTCGTAGTCTTCACCAACCAGCAAGCTGGCCGCCACCCGATCCGCCCGCCGGCAAACCGTGAGGAGAGATGAGCTTTCCTGCGGGCGACTGATGATCAGGGGCGTCACGGCCTCGTCGATCAACTGATTGTCGGCCTCGTCGACGATCGCCGTATGCAAACCGCGTAGCACGACGCGCTCGTCAGTCGCGCCACCGCGCAGCAGGCGCTGCACGGTCCGCCGTCCCGCGTCGGCCATGAGGCCCAGCACGAGCCGGTCGCGCAGGAAATCGGCCACGAGTTCCTTGCTGGTCGTGTAAACGATGTCGGCGCGGTAGGCCTCGCGGCGCTCCGGCGCTTCAAGTGCTCCCGTCACGGCGGCGACACTCAAACGGCACGCCGCAAAAAAGCGCCGCAACCCGTCGGCGTCGCGACTGGCGAGGTAATCGTTGGCGGTGATCACGTGAACCGGCCGGCCTGCCCAGCCCGAGACCGCCGCCGCGAGGGCGATCGAAAGGGTTTTGCCCTCGCCCGTCGCCATCTCGACCAAGCGACCCCGCACCAGCCCGAGCGCCGCCATCAATTGGACACGATAGGGCCGCAGCCCCAAGGTGCGCGCCGCCAGCTCGGCCACGAGCGCAAGGGATTCCTCGGCCGCCTCGGAGTTGCGCGCGCCGCTGCGCCTCACCGCCGTCCGTTGCGTGGCAACCTGCTGGTGCAAGTCAGCGTCGGACACCTCCCGCAGCGCCTCGGCGGTAACTTCGATCCGGCCCGCAAGCGCCCAGCACTCGCGTTGGAAACGCCGGCGCGAACGCCAGCGGCCTTGGGCATGATGCGCCAGCGCATCCAACCCTGCCGGGAGCTTGTCCGGACGAAGCACCTCCGTCCGCCGAATATCGACCATCGGGATCGGCATGCGCGTCAGATCTGATATCGATCCTGCAGCAGCTGGCGGAACGATCGCGTCCAGCGCACCAGCAACGGAGACCACGGCAACGCGAAGCGCATCTGGCCCGTGCGTCCCTGCCACAATAGCTTGGCGTCACCGTCCTCCGGCAGCACACGCCCGGGAACACGACCGACCACCAGGAAGAACGGTTCATCGGTGCGCAGCCCATGGGAGTCGTCCTGCTTGATCTTCACCGGACCACGCGCCGCCCAGCCAAGGGCGAGGCTGGGCAACGTGTCCTGCCGGCCAGGGATCACCCGCCACGAGGAGACCGGCAGCGGCTCGCCCGCCGTGCCTTGGAAACGTACCTCAGCACCATCCTTTGCCGCCCCGAATAGCTGGCTGGCGTCCTCCTGCGAGACGACGGCGAAAAATTCCCAGTCGGGGCCGTGACCCACGATTTCGCCCACGCGTACACCTCGCGGTAGCAACGCGTGCCGCCACTCGTCGGAGCGCGGGGCGGTCCATGTGCCGCCGACCGGCGCGCGGACTTCCAAGCTGTCCTTCTCCGCGGTCAGTCGTTCCAGCTTCAGCTCGGCCGCCTGACGGCGCAAGCGCATGGGCGCGATGCCTGCCGCGAGCTCCGAGAGCATCTGCCGCTCGCGAGCGCGCGCCTGTTCGAGATCCGCTTCCGCCGCCGCGAGCGCCAGATCCAGCTCGGGATTTTCCTGACGCATCAGCAGCTCGCCCGGCGCGACGTCGCGTCCGCTGACGGCCGGCAGCTCGACCGCCCAGCCCGCCACCTGCGAGTAGATCTCCCGCGACCCGGCGGCGCGCACCACGCCCGGCGCGCGGAAATGGTGCGGCAGCGGCACCAAACCGAGGAAAAGCAACACCGCGGCCAACGCGCCGCCCGACACCAGCCAGGCGCGACGTCGCACGCGTTCGAGCCGCGGCTCGCGCACCAGATATCGCACCGCGCCGACCAGCGGCATCACGAAGGCGCCGACAAACGTCAGCGCGCCCGCCAGCAGACCGATGCCGAAGTAGCGATCCGCGACCAGCAGGATGATCGCGACCGTCACCATCAAACGATACACCCAGCTCGCCGCACCATAGACCGTCAGCCAGCCTGCCTCGACGCGGGTGCGCGCCGGACTCTCCAACTGGTTGGTGGCAAACGCATGATTCTCGATCAGATGCAACCACTGGCGCTGCGAACGCGGCTGGAGATTCGGCGAGTCGATGAGATCGGCGAGGACATAATAGCCGTCGAAGCGCAGCAGGGGGTTGAGGTTGAAGATGATCGTCGAAACCGAGGCGACGATCATGGTGTTGTAAGCAAGGCTGTTGAGAGTGCCCGGGCCCGTGCCGGCCCAGACGAATGCGGCGACCGCGGCGTAAAACAGCTCGGGGATCATGCCGCCGAGGCCCACCATCACGCGTTTCCAACGCTCGCGAAAGGCCCAGGCCGCGGTCGCATCGACGTAGGGGATCGGCGTGAAAACGAGCAGCGTGACGCCCATCGCATGCACTTCGCCGCCAAAGGCCTTCACGGCGTACGCGTGGCCGAACTCATGGATGAGCTTGGCAACCATGAACGCCGCATAGAGCAGCAGCAGGTTACCGGGCGCGAGGACCGCCTGCGATTGGTCGAGCGCCCGGTCCCAGTGGCTCAAGGTCACCACCACACCCGCGAAGACGACGCCGAGCCACACCAGGGCCATCGATTTGCTCGCGAGCCAACGCAGTGCGGGCCAAGTGCGGTTAAGCAGCGGATTCGGATCGAAGAGCCGGATGCGCAGGAAAAAGATGCCGAAGATCTGTGAAGCGAGCTGGCGCCGCTGGAACTTCTGGTGGCGCTCGAAAAGTCGCGCGGTGTCGCCGGGCGTATCCGTCGCCAGGAGATTAGCCTGATACAGCTGCGCCAGCATCGACACGATCTCGCCCTGGCCGGGCGCGCGTTCCGGCGAGCGTTCGAGGCAGCCCATCCAGATTTCCTCGACCGTGCGCGTGCCGTCCAGACGCGCAATGAAGTCGTAGGCCTCGGGACGAAAACGGAAAAAGGAGTTGGTGAACGTATCCTGCGCGATGTGCCATTGCTCGCCGCGAAACGCCTGCCTGCGGATGGTCACCGACGGACGCAGCCGGAGCCGTTGTCCAGCGACGCGGTGCCAGGATTCGCTAAAAAGGGGGCGCTGCTCACTCATGGATGAAGGAGCCGATTGCGGGGCTGGCCCTTGTGGGCAGGCCGGATTGTGCGGGTGCCTTGTCCGTCTGCGGCGGAACGTCCAGCCGCAAAGGCCGGCCCTACACCGGCATGCGCTGCCGCAACAGAGTGCTTGGGCATCGTCTTCATGCTCACCACCACAGTTTCAGCCGCAGGAAATCGATCAGTCGGTGCGTCGCGATCCACAGCAGGCTGCGATCCCCCGCTTCGATCTTTGCCACGCCGCTCATGCCGGGGCGCAGCCAGTCGGCGCGGCCTTGCATCTCGCCGCGCACGACGAAGGCGTTGCCGTCGCGGTCCGCCACCGCCGAGGGTTCGATGCGCGCCAGCTTCACCGCAAAGGTGTCCTCGGGTCGTGTCGTGAACGCGATCTCGGCCTCCTGGCTGGCTCCCACGAGATCGATGTCCCGCTCCGGCACGCGCATCTCGACGTAGAGACCGGCCAGTTGCGAAACCTTGAGCACCACATCGCCCGCCCGCACCGGGGCGCCGATGCGCTCCCGCAGATCCCCCTCGACGATCACGCCCGCGAACGGGGCCCGCAACTCGCTCCGAGCGAGCCGGTATTTGATCAACTCAACCCGTGCGAGGGCCTGCGCCTCCAAGGCACGGGCGGCGCGGAAGTCGGCGAGCTTGCGCTCCGCCTCGGCCTTCTCGGCTTCGGCCCCGTAGCGCTTCGCCTCGGCCAGCGCCGCGGCCTGTTCGACATAGAGATCGCTGGCGTCGAGCTGGAGCAGCAGGTCGCCCTGGTTCACCACATCCCCGGGTCGCACGAGGACCTGACCGAGATAGCCGTCAAATGGCGCCGGCAGATACTGCAAGGCGTCGGCGCGCACGATGAAATTGGCGTTCACCCGATAGGGCAGCGGCACGAAGGTTGCGAACAACAGCAAGGCCGTACCCGCCGCCGCGCCTACCTTCAGCCACGTCTGGCTCGGCCCGAGAAACCGGGCAAACCAGGCCCGCGCGCCGATGGCCCAGCGCGCGCCAAACCAGCGGTCGTTGGCGCGCAGGTCGGCCAGCCGGCGCGCCGCCTGATCGGCGATCACCCGCACCGCCATCGCGTCGTACTCGCTAAATGAGGAGCCGAGGCGCTCCAAGAGCAGCACGCCGACCGGCTCGCCATCGATGCGTACCGGAACCGATAACAGCCCGCTCACGGTCTCGGCATGGGCATACGCCGCGTGGTCGCGCGTCACCGTTTCGGTATCGGTCGGCGCGGGAAAGAGAATCTCTTCGTCTTGATCCCGGGCCTCTTCCATCGCCGCCTCGAGTCGCTGCACGGCGTCCATCTTGGGTTCAAACCGGTCAGTCCCGCTGATGGCTTTGACGCGGACATACGCGCCGTCATTCCAGCCGAGCGAGACCCGCGAGCACTGAAAACGGGCGGCCAGCTCGTTCACGAGCGACATCGCCACACTCAGGAAACGCGTGTGGGCATTGGTCGCCGCCAACACCTCCAAGGCCTGGGCATAGTGTGCGAGATCACGCTTCGATTTTTCCAGCTGGCGCTGGCGGAGATACAACAGCGGCGTATCCGCGGCGAGCCGGAGAAGGGAGCCGGCCCGCTGCAGGTCTTCACGACGCCCCGGATGAACCGCGACCACCAACAAGGCGCGTTCTTCGGGATTCCCGGCGAGCGCCACGACCACGATCCCGGGACGCAGATCGTCGAGCGCCGGCGCCGCCGCAATGCCTTCGCTCAGCGCCTGCTCGGCCAAGGAGAGAAAGGAAGCGCCGGCCATCGGCACCGGGAACTCCCGGGGATCGGGCCAGCCGGTGACAAGCCGCCATTCGCCCTGCGCCTGCACGACCACCCGGGCCGCGCGCGCTTGCGCAATCTCGGCCCCGGTCTGGACGAACTTCCGCCAGAACTCCTTCAACGGCCCCTCGAATACGCGGCAGGCTTCCAGCCGCGCCAAGGCTTCAATGGTGGAGGTCGCAAAAGGGCTATCGTTATGCATGAAGAGTGGGAATCGCCAGCGTGGCGAAATACTGAAGGCCTCCGCACCCAAAAACTTATGCGTAATATTACTGCAAAAAAACTGTTCGACGCAAGTTTCTTGAGTTTCATGGTTCCGAGCTTTCGTCCCAACCCAGCACGTCGCGTGAAAACCATCTCCCCCCTCCTCATCCTGGCCCTCGGTATCATTTTTTCCCTTACGGGCTGCGGCGGCGGTGGCGGCGGCGGCAGCCCGACGCCCGAAACCAATTTCGCTCCCGCGTCAATCAATGGCCGCACGCTGGTCTTTCAGGACCCGGACATCACGGGCGTCTCCACGACGTACACCTTCACCGCCGCCAACTACACGACAACGGGCGGCGATTCCGGCGGCTACACCTACACGCGCAACGAGGCCGTGCGACACACCGCAACACTGCAGATTGCCTCCTCGTTTTCGCCAGTGCTTAACTATCAGCTCACGTTCACGTCGACCGCCGGTGGGACCTTTTTGGATACAGCTTCATCGAAGACGTCCACCTTTACGATTCGCTGAGCACCCGACGCGTCGATACGGACGGACCGGCCGGTCCCGCCAATTGTCCTGATGTCATTTTCCGGCCATCTCCATCCGTTTGGCGCCGCCTTGGCGATGGGCGCAGCCGCCGCGCTGGCAGGACTCAGCGGCTGCCTCTCCGTCAAACGCGAACTCGCCGCAGAAACGCAGCAGACGATCGCCAGTTGGGAGAAGCGCCATTCGACTGCGGCAAAGCCCACCGCGCGCGTTGCGCTCACGTGGGATGACGCCGTTGCCCGTCTTCGCACCGGCAACGACAAAATCCGCGCCGCCGACCTGGACAGCCTGCGCGCAGCCGAGAATCTCCGCCAGGTACGCCGCTCGCTCATCCCGCAGCTCAATCTTCAGGCCGGCTACAACCGCGCGCTCGACGGCCACACCACGATCGACCCGTTCACGTTCGCCGCGGGCGTCTTTTTCGACGTCCCCGGCATGATCGGCTACAAAGTGCGCCTCGAAGCTGCCCAACTTTCGGCCGTGCGCTCCGGCCTCGCCCGCGAGCTCGTCTGGCGCGAGCAGATGGTCGAGCTCTTCCGCGCGTTCGCCGACAATGCGCAGCTCGCCGCCGACCTCGCCCGTCTCGTTGAGGCGGAGAAAGCTTCCCCGGCGGCGCCGCAACGCTTCCGCGCCGTGCTCGTGCAACGCCGCCTGGCCGCGAGCAGCGCGCTCGCCGAGTCCGACGAGCGCGTGGGGCGTCTGATCGGCGAACCGGCCGGCGTCTTCGCCTGCGTGGCCTCCACGCTGCCGGTACTCGGTTATGAACACGCCGCCGAGCGCCCCGCCGCCGCAGTGCTCGCCCGCCTGCCGCTTCGTCTCGCCGCGGTCGAGCTGGTCGCACTGCGCGCCCGCGAACTCGGCGTGAATCTTCAAAACTGGCCGGAGTTGAACGTCTATGTCAGCACCCCCGCGGTTTACCGCCGGACGGGCGGCGAGGGCGCGTTCTGGACCACCGAGGACGTCTTCGCCGGCGCCAATGTGTTCTGGACGCTCGACACCCGCGGCCGCCGCGCCGGCCAGAAGCGCCTGCTTGCGGCGGAGGCTGCCTTTCGCCGCGAGGCGCTCGAGCGGGAATCCGCCCGGCTTTCCCGGCGGATCGCACACGCCCTCGCTGCCCTGTCCGACACGGATGCGCGACTCGCCGCCCTCCCGGCGACGACTGGCGCAAGCGCACTCGACGCGTCCGTTGCCGCCCAGCGGGCCGCCTTGAACTCCGAGCGGCGCGAGTGGCAGCTCGTGCTTTGGTTTTTCGACGACAACCGCTGGTCGCCCAGCGGGCCGATGCCGCTCCCCTCACCCGCCGGCCTATGAAGCGTCGCCACACCTCCGATACACCCGCGACGGCAGGGGCTCGTCACCTTTGGTCCTATCGCTCCCTTGCGCTCGCTTCGGCCCTCGCGTTCTGCGGCTGCACCCCGCGGGAGCCGGCGCCACCGGTCGCCGCCGCCTGGGACTGGCGGGCCTTCCCCAGCGAGGACCGGCTTCTCGTGGCCCACCAAACCGCCCACGCCGGACCGGCGCGCTCCGCGATAGTGCGTGCGCCCGCCAATGGCGTGCTGCGCCTCGCCGCCGGAATCGATCCCGATCAGCCGCTTGCGGAAGGCGCCGTGTGGGGGCGTATCGAGCTTGGCGATACCGAGGCCGAGGACGACGCGATCCGCCGCCTGGAGGCGGAGATCGGGCGCCGCCGGCAGCGCTACATCGAGATCGAGTTACCCGCCCTGCTTGCGCAACTCGAGCGCGAGCTGCGCGCCGCCGAGGAGACTGCCGCGGCCGCCACGTTCGTCGAACGCGAACCGGAACTGTTCGCGGGCGACCGCCCGGTGCTTGATCCTGCGCTGCGCCCCGGCGTCTCGGCCGGACAGGCGGCGCAAGCCGTGAACGCCTTGCGGGAACGCCGCGAACGCCTCGCCGCGGGCGACGCTGCCCTGGAGCCGGCGGATCTGCAGGCGCTGCGCTCCGAGCTCGAACGCCGACGCGCCGCCCGCGATTTTCGCACGCGCCAGCTCCGCCTTACGGCCCCGCTGGCCGGGCACCTGGCGCTCGCCGACCGCCGCGACGGCCGCGCCGTCACCGCCGGAGAGACGATCGCGCTGCTCGTCGATCCGACGGCGCTGCGCATCAGCCTGCGGCCGACGTCGCCCTTGCTGCTGGCGGTGCCCGCGGAAACGCTGGAGGTGGAAATATCCGTTCCCGCCGGCGGCACGGTCCGCGCCCGCTTCACCGGGAGCGGCTTCGACGCGACTGGCACGCCGGTTCTTTGGTTCGAAGCCCCCGTCGAGCCGGCTGCGGTGAATTCGCTCGGCGCGGCCGGCGCCGATCTTCCGGCCCGCATCTTCACCCGCCTGTCGTCACCGGCGCTGATTGTTCCCAAACTCTCCGTCGCCGCCCACGATACCGGAGACCGCCTCGCCGCCGGCTGGCGCGCGGCGATTTCCCAGCTCTTTCCCGGCGCCCGTCTCGTCGCCGAGGGCCGCACGGCCGTCGCCGTCGAACCACCCGCTCGATGATGGAAGCGCTGTTCACGCTCGATGCGGTCACGTTCCGCTATGCGCCGCGCCGCCCGCCGGTGTTGCACCGGTTCTCCCGGATTTTCGAGCCGGGCCTGTCCATCCTGCGTGGACCGTCGGGCGGCGGCAAGAGCACCCTCCTCAAGCTGCTCGCGGGGTTTCTGCCACCCGACGAGGGACGCGTGCTCACCCGCCATCGAGCGAGGCCCGATCCCGAGTTCGTGCGCCGCGAGGTGGGTTTCGTTTTCCAGCAGTTCAACCTGCTGCCGGCCGCGAGCCTGCGGGAGAACCTCGTACTTTCGGGCAGCGTCGCGGGGCTGGCGTCGGAAGCGGTGCGCGGCGCCATCGACCGCTGGCTCGAGCGCCTCGACCTGCGGCCCGTGGCCGACGCGCCGGCGTCCGAGTTATCCGGCGGACAACTCCAGCGCGCCGCCCTCGCTCGCGCCCTCATCAAGACACCGGCCGTCCTCCTGCTCGACGAGCCCACGTCCGGCCTCGACGAGCGCAACACACACGTCATCGCCGACGTGATCGCGGAATGGTGCGCCGCCGGTCGCTCCGTCGTGGTCTCCACGCACGACCCGCGCCTGGCTCTGCGATTTTCGCAGGCCGACACGCTGGAGCTCGCCGCCGCATGAGCCCGACGCTGCACTACCTCGCGAAGGAGGCAGCGCTGCGCTGGCGCACGCGCCCCAGCAGTCCGCTGGCGCGGGGTGTCCTG
The DNA here is from genome assembly GCA_036406235.1 of Opitutaceae bacterium. Lineage (GTDB taxonomy): Bacteria > Verrucomicrobiota > Verrucomicrobiia > Opitutales > Opitutaceae > DASWVO01. Next base: position 12,557 of record DASWVO010000134.1, read on the forward strand.
ACATTCACCCTCGCCGCAACGGCGGGCGGCTTCCTCGCCGGTTTCGCCGCGAGCGCCGACGCATTACGGACGCAGCTGGCGCGCTTCGGTTTCGACACGCTCGTCGTGCGCTCGGTCGGCGTCGACATCGCGCCGGCCGCGACCGACATGCGAACCACGGAGCACTGGGCGCAACCGCTCGCCGGCGCCGGCACCCTCGCGGTGTTGCAGCAATCGCCGACGCTCGCCACAACCGCGTGGGGCCAGCCGGTGACCGTGTTCGTAGCACCGTGGCCGGTATTGGCCAGCTTGATACCAACAACGCCGGCCGTCCCCCCGGCCCCTGCCGCCGTCTGGCTCACCCGCGACTGGCCGGCGGGCCGCCCCGCCACGTTTCAACTCGTTCACGGCGGCAGCGTGTCCGCAATTTCGGAGCCCCCCGACGGCCCGTGGCACGCGTTGCTCGAAGGCGACGCGCTGCTCGTTCCGCCGGAGCTCGCCCCGCCGGCGACAAGCGGCGCGGTCGACGTCGTGCTGTTCACGCCCGACGACGCCGCAACACTGCCCCACTGGGTTCGAGCGATCCACACCCTGTTTTCCGCCGATGGCCGGCCCAGCCCCGCGATTCAGGATCCCGGGCCCTTGCGCGCCGCGCTCGCGGCGCTCGAACGCAGCCAGCAGCTCTGGCGCAGCGTCGTGCTCGGGCTTCTCGGCCTCGGCGTGCTGCTCGTATTTGCGGCGATCGGCATCCTCGAACAGCGCGAGGTGCGGTTTTCACAGGCGCTGCTGCGCAGCCTCGGCATCCGCCGGCGACTCCTCTGGCTCGCCAGCCTCGGGGAAAACTTCCTCCTCGCCAACGCGGCCCTCGCCGCCGCGCTCGTCGCGGTTCACTTCGGGGCGGGCGCGATGTTCGCGCACCTGCCGTCGGGCGGCTCCGCCGCCGCGGCACGCCTGCCGCTGTCCGCCGCGGTCTTTCTCGCGGCCGTGGTGAACGCCGGCGTCCTCGCCAGCCTCGCGCCTCTCGCCACCGCGCTCCGCCAGCCGATCGGCCGCCAGCTCGCGTGAACCTCTGTATCCATTTTTACATCACACCTACACAATGAACAAACGACTGCTGTCCATGCTGGCACTCGCCCTCGGTTCCACGGCCTCCGCCGCCGAACCCGTTTCCAGCCCGCCGCCGGCCGACCCGGCGGCCTCGACCCGGAGCGTGACGTTGCACGATCTGCTCGTCGAAGCGCTCAACACCAACCTCGAGCTGCGCGCCAAGCGCATCGACCCTGCCATCCAGGAGAACCGGCTCACCGCGGCCTGGGGCGCCTTCGAGCCCAACTGGGTGGCGTCCTACAGCTTTTCGACGTCCGAGCGCCCGCAGACCGCGAGTGTCACGACCTCGATTTTCGGCGGCACGGGTTCGCTCTACCAGGACCAGGTCGATCACTTTGAAACCGGCGTCACCGGCCGCCTGCCCACCGGCACGCAGTATCAGGTGCTGACGACCACGGACCGCACGCGCAATACCTACAACCGCGCCGCGAACTCTCCCTTCCGCCCCGAATACGTCTCCAATTCGACGCTCACGCTCGTGCAGCCGATCCTGCGCGACTTCGGCTTCTCCTCCAACCTCGCCGAGGTGCGTCTGCAGAAGAGCGCCCGCACGGCCTCTCGCTACGAACTCGAGACCACGTTGCTGCGCATCCTGCGCGACGTGTCCGCCGCCTACTTCGAGATGGTGTTCGCGCAGGAAAACATCCGGGTGAAGGAGCAGGCCGTCACCGTCGCCGAAAATCTCGTGCGCGAAAATCAGCGCCGCGCCGACGAGGGCCGCATGGCCCCGATCGACATCACGCAGGCCAAGGGCCGCCTGTCCGAGGCCCGGGAGGAGCTCTTGCTCGCGCGCAATTTCCTCGCGCAACGTCGCAACACCCTCCGCGAGCTCACCCGCGAAAATTTTTCCTTCGACGAAGCCGAGTTTGTCGTCGACGACGCGTTCATCCGCCGCGAAGCCCCCGCGCTCGAACGCGACCGCGCCCTCGCCACGCTCTTCGAACACAACCCGTCCTACCTCGCCAGCGTCGAGATCGCCAGGAGCGAGGACATCCGCATCGCCTACGCGAAGAACCAGCTGTGGCCCCGCGTCGACCTGCGCGGCACTTTCGGCTTCAACGGCCTGCAGGACGATTTCGTCGACAGCTACAAGGACTACTACCAGCGCGACCAGCCCACCTGGAGCGCCGGCATCGTCGTCAACGTTCCGCTCGGCAACCGCACCGCCCGCGGCCGCCTCGCCGAGGCGAAGAACCGCAAGCTCCAGGCCGTCTACAACCTCAAGCGCACGGAAGTCGTGCTCCTCAGCGCCTTCGACACCGCGCTGCGCGACATCGCCAACGCCGCCGAGCGCGTGGTCCTCGTGAAGGATTCCGTCGCGCTCGCCCAGGCTGCAGCCGACGCCGAGAACCTGCGCCTCGGCCAGGGCCGGACGACCAGCTTCAACGTCAGTCAGTCGCTGCGCGACCTCAGCCAGGCGCAGTCGCGCGCCCTGGCCAGCCTCGTCGATCTGAACAAGGCCCTCGTCCAGCTCCAGTTCGTCCTCGGCACGCTGCCCGAGTACCTGCGCGTCGAGGTCACCTCCGAATGAGACTTCCCGTCATGAACCTCCGTCCCCTGCTCACGCTTCTCCTCGGCTTCGGCTCCGCCGCCGCCGCGGCGGCCGTCACCCCGGGCTTCGACGGCCTCGTCCTGCCCTTCAAGGAGGTCGTCGTCGCCGCGCCCGTCCAAAGCACGATCGAACACATCGCTTTCAAGGAGGGCGATCGCGTCAAAGCCGGCGAAACGCTCGCCCAGCTCTACTCCCGTATCGAGGAACTGGATATGCTGCGGGCGAAGTCCGCCCTCGAGAAACGCGAGTTCGACTTCAAGGGTTCCAAAAACCTGTTCGATGCGAAGGTCATCTCCGAAGACGAGGCGTTGAAGAACAAGATCGAGCTCGATCTCGCGCGGCTCCAATACGAGCAGGCCACCGAAGTGTTCCGCCAGCGCACGATCGTCGCGCCGATCGACGGCCTCATCGTGGAGAAACTGCGCGAGGTCGGCGAGAGCGTCACCGCCACCCAGCCGATGTTCCGCCTCGTCGACATCAGCCAGGTGTATGTGCAATTCTACCTCCGGGTGGAGGATCTGCCGCGCGTCCAGATCGGCGCCTCGGTGCAGGTCGCCTGCCGGCTCGGCGGCGAGAAGACCCGCACGTTCACCGGCATGGTGGACTTCATCGATCCGCGAGTCGACGCCGCCAGCGGCCTGCTCCGCGTAAAGGTGCTGGTCGACAATGCCAACAACGTGATCAAACCCGGCCTCCGCGCCGATGTCACCCTCCCCTAGGCGTTCGAAAAGGCTCCCTTCCGAGGCGGCGGCCGTCGTCCCGACGGCCGTCTCTCCCGATGGGGGCGGGACGACCGCCACGACCTGTTTCCTGCCTTACGTTCGCACAGACACTTGACGACGCACGGCGCTGCGAAAATCTCTGCCCAGCTTCTTATGGCCGACCACCCAACGGAACCGGCGGGCGCCCGGAAATGGCGAATCGCACCACGCCTGCGCGAAACCCGACAACAACAGTCACCCAAACTCTCCCAGTCTGCGCTCGCCCGGCGCGCAAACGAGGCGGGGCTCCGTTACTTCCAGACTACGCACGCATCTCGCCTCGAGTGCGGCTACATGGACGCAACGTGGGAGGAAGTGGAAACGCTGGCGCGGATTCTCGGGGTCAGCGGTCCGTGGCTGGCCAATCGCCCCGATTCCGCTGCGGCGAACGGCGCCTCCGCCGCCCCCGTTCGCGAAGCGGCCGCCACCTCACCCCAGCCGTCGGCAAATCAACCCGCGGCCCCCCGGGGGTTGGCGGTCGCCGCCGCCACACCGGAATCCGCCCAGCCGGCCTCCGCCACCGCGGTCACGGAGGATCCTTTCCCGCTCCCCGACCCTGCGCTCCTCGAACCCCGCGATCGCCCCGCTTACGTCTTCCGGCAGAGTCTCGCCGAGGTGCTGGCGCGCACGACGGCCATGCTGCACCAGCCCGGCTTGCCCGCGCGCGTCTGGCGAGCCTGGCGCGATTTCGATCGCCAAGTGCGCGAACTGCTTCGGCAACTGCCCACCGACTGACCGGGCGCGCGCGGTCTCGCGCCCACGGCGTTCGGAGGATAAAAACTTTCATCCGAAATTTTGAACGAATCGGCGTGGGGGTTCGTCTTTCCCCGTGTCAGTTACCCGTTCTTTTCAGGCAGTTCATAGTTTGTAGTTTGTTAAGTCGGCAAGGGCGCTGGGTTTTCCCAGCGCCCTTACTGTTTTTCCGCGGGTCACACTCGCCACTTGCCTCCGTCCTCGGCGGCCGGACACTCGCGCAGCATGCCAGATTTTCGCGCCTTCTGCACTCCGGCCGAACGCGAGCCCGTCGAGATCCGCCTCTCACCCGAGGAGTCGCACCACTTGATCACCGTCAATCGGGCGCGGGCCGGCGACCCGGTGGTGGCCTTTGACGGCCGCGGTTCCGAATGGCTCTGTGCACTCCTCAACGATCGCAAAAACGCGGCCGTGTTGCGGGTGCGTTCGGCGCGAACGGCCGTCCCCCTTCCCTACGAAATCACGCTCGCCCAGGCCCTGCCCAAAGGCCCGGTGATGGATGCGATCGTGCGCAAGGCCACCGAGATCGGCGTCGCGCGGATCGTGCCGCTGGAGAGCGAACGCACCCAGGTCCACCTCGACAGCGACCGCTCGGACAAAAAAATCGAGAAGTGGCAGGTCGCCACCCTCGAAGCCGCCAAGCAGTGCGGCAATCCGTGGCTGCCGGAAATCGCTCCCGTGCAAAAAATCGCCGTCCTGATCGAAACGGCCGCGGCGGAGGGCTACGATTTGAAACTGATCGCGAGCCTGCACCCCGGCGCCCGCTCGCTCCGCCCCGTGCTGGCGGCCTTTGCGCGGGCTCACGGGCGTCCCGCCCGAAAGGTCCTTTGGTTGATCGGTCCCGAGGGTGATTTCACGCCCGCGGAAATGGAACTTGCGGCCCGGGCGGGCTTTGAGCCCATCACGCTCGGACCGCTGGTGCTGCGCTGCGAAACCGCCGCCATTTACGCACTCAGCGTGTTGAGTTACGAATTGCAGAATGCCTGACCGGGAGCCGGGAAGGCCCGCCCGGAGGTCGGGCCCCCGCACTACCAGACCAGCAAGCCGCCCGCAAAGGTCAGGCCGGCGCCGACGCTGCAGAACACGATCCTGTCTCCGGCCTGGAAAATCCCCTCTTCCGCCGCCCAGCCGAGCGCCATCGAAACCGACGCGCCCGAGGTGTTGCCGTATTTCGAAATCGTGATGACGAACTTTTCGTAGGGGATGCCCACCCGTTTGCTCACCGCGCGCAGGATGCGCTCGTTGGCCTGGTGCGGCACCACCCAACCAATGTCGTCGGGTTTCAAGTTGTGGCGCTTGAGCGTCGCCTCGATCTCGTCGGCAAATGCGATCACGGCGTGCTTGAACACCGCCGCACCGTTCATCTGCAGGAAGAAGTCCTTGCGATCGTGCCCCTCGGGATGCGGCAGCGGCCGGCTCGCGCCTCCGCCCGGACGCTGAATCGCCGTGAACTGCGTCGCATCGCCCGAGAGGGCCATGCGGTGCAGGCGGTGTCCGCCGGGTTGGTTGGTGAGGATCGCGGCGCCCGCGCCGTCGCCGAAGAGAAACGCCGTCTCGTGATCGGTCGGATTGGTGATGCGGGAGAGCAGCTCGGCGGTGACGACGATGAGGTTTTTCGCCGTGCCCGAGCAGATGAAGGCGCGCCCGACCTCGAGGGCATAAAGCCAGCCGGAGCAGGCAGCGTTGAGGTCGAAGGCAAGCGCCCGGGGAATCCCGAGCAGCTTGGCGAGGGCGCTTGCCATCGACGGTACCGGTTGGTCGGGCAGAATCGTCGCCATGATGATGCCGTCGATCTTGTCGACCGGCAGCCCGGCCTGAGCGAGCGCGTGCTGCACCGCGGTGGCCGCGAGGCTCGTGGCGGTCTCGCCGCCATTTGCGTAACGCCGCTCGCGGATACCGGTGAGTTTGATCATCTCCTCCTCGGTACGGTCGGGAAACGCCTTCAGGATCTCGCTCGTGGGGCGAATGTTCTTCGGCACGGCATAGCCCACGCCGGCGATGCAGACGGTTTCGGCGGGCGCGGAAACCGTGATCTCAGATTTGAGATTTGAAATTTGAGATTGGGGCGCGGCTTGGCGCGCCGCGAGGTAGCGCGCGACATCGTCGCCGGAGACGCGCCCGCCGGGGCCGGTCGCGTCGATTTCGAGGATCGTCGCGGGATCAAGGCCGGCTTCCTGGATGAGTTTCACGGCGCGCGGCGTCCATTGCAGGCCGGCGGGCTTGAGGGCGGGCGCAGTCGTGGGTGCGGCAGGTGCCGAGGGAGCGACGGTTACGGCGGCAACCGCGGGAGCCGCTGCGGCGGGCTTCGGCGCGGCGGTCACGCCGTTGGCCGGCCCCTTCGCCGCGAGATGTTTGAGCGCGATGTCGCTCGTCTCGATCTGCAGAAAAGGCGCGCCGGAAGGCAGGATATCACCAGCGCGGCAGGCGATGGCGCGCACGATGCCATCGCAGGGAGCTTCAAATTCGAAGACCGATTTGTCGCTCTCGAGCTCGGCGATTTTCTCGCCTTTGGCGATCTGCGCGCCGGGTTGGATCTTGATGTCGATGACCGTGAGTTCGTTCACGGTCGCGCCCATCGATGGCACGGGGACGTCGATCAGGAATGTGTCCATCAGGCTTGGTATAATGTTGAAGCGACAGTTGAGCCGCGCAGCGCGGGGCGGTCAATGGTCGGCTCGGGAAAGTGGCGCAGCTGCAAACGAGACGAAGTAGACGCCAGTCCGCGACTGGCCTGATCCGGTCACAGACCGGACCCACTCCTTACGCGCGCACAGCTTTCCAGACCGCCAGGCAGCTGGACATCACCGCGGGCAATTCCGCGAGCGGCACCATGTTGGGGCCATCCGAAAGGGCGTTGGCCGGATCGGGGTGTGTTTCGATGAACAGGCCCTCCGCGCCGGCGGCGAGTGCCGCGCGGGCCAGCGGCGGCACAAACTCGCGTTGCCCGCTGCTCTTGCCGCCGCCCGCGCCCGGCAATTGCACGCTGTGCGTCGCGTCGAAAACCGTCGGATACCCGTTCTGCCGCATGATCGAAAACGAGCGCATGTCGACGACGAGGTTCTGATACCCAAACGTCGTGCCGCGCTCCGTCTGCCAGATCTCGGCCGCCCCGCCCTGTTTCAGTTTTCCCGTCACGTGCACCATCTCCTGCGGCGAGAGGAACTGGCCTTTCTTCACGTTCACCACCCGGCCCGTGGCGGCGGCGGCGAGCAGCAGATCCGTCTGCCGGCAGAGAAACGCCGGGATCTGCAAGACATCGCACACGGCGGCGACCGGCGCGCAGTGATGCGTCTCGTGCACGTCGGTGAGCACCGGGAAGCCATACTCCCGCTTGATCAAGGCGAGCAGGGCGAGCCCCTCCTCCATGCCGGTGCCGCGCGGGCCGGCGAGCGACGTGCGGTTCGCCTTGTCGTAGGAGCCCTTGAAGACGATGCGCAGCTCCGGGTGCGCGCGGCCGAGCGCCGTGAGTTCATCCGCGACGGCGCGGCAGACCTTCTCGTTCTCGAGCGAGCACGGGCCGGCGATGAGCAGGAGTTTGGAGGAGTCGAAGATCATGGGTGGTGAAATCAACAATGACCAATGCCCAAAGTCCAATGACCAATGTCGGAGCCAGCCACGGGACCAACGCATTCTTGCCGTGGCAGCAGGCGTCTCTGCCTGCCGGATTCAGAACGGCAGGCACGGAGGCCTGCCGCCACGGCAACCCGGCTCGGAGCCACCATCCGCCCACCCCAAGTCATTGGGCATTGGACATGGGTCATTGGTCATTCGGGCGGGCCCCCGCCCGCCGCGTCATTTGCGGCGCGCTTTGCGCGTCGCCGTCTTGGTTCCGCCCGCCTTCCCGCCCTTCTTGTTCTTCATCGCCGCCGCAATGAAGGCGGCGAACAACGGGTGGGCCTTGCTCGGTTTGGACTGAAATTCCGGGTGGCACTGCACGCCCACGAACCAGGGATGATTCTTCAGCTCGATCACCTCGACGAGATTGCGCCGCGGGTTCACGCCGCTGACGACCATGCCAGCGCGCTGCAGCGCGCCGACGTAGGCGTTGTTGACCTCGTAGCGGTGGCGGTGGCGCTCGCGCACGCTGTCGACGCCGTAGGCCTTGTGGGCGAGCGTGCCGGGGGTGAGCGCGCACTCGTAGCTGCCGAGGCGCATCGTCGCGCCCTTGTCGATGATCTTCTTCTGCTCCTCCATCATGTTGATGACGGGCTCGGTCGCCTGGGGATCGAACTCGGTGCTGTTGGCGCCCTTCAGTTTGAGCACATTGCGCGCGTATTCGATCACCGCAATCTGCAAGCCGAGGCACAGGCCGTAATACGGAACCTTCTTTTCACGCGCGTAGCGGGCCGCGGCGATCTTACCCTCGACACCGCGGTCGCCGAAGCCGCCCGGCACGAGGATGCCATCGAGGCCGCGAAGCAGGGCGAGGCCGTTTTTCTTCTCGAGGTCCTCGGCATCGATGCGGCGGATGTTGACGCGGCAATTGTTCGCAATGCCGGCATGCGTGATCGACTCGTAGACGGATTTGTACGCGTCCTGCAGCTCGATGTATTTGCCGACGACCCCGATCGTGACCTCGTGGGCCGGGCTCTTGATCCGATGTACAATGTCGACCCAGATATTCTTTTTCGGGTGCGGAAGATTAAGCCCGAAGAGCTCGATCACGAGGTCGTCCATCCCCTGTTTCTGCAACTGGAGCGGCAGCTCGTAGATCGATTCGACGTCGCGGCACTCGATGACGCCCTTCACGGGCACGTTGCAGAACATCGAGATCTTGTCGCGCAGGCTGTGGTCGATCTCGTGATCCGCGCGGCAAACCAGGATGTGCGGCTGGATGCCGATCTCACGGAGCTTGGCCACCGACTGCTGCGTGGGCTTGGTCTTCAGTTCCCCCGCCGCCGCGAGATACGGCACGAGCGTCACATGGATGAAAATACAATCGCGCGGCCCCACCTCGAGGGCGAACTGGCGCATCGCCTCGAGGAACGGCAGTCCCTCGATGTCGCCGGTCGTGCCGCCGATCTCGGTGATGAGCACGTCGACGTCTTTGCCGCCCTGGTAAATGCGCTCCTTGATCTCGTTGGTCACGTGCGGGATCACCTGCACGGTTTTGCCCAGATACACGCCGCGGCGCTCCTTCTGGATCACGCTCTCGTAGACCTGGCCCGAGGAAAGGCTGTTGAGGCGCGAGAGCTTGCCGCTCGTGAAGCGCTCGTAGTGGCCGAGGTCGAGGTCGGTCTCCGCGCCGTCCTCCAGCACATACACTTCGCCGTGCTGAAACGGGCTCATCGTGCCCGGATCGACGTTGAGATATGGGTCGAATTTCTGGATACGCACAGTGAGGCCGCGCATCTCCAGCAGCGCCCCCAGCGCAGCCGCCGTGAGCCCCTTGCCCAGCGAAGAAACCACCCCTCCCGTCACAAAAATATACTTCATCGGGAACTCGGATATGAAGTGCGGCGAAAGGGTGACAAGAGGTTTTCGCTCCGCGAAAACTCTGGCGCCTGTCATCAACTTCGGAGGTTCGCCCCGGGAAGGTCGGGCCCGACCTCTGTTAAGGCCAACAGCGGGAATTGGCATCAATGCTCCGCGCTCGCGCCGCCGCCCGCCGCGCGAGCGCCTCGCCACTCACGCGACGCCGCCTGCCGGAAAAACTCCATGCCGCGAGCACGCGATGAAACCCCGCCGGCGCTCGGGAGCGCAACGGGCTCGCCAGCGGATTTGCCCCGCGTGCGAGCGGAGTTGGCGGTCGGGCGACGATAGGCGCCAGGCTGACCTGAAGCTTTGCTGCGCGCACCGACCGTCGCGGGACTCTGGCCGGCCGGAACAGCCCGCTCTCTCCTCTCGATGCCCCGCTGACCCGCCGGCGAACCCTGCTCGCACCCCTCGGCGCCCCGCGCGCCTCTCCCGGAGCCCCGGTGGCCCGCTCCGGAGCTCCCCGCGCCCTCTGTATGACCCCGCTGACACGGCCGGGAGCTCCGCTGACACGCGAAGGCGGCGCGCCGATACTCGAGGGCGGCCATCGCGCCCACGCGCGCAGCGCCCTGTCCCGACGGCGCACCGCTATGTGCCGACGGACGACGCGCTCGCGCCACCTGAATACGGCAGTCTGACCGGCTGTCGTGTCACGCTGCCATCGCGCGCACGGCTCACGCCGGCGCGCGAACCTCTCGCATCGGTGTGTGCGCGGGGCGTGACCGCCGCGCGCGGCGCTCGCGCCAGAATGCGCAACCGCGCGTGCAACTGCGCGAACCGCGCGCGCCGGATGGCGCGTGGCGCGTGCTCCGGGCCGAAGCGCCGTTGCTTGGCAGAAGCGCTTGCTCGCGTTGCGCCGCAGGAGTCGTCCCGGAACATCCAGGCGGGGCGGGTCCCCATGAACCCCAGAGGCCATGACGGCCGCCAGCCACCTCCAGCCCGCCGCTAGCCCAGCCACCACGCCGCGATCCCGGCCAAAACCCACACCAACACCGCGATTGCCGCCAAATAGAGCGTCCACTTGAGGAGCTTGACGAGCACCCAAACCGCCACCATCGCGACCACCGCAAGGCATAACGCCACAAACCAGCGCGGGTAGGCGTCGAGATTCGCGACAGCGGCTTCGAGAAAAGGTGGCATCGGACTGGGTTGAGCGCGGACTCGCTCTAGAAAACGCCGTTATCCGCCCGCGCCAAGCAATTCCCCGCTTGCCCAGCCGCGCTCGCGCCACCCAGCATCGCCCCTCGTGCAATCCAAACCGCAAGTCCTCGCCTGGCTCACCTGCGACGGTGTCCACATCGACCCCGGCACCGGCAAACACACCATCCTCGGCGTGTTCTCCAATATTCGCGGGCGACAATTTCCCGTCACCCATCCGTTCATGATCTGGTTCCTGACGGTCAGTGACGTGCCGGCCGGCGAGCACAAGATCCGCATCTCGATGGGCCTCGACGCCGCCAACCCGACGCCCCTGCTCGAGCGCCCCTTCCAGTCGCAAAGCCCCCTGCAGCGGATCAATCTCATCAACGAGATCCGCAACCTCACGTTCCCCGAGCCGGGCGATTACTCGATCCTCATCGAAGTCGACGAAGAGCCTCTGCTTGCCACCAGCATCACCGTCTCGACCTGAACGCATCGCCGCAGTATCTTGCGCTTCCTCGCTGCGCACCTCCCCTCGTATGATCGCTCCCTCCTCGCTGTCTGCCGCCCCGGCGCCCGCCTCGTTTGACCTCATCGGCGTCGGTTCGCCGATCATGGACATCCTCGCCGCGGTGCCGGACGAATTTCTCGTCAACGTCCCCGGCGATAAAGGCGGCATGGTCCTGGTCGAGAACGAGGAAATGCAGCGCCTGCTCGATCTGTTGCCCGTCGTGCCGGCGTACTCCACCGGCGGCTCGGCCGCCAACACGACGCTCAACGCCGCGCGCCTCGGCCTGCGCACCACCTTTCTCGGCAAACTCGGCAACGACGCCCTCGCCACGAACTACCACGAACGTTTTTGCACGATCGGCGTCGACGGCGGCCGCTTCAAGCGCGCCACCCACACCAACGCCCGCAGTCTCATCCTCGTCACGCCCGACGCGCAGCGCACGATGCGCACCTGCCTCGGCGCCGCGATGACGCTCTCGCCCGACGAGATCACGCCCGCCGATTTCGCCGGGTGCCGGCACGCGCACATCGAGGGCTACCTTGTCTTCAACCAGGCCCTCGCCGAAGCCGTGCTCGACTCCGCCCGCGCCGCCGGTTGCACGGTGAGCCTCGACATCGCGTCATTCGAGGTCGTCGCCGCCTCGCGCGAGTGGCTGTTCCGCCAGTTTGAAAAAGGCCTCGATGTCGTCTTCGCCAACGAGGACGAGATCCGCGCGCTCTTCCAAACCCAGGAGGACTACGCCGCCCTCGCCCGCCGCCTGGCCGGCCATGGCGTCCTCGCCGCCGTGAAGCTCGGCAAGGACGGCGCCTGGATCGCCGACGGCGACGTGCTCCACCGCGTCGAACCGGTGACGGTCGCCGACGTGATCGACACCAACGGCGCCGGCGACTCCTGGGCGGCCGGCTTCCTGGCCGGCTATCTCCGCGACCTTCCGCTCCCCGTGTGCGGCGAGATGGCGTCGATCATCGGCGCCGAAACCGTCCGTCACATGGGTCCCATCATTCCGGATACCCACTGGCCCACGGTGCGCGACCGCGCGCTGGCGAGGGCTCCGGTGCCGCGCTTGTCGTAAACTGGCGTAGTTAAATCGCGCATACAGAAGATTCCGGCGCGGCAGGGCCGGCCTGTGACCGCCCGTCAAGGTGGCGGCTCGGTCTCCGAGGGGCCGTTGATTGCCACTTTCACGATTCCCTGCAGCTCCCAGGGTTAACGCCCTGGCCTTTTCCGACCGCCGTCAGGGAATCGCACAACGGAAGTCAGCGGCGGGCTAACGCTGCGCCCGGCATTCCGGGTAGGATCACGGCGCCCCCTACCCTAATGAAAACACACATCCTTGTTGGAGTGGAGTTGCTGCGTCGCGTCCGTTCGCTGCCGTCCCGGCTGCAAAAAACGATCGCGGCGCTGGCCGGTTCGCTGGCCCTCATCGGCCCCCTGCAGGCGGTCGACCCTATGCCCCTCATCCCCGGCACATGGCAGTTGGTGTTCCAGGACGAGTTCAGCGGCACCACCGTCGACGGCACAAAATGGCGCCTCGGCGGCCACTACGCCGGCATCGCCGGCTCCGGTGGAAACGCCCCCGAGAACATCACCGTCGCCGACGGAGTCCTGAAGCTGAAGTCCGAACAACGCGCCGTCTCGTTCAGCGGCACGAACTACAGCTACGCCACCGGCGAGATCAGCACGTTCTTCAACTATCGCCAGCAGTACGGCTACCTGGAGGCGCGCATCAAATACCCCGCTGTCACCGGCCTCTGGCCGGCCTTCTGGCTCATGCCCGACCGCGGCAACTACGGCTCACAGAGCCTCTACCGCCGCTCCTACCTGAAGTTCGACCTCACCGCCGCCGGCATCTCCGCGGTGACCAGCGCGACGCTCAAGCTCAAGGTCTCCGCGATCGACACGGGCGGCATCAACAATGTCGTCTTCATGAAGCTCGCCAACGACGCGTGGACCGAATCCACGCTCACCTGGAACAACAAGCCGGCGCCCGACCCGATCTGGATCGCGCAGCGGTATAACAACCAGGTGGCCGCGGGCACCGAGATCAGCGTCGATGTGACCGGCTATGTCGCGCAGGAAATCGCCGGGGACAAAAAGATCAGCTTCGTCCTCGCCGACACGTTCATGCGGGCCCGGCACATCGCGTTTCACAGCAGCGAGGCCGCCAACGCCGCCGACCGCCCGCAGCTCGTGATCAACGGCGTCGCCTACACCGCCACCGAGGACGCAACCGTGCGGTGGGGTTCGTATGCGAGCACCAACTACGGCAGCGCCGTCGATCTCTGGGTGAAGGACGACTGGGGCGACACCGCCTCGACGTTCAACGGCGGCATGGAGGTCGATACCATGGAAAGCCTCGGCGTCTGGGGTCCCAACGTCACCCAGCACGCCCTGCACTGGGACGGCTACGATGCCCAGCACAAGTCGGTCGGGTGGCCCGCCATCACCTATGCCGCCACCCCCGACGGCTTCCACACCTACGGCGTCTACTGGGAACCCGGCCTGCTCGCCTTCTACGTCGACGGCATCAAGACCGCCGAATACGCCAACTCCCGCGTGATGAGCGTCCCGGCTTACCTGCTGCTCTCGCTGCAACTCGGCGGCTGGGGCGGCAACAACCCCGGTGCGCAGGTGCACAACCAGGTCATGGAGGTCGACTGGGTGCGCTCGTGGAGCGGCACCCGCGCCGCCCCCGCCACGGTCACGGTCGACAACACCGACACCGCCGACGTCGACGTCGTCGGCAACTGGACCGGCTCGACGTATTTGTCCGGCTACTACGGCAGCAACTACGCGCACGACGGAAACACCGACAAGGGTGCGAAGTCTTTCAGCTTCCTGCCTCCCCTCCTGGCCGACGGCGAATATCTCGTCTACGCCCGCTGGACCTCCGACGCGGCCCGCGCCTCCAATGTGCCGATCGACATCGTCGCCCCCAACGGCTCGGTCTCGACCGTCCTGGTTGACCAGCGCCTCAAGGGCGGGCAGTGGAACGCCCTTGGGGTCTACCCCCTGGCGGTGCTCACGGCCGAGGCAACCATCCGCACCACCGGCTCCGACGGCCATGTGATCGCCGACGCCATGCGCTTCGTGCCTGTTTCCGCGACGGGCACCCTCGTCGTGGACAACACCGACACCGCCGCCGTCGCGAGCACCGGCACGTGGACGAGCTCCACCGCGACGGCCGGCTACCTCGGCACGAACTACGTGCATGACGGCAACACTGCGAAGGGAACCAAGACGTTTTCCTTCCAGCCCGCGATCCCCGCGGCGGGCAACTACATCGTCTACGCCCGCTGGCCCGCCGGCACCAACCGCGCCAGCAACACGCCAATCGACATCGTCCAGGCCGGCGGCACCACCGCCACCGTCACCGTCGACCAGCGCGCAAACAGCAACGTCTGGACCTATCTCGGTGTCTTCAACCTGGCCCCCGCCACCGCAGAGATAAAATTCCGCACCACTGGCACCGACGGCTACGTGGTCGCTGACGGCGTAAAAGTCGTCCCGGCACCGGCGCCATAACGGCGCCACCCGCCGCCGCCGCAGCGCCAGACCCGGAGCCGCGCCTGCCGGTCTGCTCTAGCACACGCCCGGCTGCGAGCCGGGCGCACGCCCGTCACCGCCGCAGACGACGCCCCCAAGCGCCAGGTGGGGGCGCCGCCAGCGCCAGCTCGCCATCGGCGCGAAGACTCCGCCCTCCAAGGTGAGGCCTTCCGTGTAGGTCTTCTTCGCCGGCGCCGGTTTGACGCACAGGCCCGACTTGCGTGAGAGGACCAGCAGCGGCCGGAAAAGAAACATCATCTCGGTGCGCTCGGTGGAAACGCCATGCACCGCTTCCAGAGCAAGCAGTTCCAGTTCCTCGTCTTCGGTTTGCTCGAAGACGATCACCCGCTCGCCCGGCGTGAACAAAAACGGCTCGAGCGCGTGCAGCTCGTCGGTCCTCACCTGCCACGGCCGCGCCGCGCGTTCACCGGCCTTGAGCACGAAACGCGCAATCAGACCATGGCGGCCCGAGAACACGAGCGGTTGCGGATCATCGAGCCACGCGCAGCCGTCCGGCTGGGCATGCATCGCATAGGATTTGAAACTCATGGGAAAGAGGTCGGGCGCACCCTTCGGACGGCACCACGCCGTTGTCATCGAGCCGGCTGGGGCCATGCGTGGCTACAACTCTCAGGCGGCCCGGTGTGCCAGGAGTTGCCGTACTTCGCCTGGCTCGAGGTCGCGCCCAAGCTCACGGCACACGCGTCGCACCTCCCGGGCCAGCTGCCGCGCCACTCCGTCGTCCACCTCGACACCGAGCGCCTGCAGCGCCGCCCGCACCGCCGCACCGCCCGTCTGGCCGCCCAGTACGAACGCCGGCCGGTCCCGCCCCACCAGCGCCGGCCCGAACGCCTCGTAACATTGCTCGTCGCGCAACTGACCCGCGCAATGAATCCCCGAGGCGTGCAGAAACGCCGCCGCGCCCACGACCGCCTTCTGCAGCGGCAGGGGCCGGCCCGCTTCACGGGCCACGAGATCGCTCAACGCCGCCAGCCGGCCGCAGTCGACGAGCCCTTCGACGCCGTGGGCAACGCGCAGCGCGACCACGGCCTCTTCAAGAGCGGCGTTGCCGGCCCGCTCGCCGAGTCCGTTGACGGTGACGCTCGCCGCGTGCGCCCCCGCCTCGAACGCCGCGAGGGTATTGGCCGTCGCGAGTCCGAGGTCGTTATGCGCGTGAAACTCGATCTCCGTCGCCGGCGCGGCCCGCAACAGCGGCGCAAGAGCCGCCGCCACCTGGCCCGGCGCGAGCCGCCCCACCGTATCCGCATAACGGATGCGCGCGGCTCCGGCTGCCGCGGCATTCCCCGCGAATTCGCCCAGATAGGCCGGATCGGCCCGCGAGGCGTCCTGTGCGCCCACATAGACCCGTCCAAACCGGGCGCGCGCCGCCGTCACCACCGCATGCAGATCGCGCAGCACGCCGGCCCGGTCGCGGCGCCACACCCGCTGCTGCCGGTCGGAGACGGGAAAGGATAAATGCACCGCGCCGACCGGACATTCGCCGGCCGCCGCCAGATCGCCGGGCGTGCCCCGGCACCAGCTCACCACCCGCTCTCCGCCGATCGCAGCCGCGACCGCCGCGATGTCGGCGATCTCCTCCGCGCCCGCGGCCGGCACCCCGACTTCGAGCTCCGGAACGCCGGCGTCGACCAGCCTCCGCGCGATCGCGATCCTCGCGGATCTCGTGAAGACCACGCCCGCGGCCTGCGCTCCGTCGCGCAACGTCGTGTCGACCAGCCAGAGATGTTTTCGCGTCATTTTCATCGCCATGGAGCGGCGACGTACCGTCGCGGCTCCGCTCCTCAGTTCGAAATCAAATGGGCCTCGGCGACGGAACCGTTCTCGATCGCGTCGAGAATCTCGTCGGCCGCCGCAATCGTGACGCCTTTGTACCAGTGGCCGGACGGATAATCGATGACGACCGGCCCGTTGACGCAGCAGTTGAGGCAGCCGGTCATCGAAACGATCACGCCGGAAAGGCCGCGTCCGTCGACCTCCTCCTGCAGATACTGGACGAGTGAGAGCGCCTCTTTCTTGGCGCAGTTGCCCTGGGGCGTGCCGTTCGCGCGGAAACTGCCACAGACGAAGAGATGATGTTCGGGTTTATCCATGATTTGAAAACTGAAGGTCAGAATCTGAGATCGCGGCGCGACGCACCGCTACGCGCAACCGGTGCCGGTGCCCTTGCAACCTGTGCCGCAAGACGTAAAGCGTCGCGCGAGTGCCGTCGGCACCGGCTCGCCGGCGAATACGGCCCGCAGCCCCTCCTCGATCATGCCCTCCATCTCGACCACCGCCAGGCCGCGCTCCTCGAGCGCCCGCTTCGGCTGGGGCCCCGCCGCCGAAACCAGCAGCGCGCGGCAGTCATGCAGCAGGTCGGCAAGCTCCGACCAGCGCGCCGGTCCGGCGCCAGGCTCGGGGGTTTTGCGCACCTCGACGAAACGACAGCCCGACGGCGTCGTGTCGTCCTTCTTGAATACAAGCACACGCGCCGCCTCCCCGAGATGCTGGTTGACGAGCATGCCCTCGAGCGAAGCCACGGCGATATGGGGGCGCTTGGCCGGATCGGCTCCCGCCGGCCGGGCAAACTGGGCGAGGGTCGCGAGTCGTTCGGCCGTCATCGGCTCATGGATGAGGCCGACGGCGTCGGCGCGGCAGCGCGCGCAGTGCGTCATCTGCGGCAGAAGTCGTCCCGCGCGCAGACGCGTGCCCGCGACGAGCGCAGGGTCCGGCGGCGGGATCGACTCGAACTCCGCCCCTTCCACCGGCAAGAACGCCATGCAGTTCATGAGGTCCACGCCCAGGCCCGCCATCCGCTGGGCAACGGCGTCGATGTGCTGGTCGTTGATGCCGGGGATAATGATCGTGTTGATCTTCACGACCATGCCGCGGGCCTTGAGCCGGACGATCGCCTCGAGCTGGCGGTCGAGCAGGAGCTTCGCCGCGTCGAGCCCCCGCCGCGGCCGGCGGCCGTCGCGAATCCATGCATACACCCGGGCGCCCACCTCCGGATCGACCGCGTTGACTGTGAGCGTCACGTGGCTCACGTCGAGCGCCGCCAGATTGTCGATGTGCGGCTGGAGCTCGAGCCCATTGGTGGCAAGGCACAGCAGCATCCGCGGGTGGCGCTGACGCACGAGCCGGAGCGTGGCCATCGTCTCGACCGCGTTGGCAAACGGATCGCCCGGTCCGGCGATGCCGACAACGCTCAGGTTCGGCACGCGCAGCATGGTCGCATCGAGGTAGTCGGCCGCCTGGGTCGGGGTGAGCACCGCGCTCGTCACGCCGGGCCGGCTCTCGTTCATGCAGTCGAACTTCCGGTTGCAGAAGTTGCACTGGAGATTACAGCGCGGCGCAACCGGCAAGTGGATACGCCCGTGCGTGTGGTGCGCGGACTTGTCGAAACAGGGATGATTGGAGAATTTTCGATTGTCCGAAAGCGTGGGTGTTTCCGTTTCACTGCTCATGGTTGCGTCAAGTCTCAGGCGTCCGGGTGGTCGGTTGATCGAAAATCGAGGATCGAAATTCGAATTTGGAAGATGTTCAGAGGTAGCTGTAGCCGATCGACGAGGTCTCCTGCTTGCGGGCGAGCAGCAGGTTGACCAGGGCGTCGTAAAGCTGGAGCGCGCCGGCGTAGCCGACGTGCAGGATACGATGGCCGCCGAGGCGGTCGTGAATGGGAAAGCCGCAGCGGAGGAGCGGCACGCCGAGGCGGCGGGCCAGCGCGTAACCCTTGCTGTGGCCGATGAAGAAGTCGGGCTTGAGCGCCTCCGCGTCGGTGGCGATGTCGGCAAAGTCCGCGCCCTCCCGGATGATGGTGTCGGCCGGCAACTCGGGCACCGTCGCCCGCAACGCTGCGGCAAAGCGCCGGCTGCGGCCGCCGCTCGCGCAGATCACCGGCCGCACGCCGAGCTCGCAGAGGAAGGACGTGAGCCCGATCACGAAATCCTCCTCGCCATAGACCACGGCGCGCTGTCCGAAGACGTATTTGTGGCCGTCGACCATCGCGTCGATCAGGCGGCCGCGCGTCGCCTCGATCGCGGCCGGCATCGGCGCGCCGGCGAGTTCGCCGAGCGCGGCCGCGAA
>DASWVO010000135.1:0-23056 GCA_036406235.1 Opitutaceae bacterium
GCCGCCATTCGCGCGAAGATCGACGAGCTGAAGCCATTCTTCCCCGCCGGCCTCGAGGTCGTGTATCCACTGGACACTACACCGTTCGTCCGCCTCTCGGTCGAGGAGGTCGTCAAGACGCTCGTCGAGGCCGTGATCCTCGTGTTCCTGGTGATGTATCTTTTCCTGCAGAATTTCCGGGCGACGCTGATCCCGACGATCGCCGTGCCCGTGGTCCTGCTCGGCACGTTCGCGATCATGGCGGCGGCCGGCTTCTCGATCAACACGCTCACGTTGTTCGGCGTGGTGCTCGCGATCGGCTTGCTGGTCGACGACGCGATCGTCGTCGTCGAAAACGTCGAGCGCGTGATGAGCGAGGAGGGCCTCTCGCCCAGGGAGGCGACGAAAAAGTCGATGCAGCAGATCACGGGCGCACTCGTGGGCATCGCCCTCGTGTTGTCCGCCGTGTTCGTGCCGATGGCGTTCTTCGGCGGCTCGACCGGCGTCATCTACCGGCAGTTCTCGATCACGATCGTCTCGGCGATGTTGCTGTCGGTGCTCGTGGCCATCGTGCTCACGCCCGCCCTCTGCGCGACGATCCTCAAGCCGGTCGTGGCCGGCCACCACCAGGAGAAACGCGGCTTCTTCGGCTGGTTCAACCGCATGTTCGACCGCAGCGCCGACCGCTATGCCGGCGGCGTGCGCAGCACGATCCGGCGGGGCGCCCGTTCACTGCTGGTCTACGCGCTGATCGTCGGCGGCCTCGTCGTCCTGTTTCAACGGATACCGACGGGCTTCCTGCCCGAGGAGGACCAGGGCATTCTGTTCGCGCAGGCGCAACTGCCGCCGGGCGCGACGACCGAGCAGACGCTCGAGGTGCTCAAAAAAATGGAGCATCATTTCCTCGTCGACGAGAAGGAGAACGTCGAGGGCATGTTCGGCGTCACCGGCTTCAGCTTCTCCGGCTCCGGCCAGAACCAGGCGTTCGCCTTCGTGCGCCTCAAGGACTGGGAACACCGCTCGCGTCCGGACCAGAAGGTCAAGGCGATCCAGGGCCGCGCGATGGGGAAATTCCTCCAGTTCAAGGACGCCTTCGCCTTCGCGTTCGCCCCGCCCGCCGTGCTCGAACTCGGCACCGCCAGCGGTTTCGACCTGCGCCTCACCGACAACGCGTCCCTCGGACACGAGGCGCTGTTGAATGCGCGCAACCAGTTCCTCGCGCTCGCCGCCGCCGATCCGCGGCTCGCGACCGTCCGCCCGAACGGCCTCGACGACACGCCCGAGTATAAGCTCGACGTGGACCAGGAGAAGGCGTCCGCCCTCGGCATCTCGCTCGCCGACATCAACAGCACGCTCTCGAGCGCATGGGGCTCCGCCTACGTCAACGACTTCATCGATCGCGGCCGCGTGAAAAAGGTTTACCTGCAGGCCGACGCGCCGTTCCGCATGTCGCCCGAGGACATCAACCGCTGGTATGTGCGCAACAGCGCCGGCGAGATGGTGCCGTTCTCCAGCTTCGCCACCGCGCGCTGGACGCTCGGCTCGCCGAAGCTGGAACGCTTCAACGGCGTGCCCTCCGTCGCAATCGTCGGCGAACCCGCCGCCGGCGTCAGTTCCGGCGAAGCGATGCAGGCAGTCTCCGAGATTGTGGCCAAGCTGCCGCCAGGCATCGGCCTCGAGTGGGCGGGCCTTTCCTACGAGGAGCGTCTCTCCGGCGCGCAGGGGCCCGCGCTGTATGCGATCTCGCTGCTGATCGTGTTCCTCTGCCTCGCCGCGCTCTACGAGAGCTGGTCGATCCCGGCCGCCGTGCTGATGATCGTGCCGCTCGGCGTCGTCGGCACGCTGCTCGCCGCCCTCTTCCGCTCGCTGCCCAACGACGTCTACTTCCAGGTCGGCCTGCTCACGATCGTCGGCCTCTCCGCGAAGAACGCCATTCTCATCGTGGAGTTTGCGAAGGAGGGCTACGATCGCGGCCTGAGCCTGGTCGAAGCCGCCGCCCACGCGGCCCGCCAACGCCTGCGTCCAATCCTGATGACGTCGCTCGCGTTCGGCCTCGGCGTGCTTCCGCTCGCCCTCAGTTCCGGCGCCGGCTCCGGCAGCCAGAACGCCATCGGCACCGGCGTCGTCGGCGGCACGATCACCGCCACCCTCCTCGGCATCTTCTTCGTTCCGCTGTTCTTCGTGGTCGTGCTCAAACTGTTCCGCGTGAAACCCGCGAGCGAGGCGGAGCTGGCCACCGCCAAATAGGACCTATGCGACCCATGAGACCTATAAGCCCTATGCGACCCACCTTGCTCCTCCCGCTCGCCCTCCTCGCCGGCTGCTCGCTGGCCCCCAACTACGAGCGCCCGGCCGCGCCCGTCGCCAATGCGTATCCATTGGGTGGCGACGCCAAAGCCGGCGTGGCCGCCGCCGACCTCGCCTGGCGGCAGTTCTTCGGCGATGCGCGGCTGCAGCGCCTGATCGAGCTCGCGCTGGAGAACAACCGCGACCTGCGCGTCGCCGCATTGAACGTCGAGCGTGTGCGCGCGCTTTACCGCATCCAGCGCACGGCGCTGATCCCGAGCCTCAACGCCACCGGCGACGGCGCCCGCCAGCGCACGCCGGGCGACCTCAACTCGACCGGCCAGCCGCTCACCAGCAGCAGCTACCAGGTGGGCGTCGAGATGCCGTCCTACGAAATCGATTTCTTCGGGCGCATCGCGAGTCTGCGCGACCAAGTGCTGCAGCAGTACCTCGCCACCGACGAGGCCCGCACGAGCGCGCAGATCAGCCTGATCTCCGCGGTCGCGCGCCAGTATCTCGCGGCCCTCGCCGTCGAAGAGCAGCTCGCGCTCGCCCGGCAGACCTTTGACCTCGCGCAACGTTCCTACGATCTCAACCGGCAGACGTTCGAAGCCGGTGTGTCCTCGGAACTCGACTTGCGCACGTCCGAGGCCCAGCGCGAGGCCTATCGTGCGAGTCTCGCACAGCTCGAGCAGCAACGCACGCTGGCCGAAAACGGTCTCGTGCTGCTGATCGGCGCACCGCTTCCGGCGAACCTGCCGGTTGCCGGCTCCCTCGCCACGCAGGCGCTGATCGCCGACCTGCCCGCCGGACTCCCGTCCGACCTGCTCACGCGCCGCCCCGACGTGCGCGCCGCCGAGCACACTTTGAAAGCAGCGAATGCCAACATCGGTGTCGCCCGCGCCGCGTTCTTCCCTTCGGTGAAGCTCACGGCGTTCGGCGGCACCGCCAGCTCCGAGCTCTCGGGCCTCTTTGAACAAGGCTCGGGAGCCTGGAGCTTCGCGCCTTCGATCACACTGCCGATCTTCGCCGCCGGCCGTAACAAGGCCAATCTCGACGTGGCGTGGGTCGAGCAGCGGATCGAGGTCGCGAATTATGAGAAGGCGATCCAGACCGCCTTCCGCGAGGTGGCCGACGCGCTCGCCGTCCGCACGACGATCGACACGCAGATCGGCGCGCAGGAAGCGCGAGTCGCGGCGGCCCGCCGCCGCTACGAGTTGTCGAACCAACGCTTCGAGGCCGGCACCGACAGCTTCCTCACCGTGCTGCTCGCCCAGCAGGAGTTGTTCAGCGCCGAGCAATCGCTGATCGACGCCCGGCTGGCGCGGCTCACGAATCTCACCGCGCTCTACGCCGCGCTGGGCGGCGGATGGCAGGACCGCGCCGCGCCGTCCGCAGGGTCTTCACCGCGCAGCTGACCCGGCCACGTAATCCCGACGAAACGATCGCCGTCATGCCTGATGCCCGACCCAATTTGCCGCCGCTCCGCCAGCCCGCCGTCACCCGCGCGGGCGGGCATCACGCGGCCGACCAGATGGTGCTCAACCTGTTCGACTCCCTTGGGCGCTTCCGCGACACCATCGATGCGCTCTACGCCCCGGCTGGCCTCAACGAGCACAAGTTTTATGTCCTGAGCTCGCTGGCCGCCGTCGCCCCCACGCCGTCCGTGGCCTCCGAACTGGCCCGCCTGGTCGGCATCACCCGCTCGTCGATGACCGATGTGCTCGATGACCTCGAGGGCCGCGGCTGGATCGAGCGCCGGCGCGACTCTGCCGACCGACGCCTGATTCGCGTGAGTCTCACCGCGACCGGCGAGGCCGTGCTGCGCTCCTCGCAGCAGCACTTCGCGACCGTTTGCGAAGAGCTCTTGCGCGACATGAAGCCGGCGGAGCGGGCGCGCTTTGCCCAGATCTGCGCCACAATCGATCGCGCGACGCATGAACTGCGCCAGCGGATGCCCGTCTTCCATCCGTCCGCCCCTTCCCCATGATTCAACCTGAACTCTTTCACCGCCTGCGCGCCGCGCAACAGCGGTCGGTGCGCGAACAGGAACTACTTTCCGGCCGCAACTGGATCCTGATCTGCGGCCTCGTCCACCTGCTGGCGACCATCTACCCGGCGTTCCTCTGGTTCAACGTCGAGGCGTTGCACTCGCGCTCGCTCAACCAGCACCTCCATCCCGGAATCAACGTCGCCTTTTCGCTCCTCAGCAGCGTCGTCCTGCTGCTGTTCTGGGGCTGGGCGCGCTACGCGCCCTACCGTGCCGCGCTCGCGGCCCTGGCCTCCTATCTCATGCTGCAGGGGACACTCGCGTTCCTCGATCCGCGCCAGCTCGTGGTCGGCGCCAGCTTCAAGGCGCTGATCATCCTCGGCCTCGTCCAGGCCGTGCGGGTGGGCTTCCGGCGGCACCGTCCGCTCTAGATTAGCTGTATTCAGTCATGAAATACTCCGACCCTGTGCTCGCGGCCACGCCACCCGACGCCACGCCCGACGCGGGCGCCCGGCACCGCGGCGGACCGCTCACCTCGTTCGTCGCGCTGACCTGCGGCCTCGCCGCCGTCGGTCTGGGGCTGCTTTTCCTTCAACAGGGCGCCCGCCTCGAAGCCGCCGCGAGCGTGCTGGTCCTCGGCGCCGCGGCCGGCTGGGCGGCGTGGTGCCTCCTCGAGCGGTATCGTCATCGCGCGCCGCTGGCGCGTTCGCACGCCGTGCTGGCCGGCGCGCTCGGCTTTGAGATCCACTGCACGTGCCGTGACGTGGCGGCGACGGTGTTCTTCGACCCCGATCGGCCGGCGCGCGGCACATCGACCCGCCTGCTGTGTTTTCTCGAGAACTACGCGTCCCGCCGCCGCGTCGCGCGGCTGTGCATCGGGCCGCACCGCCACCTCGGCCTCGCGCAACCGCTGCGCGTCTCGCTCGCACTGGCCGCAGGGGAGGCCGCAGTGTATGCGCTGCCGCTCACCATCGATCCCGCGCTCGCCCCGGGCGAACACGACCTGCCCGTGACGCTGACGGTGCGCAAACCCGCCGGCACCGGCCTGCGGCTGCCGGGGACGCGCACCCATCTCTACAATCTCTGGAAGGTGCGCTTCGCCACGCCATTCACGCTCACGCCCGCCGCGGCGGAGATTGCGACGGCTCCGGCGCGCGACCGGCAACCCAGCTTCCTCACCCTCGCCAGCGTGAGCGAACCCGGCCCGCGGTTCACGGCGCTCGAGGAACTCCTCACCGACGCTGCTCCACCACGCGAGGCCGCGACCTGAGGCTGCGCGTCACGCCGGGTCGATGACCTCGAGCAGTGACGCCGTCGCCCGTTTCGCGTGCGCAAAGCCGCCGGTGTCGTCCAGGAACAGCGAGACGTTGGCGGCCGCGCGGTAGGCAAGAAACTGATACACCAGGTCGCCGGCGTCGATCGTGCGGCGCGAGGCCCGCTCCGCGAGGGCGGCGACAATCAGCGTCCGCAGAAAGTCACGCTGCTCTTTGCGCAGGAGGATCAGCCGGTCGCGCACCGCCCCGTCGATGGTGCGGAATTCGCTGTTCGCCGCCGTAATCAGGCAGCCGCCCGGCAGCACGCGCCCCTCGACATAATCGAACCACCCGAGGCAGTGCCGCCGCAGTCGTTCGCGCGCGGTCGGCGCCGCGTCCGCCCCCGCCGCCACATGGGCCGCGTAAATCTCCCGGACCGCCTCGATCGTGGCGAGTTGCAGCGCTTCGCGGTCGCCGAACAACTGGGCCAGGTGCCCCTTTGACACGCTGGCCGCAGCGGCGACCTGACCGAACGTGACACCGTCAAGCCCCTGCAGCGACGCGATCTGCACCGCGTGCCGCAGCACGCGCGCGCGGGTCGCGTCCCCGCGGGCACGGCGGCCGTCGGCGGAAGATTCCTCACGCGGCAAGGACGGTGTCGCCTGCCGCGAAGAGGCGGCTCGTGACGCCCTGCCGGGCGCTGTGGTCGAGGAAGGAAGTTTCGGCATCGGGATCGGGCCGGTAAACAGGCGGTGAATTGAATTCCTCATAGTGGATGGGCCCGACGAGGCGGGCCTTCAAGAGCCGTCCCGCTACCGCCGCCTGTTCGGCACTCATCACGCCCGGCAGACCGGTCGCCTCCATGCCGGGAATCGCGATGCGCGCGCCGTTGATCGGCAGAAACGCCACGTCGGCCTCTCCGGCCACCTTGGCGATTTCCCACCAGTATCCGTGAAACAGGGTATCGCCGCCGTGAAAGACGCGTGCGCCCCCGGCCTCCACCAGCCACGACGACTGCACCGCGCCAAAACCATCGACCGCCGGCAGCGCGGTCAGGCGAAAGCACCCCAGCGCCACCGTCTCGCCGTCCGCCACGCCGATCACCGGCAAACCCGCCCGCTCCACCTCGGCCGCCGCCCGCACCGGCGCCACCACACGCCCGTGCGGCGCGAGCCGGCGCTTCAACGCCTCGGCGTCGAAATGGTCGAGGTGCAGGTGGGTCACGACCGCCACGTCCAGCGGGCGTTCGCCGCCAGAAAGCGCGAGCAGCGGCCGCCGGGCCGGGCCAATGCGCGCGTGCACTTGTCCGTCCCGGCCTTCGATGGCGTCGAGCACGAACTGCTCGTCGCCCGCTTCGATCTTCACGCCCGCCCACGAGAGGCGGCTGATACGGAGGGTGTGTGGGTTCATCATCTTTAAGAACGATCGTTCTTCATTTAAGTCAATCGCGATCGTTCCATCGATGCCATCGGCGGCTCCGTTGGCGATTCGCCCCATTCCCGCTGCAGAATCGGCCCCAAAGGCGAATCGGTCGGCGCACGGATGCCGGGCGTCGCCGGCAACCTCTACCCTCACCAGTCCGGGAACTCACCCAAACCCCAACCCGCCGCAACGCGGCGAAACCACGAATGCTCATGATCCGATCCCATTCCCTCCGCTTAGCCCGCGTGCTCTTTGCCGCCGCCCTCGGGCTGGCGGTGATCGAAACACACGCCGATGCGCCCGCGCCCACCAAGGAACAACAGAAGTTCGAGGTGCGTTTCCTCACCAACATGATCGATCACCACGCAATGGCCGTGGAAATGGCCAAGCTCTGCGAGGGCCGCGCGGTGCATCCGGAGTTTCTCGAGATGTGCGCGCAGATCCAGACGTCGCAAGCCGCCGAAATCGAAACCATGCGGAGCTGGCTGCAGGACTGGTATGGAACAGACCACACGCCGGAAATGAAGAACGCCGCAGAGCGTCAGATGGAGATGCTGCGCGGCCTCAGCGGCGAGGCGTTCGAGATCGCGTTCATGGAGATGATGATCCCGCATCACGCGTCCGCGATCGAGAGCGCCACCGAGTGTCTCCTCGAGGCCCATCACGCCGAAATGCTCAACCTGTGCAGCATGATGATCGGCGCTCAGGGGGACGAAATCGCGCAAATGCGTCTGTGGCTTTGCCAGTGGTACGAGCACTGCGACTTGAAATGAGGCCTGCGCGAGGTTCCGCGCCCCTCGTTTGCCCGCGCCTCACCAGGCGCGGTTTTTTGTCCCCACGGTCCCGGGCGGCGACCGCAGTCTGGTCCACGTTTACCATCCGCCCCCGTTGACAGCACGTCTTCCCCGTTTCCTTTGTCACCCCATCGCCGCCCGCCAATCCACCCTTCCGGCGGCTCAACCTTCCTTACCCCATGCGCCACCTTTCCGGCCGGATTTTGCGGTTAGCGATCGTCGTCGCGCTCACGGCGGCGGCGCGTGCCGAGCGCGTCGAACTCTGGAACGGCCGCGATCTCACCGGCTGGAAACTCTTCCTCCAGGATCCCGCAGCCGATCCAGCAAGCGCGTGGAGCACACGCGAGGGCGTCCTCCGCCTCGACTCCAAATCCCTCGGCTACCTCCGCACCGAAAAGTCGTTCTCAAACTACCATCTTCACCTCGAATGGCGCTGGCAGCCGGACGCCGCCTCGAGCGCCAACAGTGGCGTGATGGTGCACCTCAACGGCCCCGATCAGATCTGGCCCGCGTGTTTTGAATGCCAGCTGAAGACTGGCGACGCCGGCCAGTTTGTCGGCATCGGCCTCGACATCCCCGCCGCGCCGCTGATCAACAACCGCAAGCGCGCTCCCCGGCTCGCTCCGTCCTCGGAAAAACCGCACGGCGGATGGAACCGCTATGACATTTACGCGCGTGGCGACTCCGTCGAGGTCTTCGTCAACGGCGTGAGGCAGAACGTCGCCGAACAACTTCCCGTCTCCGCCGGTGCGATCGCGCTTCAACTCGAGGGCACGCCGGTCGAATTCCGGAGCCTGTGGCTGGAGACGCCGCCTCCCGAAAACTCCACCAAAGCCATGCTCACCTCCCAGGTTTACGACTGGCAGAAACTCGCCGCCGTGCCGACGAAGAACGGCCTGCGTCGCGATGTCTTCGACGGCCCCACCACTACGGTCGATCGCGCCCACTGTCACATCACGACCCTCAATCCCGGCGAGGTGAGCAGTGAACCGCACCGCCACCTGCAGGAGGAGATCATCATCGTGAAGGAGGGCGAGGTGGAGGCCTACATCGACGGCAGGACTCAGATCGCCGGCCCCGGCTCGGTCTTCTTCCTCGCCGCCAACGCCGTCACGCGCCTGCGCAACGCCGGCACCGCTCCCGCCACCTATTTCGTCGTGATGTATTACACGCCCCTCACGCCGAAAAAGTGACTGTATCCACGTCATGACGACAGTTGCGTCCTCCGCTCCTCGCGCCCGGCAGTCCTGATGTCGTTTGTCTCCGCGCGTCCGATCCCCGACCGTCGCGCGACCACTCCGTTCCTCCACGCCGGGTCCCGGCATCCGTTTCCCATGTCGCCATTCTCCCGCCGCCAGTTCCTCCAAACGACCGCCCTCGCCGCCACCGGTCTCGCGCTTTCCGCCCGCTCCCGTGCCCAGGTCTCCGGCGCCAACAGCGACGTGCGCGTCGCCGTCGTCGGCTTGAACGGCCGCGGCAAAAACCACCTTTCCACGCTGCGCGCGCTGCCAGGCGTGCGCATCGCCGCGATTTGCGACGTGGATACCGCCGTGCTCGACCGCACCGCGGCTGCGCTTGCCCAACACGACCTCGCCCCCGCCAGGTTCACCGACATCCGGGCGCTGCTGGAGTCGGACGGGATCGACGCGATCACGATCGCCACGCCCAATCACTGGCACGCGCTCGGCGCGATCTGGGCGTGTCAGGCAGGCAAGGACGTCTACGTCGAGAAGCCCGTTTCGCACAACCTCTGGGAGGGTCGCCAGCTCGTCGCGGCCGCAAAGAGGTACCAGCGCGTCGTTCAGGCCGGCACGCAGATTCGTTCCGGCGAGGGCTTGCGCGAGGCGGTCGAGTGGGTGCGCGCCGGCCATCTCGGCAAAATCACCGTCGCCCGCGGCTTTTGCTACAAGCGCCGCAACAGCATCGGCCGGGTCGCTGGCGACGTGCCTGTGCCGCGGACGATCGACTACGATCTCTGGTCGGGGCCTGCCCCCATCATCGCGCCGCACCGCAACACGCCCAGGAATGGCCCCGTTCATTACGAGTGGCACTGGATCTGGGCCTACGGCAACGGCGATGTCGGCAACCAGGGTATCCACCAAATGGATGTGGCGCGCTGGTTTCTCGGCGAGTCCGGACTGCCGCGCCACACGCTCAGCGTCGGCGGACGCCTCGGCTACGTCGACGACGGTCAGACGCCCAACACCCAGATCGTGGTGCACGATTATGCGACCGCCCCGCTCGTCTTCGAGGTGCGCGGACTGCCCGCCAGGCCCGGCGCCGCCGCCGTCGCCACGAATCCCACTCTCAACTCCGCCGACGCCGCCGATGCCGCCGCGTCCTCCATGGACAAATACCGCGGCGTCAGCATCGGCAACGTGATCGAGTGCGAGGGCGGCAGTCTCGTCACCTCCAGCTACTTCGAAGCGCAGGCCTACGACCGGGCCGGCAAGCTGATCCGTGAATTCAAGGGCCGCGACCGGCTGATGGCCAATTTCATCGACGTCGTCCGCAGCCGCAAAACCGCCGGGCTCTTTGGGCCGGTCGACGAAGGCCATGTCTCCAGCGCCCTCTGTCATCTCGGCAACATCTCGCACCAGCTCGGCCACGGTGTGCGGCCCGGCGAGTTGCTCGAGCGCGTGCGCGGGGACGCTCCGCTCGCCGAGGCCTTCGGTCGCATGAGCGAGCACCTCGCCGCCAACGGCGTCGACCTCGCGAAAACGCCTCTCACGCTCGGCATGCCCGTGCAGATCGACGCCGCCACCGAAGGTTTCGTCGAGGCGGGCGCCGCGGAGGCAAACAAGCTACTGTCGCGCGACTACCGCGCCCCGTTTGTTGTTCCCCAGTTCGCCTGAACGAGCGCAGCCGCCGGATCACACGCACGCGCGCCTTCGCCGGCCCGTGACTTGCCCTCAATAACGGCGGCGCGGTCAACGCGGTCCCGCACAGTTAACGCCATCAGCGCAACGGCGGTTGTTTCGGCGGCGCCGGTGGCGAGCAATGGGAAGCGCCCATGACGCGCTTCCCTCTGCCCCTTCGAGCTGTTTTCCTCCTGGCCTTGGCTTCCTCGCCGACGCACCCCCTTCCCGCCGCGCCCGCCGCGACGACGCCCTCCTGGCAGGAGGTCGCTTCCGGCGTATGGCGCGCGTCCATCGGCCGGCCCGAAGATCTCACGTTGCTTAGCGCGGCCGGCGTGCAACCGTCCCGATCCGCGATCGCCGCCCTGCCCGCGGCCGAGTTTCCCTTCGAACGCTCGGGGATCGAAACACGCCAGTGGAGCGGCAAGACTGCCCTCCGCCTGCCGCTCGGGCTCGACGAGGAGATCTACGGCCTCGGCGTCGATTTCAAGGTCATGCGCCGCACGGGCTCGGTTTTCCGGCTCCACGTCGACCACTGGGGCGGCCACACGGGCCGCACCCATGCGCCCGTCCCGCTCTACGTATCCAGTCGCGGATACGCAGTGCTCTTCGACTCCGCGCGCTACCTCGATGTCAGCGTGGCCCACGGCGTCCGGCTCGCCGCGCAGGACAAGCCGCCCGTCATCGACCGCACCACCGGCAAGGACTGGGCGGCGATGCCGCGCTCCGACTCGGTCGAGGCGCTCGTGCCCGCGGACGGCCTCGCGGTCTATGTCTTTGCCGGACCAACACCGCTCGACGCGATCCGGCGCTACAACCTGTTCTGCGGCGGCGGCGCGCTCCCGCCGAAGTGGGGTCTCGGCTTTCTCGCGCGCACGCCCACGCGCTACAGCGCGGAGCAAGCGCTCGCCGAGATCGCGGCGTTCCGCGAACACGGCATTCCGCTCGACATGCTGGGCCTCGAGCCGGGCTGGCAGGACCACGCCTACCCCTGCTCGCTCGAGTGGGACGCGGCGCGCTTCCCCGATCCGGCGGGTTTTCTTGCCGCTGTGAAAAAGCAGCACGTGCGCGTCAACCTCTGGTTCAATCCCTACATCTCGCCCACCGCCCCGCTCTACCCGAAGCTCCTGCCCTTCGCCGGCACGCACCTCGTCTGGAACGGCATCGTGCCCGACTACACGATCGAGGCGGCGCGCAAGATCTTCGGCGAGCACCTCAGGAAGGAGGTCCTCGATGTCGATCCGGAGGCCGTCGGCGGCTTCAAGATCGACGAAGTCGACGGCTACGACCGCTATCTCTGGCCCGAGACCGCCGTGTATCCTTCGGGCCATGACGCCGAGCAGCTCCGGCAAACCTACGGCCTGCTCTTGCAGCGCCTCGTCTACGATCTTTTCCGGCAGCAAAACCGCCGCACGCTGGGCCAGGTGCGCGGCACCAACGCCGGAGCCTCGCCGCTGCCGTTCGTCATCTATAACGATAATTACGCCTTCGACGAATACATCACCGCGGTCGGCAACAGCGGTTTCGCCGGCGTGCTCTGGTCGCCGGAGGTGCGCGGCGGCAAGGCCGAGGACATGCTGCGTCGCACCCAGGCCGTGTGCTTCTCGCCGCTCGCGCTCTTCAACGGCTGGGCGACCGCCGACAAACTGTGGACGCACGCCGACGTGCGGGACCACCTCCGCGCCGCGATCGTGCTGCGCCTGCGCCTGCTGCCCTATTTCTACAACACCTTTGCCCAATATCACTTCGAAGGCACGCCGGTGATTCGGCCGATGCCGCTCGTCGCGGGTTTCCCGGGCGCCGCACGCCAGGAATCCGGCAGCCTCGACGCCACCGCCAATCCCTACGCCATCGGCAAGACCGTCGAGGTGAAGGACCAGTACATGATCGGCGATGCGTTGCTCGTGGCCCCCATCGCGCCCGGCGCAACCTCGCGGAAGGTGGTGCTCCCGCGCGGCCGCTGGTATGACTTCTACACCGGTCGGTTCGCCGGCGACGGAGAACCCATCGAAGTGGCGCCCCCGCTTTCGCAGATCCCGCTCTTCGTGAAAGACGGCTCGCTCATTCCGATGATCGGCGAACGCCAGTGGATCCCCGCCGCCGGCGAAATCGTCCCGCTCGAGGTGCGCCACTACGGCGAGCGACCAGGTCAACTGTCGCTCTACGACGACGAGGGCGAGACCTTCGACTACGAGCACGGTCTGTATTCGCGCACCGGTTTGCACGTCGCGCCGGACCCGCAAGGCCAATGGCGAGGCGTCGTCTCCCCCGACCCGAGCGGTCGCCCGTGGAGCTACTCCGACGTCACCTGGACGTTCATGACCCAGCCGTGACGCGCCCCCGTCGGGCGACCGGGCCCCCGCGCCCTGCGGTCATTTTCCTCGGAAAAACTCCGATCGGCTGCCTGCCGCCGCGCGCCGTTTCCTGAACAAATAGGAACAAATTCCAATCCGCCCGTGTCGCGCTGTCTCCTCCTTCGATGTTCGCTTCAGCGATGGCTTCTCTGTTTCTCGTCGTCAAACGACGGGGTTGGATCGCGCTTTGTGCGCTCCTGGTCGCCCTCGCGCTCTCAATGCAGCTGTGGCTGACGAGCCTGTTCCCCTTCCGGATCGCCCTCGCCCGCTCCGCCATCGACATCCTGCCCTGGCTCATCGTCTTGCCAGGCATCGCGTGGCTGGCCCGGCGCTTCCCGCTCCATGGGGTCAGCCGTTTCCGGCACGCCTGCATTCATCTCGTCGCATGCCTTGCCTGCTCCTGGATCCTGCCCGCCTCGGCTTTACTCCTGATCCGCGCCAGTGGTTTCGACTTCCGGCCATCGCCGCCGGTCCGGATGCTCTTTCTCAACACGCCGGCGCTGGCCGCTCCGCCGCCGCCCGGTGCCCCTGACCCGAAGCTGGTGATGCGCCGCGGCTTCGGCCCGCCGCCGCCGGGCCGCCCCGGCCCGCCGACGATGCTGCGACTTTCGCTGATTCGCGCTCCGTTTCACTGGGCGATCTACGGCCTGGTGGTCGCGTTGATCCACGGCTGGAATTTCGCCCGCCGCGCCAATGAGCGCGAGCGCCGCGCCGCCGAGCTCGAGCGCAGTCTCACCGAGGCGCGCCTCACGAGCCTGACACGCCAGCTTCAGCCCCATTTTCTCTTCAACACACTCAACACGATCGCCGCCTCCGTCCGGCACGACCCCGCGCAAGCCGAGGCCCTCCTCCTCGACCTCAGCGAACTCCTCCGCCTCACCCTGCGCGCCAGCGACCGCCACACCGTGCCGTTGCACGAAGAGTTGAGCCTGCTCGGCCGCTATCTCGACATCCAGAAGGCCCGCTTCGGCGCGCGCCTGGAGATTCTCAAGAAGATCGACCCGGAAACGCTGACCGCAGAGGTGCCGGTCCTCCTGCTCCAGCCCCTCGTGGAAAACGCGATCTGCCACGGTCTCGACACGACCTTCGGTCAGGTGAACGTGACCATCGAGTCATCGCTGCAGGCCGGGCGCCTCCGGATCGCCATTTCCGACAACGGTCCAGGCGACTCCGCCCGCGCCACGCCCGGCGAGGGTATTGGTCTCTCAAATACGCGCGCCCGCCTCGAGACCCTGTTCGGGGCCGAGGCGAGTTTCCACCCGCGTCCGCTCCCGGGCCGCGGCTTCATCGCCGAGTGCCTGCTGCCCTGCCGCCCCGTCCCCGTTCCCGTATGAAACTCCGCGCCTTCATCGTCGAAGACGAACCTCCCGCCCGCGCCCGCCTGCGCGAGCTCCTCGAAAGCCTGGCCGATGTCGATGTCGTCGGCGAAGCCGATGGTTCTCCGGAAACACTCCCCGCGCTCCGCCAGCAGCAGCCCGACGTGGTCTTCATCGACCTGCACCTGCCCACGCTCGACGGCTTCTCCCTGATTCGCCAGGCGCGGCTCGATCCCGCGCCGGCCGTCGTCGTCGTCACCGCGCATCCGGAGCGCGCCGCGGAGGCCTTCGATGAGCAGGTCACCGATTACGTCGTCAAACCCTGCCGTCCCGCGCGCCTGCGCTCCGCCCTCGAGCGCGCCCGCCAGTGGCTCGCCACCCGCGATCGCAACACCCCGCCGCACGCGCCCGAATCCGCCGACGCCTCCGGCCATCTCGTGCGCCTGGTGATCCGCAACGAACAACATCTCGACGTCGTGCGCGTCGACCAGATCGACTGGATTGCCGCCGCCGGCAACTACGCCGTGATCCACGCCGCGCGCGAGACGCACATCCTGCGCGAATCCCTCACCTCGCTCGAAGGGAAACTGAATCCGGCGCGCTTCATGCGCGTGAGCCGCTCCGCCCTCGTCAGCATCGATTGTATCAAGTCCGTGGCGACCACGCCAGATGGCAGCGCCAGCATCACGCTGAACAACGGCACCCAACTTCCCCTCACCCGGGGCGTGCGCGAGCTTCAGGCCCGGCTGGAGCGCGGCTGAGGCTCGGATCCCCCCGCGCGCGAGGTTGGGGAGGAGGGCGCGCGCTCCTCATCGCCCCTGCGCGCCCTCGCGAACAACCGACGCGCAGTGATTGCCAACGCACGCGCAGCCTCGCCCGGCGCGCAAGCGTAAGTTCGCGGGCATGCGCACGATGCCGGCGCGGCGCCGGGCTTCGACGCGTTGCCCATGAAGCCCTACCTCTACCTGTCGCTGATGCCGGAGTCGCTCGTCGCCTCCCATCTTCCCCCCGACGACTTCGGTGCCTACCTCGCCACCGGCTCGCAAAAACGCTCCCGCGGCCAGGCCTTGTTTTTCAAACTCACCGACGAGTACTGCACCAGCCACCTGACGGCCGCCGGGATCGACTCCGATCTGCGCCGCCTCGGCGGACGCAGCCCGCGCCGCTCGGTGTATCTGTCGATCTATCGCGCACTCGAGCGCACGCCGCTTGACGCGCTCGAGTCGCTGCACCTCGCGACCGAGGAGGGCCGCGTGCTCACGCTGCGCCCGGCGCCCTACCGGCCGTCGCCCGGCCCGCGCTTCTTCCTTTATCAGGAGTTCTGCCCGGTGACGCCGCGCGTCGTCAGCGAACTCGAACCGCGCGATTTCGGCGCGCACATCACCAATCTCAACCAGCCCGTTTCCGTACCCGCGCTGGTCTACGCCGATCTCAAGCTCGAGCGCCTCGCCGACGATCCCGAGGCCAACGGCATCGACAACCTGCCGTATCCAAATCTCGAGCACCTGCGCGACTGCCTGCGCGAGCTGCGCACCAAGCAGGGCAAATCGACCAAGACCGTCATCCGCTTCCTGCAGCAGGACGTCCTCTTTCGCACGCTGCGCCAGGGCTTCTACGTCGCGGCCACGGGCGGCGGATTCCTCCATTTTCCGATGCCGTCGCGCGACGAACTCGAGACCATCCATTACCCCTGGTGGCGCTCGGCCCTGACGACGTTCGGAGGCTGAGCCGCCATGCTTCATGAGCGCGTCGCAGCGCAACCGCAGCGCGGTGCTTCAGCCCACGCTGTCAACGCAATGAGCGCGGGCTGAAGCACCGCGCCACCTCAAGTTTTTCACCCGCCCTCCTCTCCATGCATTCAAGTCTCTTCTGGCTCACGCCCGCGGCCTCGCTTTTCGCGCTCGGCTTCGCGGGCTTCTTTTATCGGCGCATGAAAACGGCGCCGGAGGGCACCGCCCGGATGGCGGAGATCGCCTCCCACGTGCGCGCCGGTGCGATGGCGTATCTGAAGCAGCAATACAAGATCGTCGGCGTCTTCTTTGTGCTGCTCACATTGCTCTTCGCCTGGCTCGCCTACGGCCTGCACCTGCAGAACACCTGGGTGCCGTTCGCCTTCCTCACCGGCGGCTTCTTCTCGGGCCTCGCCGGCTTCTTCGGCATGAAGACCGCGACCTACGCCGCCGCGCGCGTCGCCCACGCCGCCAGCCAGTCCCTCGACGCCGGCCTGCGCCTCGCGTTCCGCAGCGGCGCCGTGATGGGCCTCGTCGTCGTCGGTCTCGCGCTGCTCGACATCTCGGTGTGGTTCCTCGTCCTCACGCACTTCATCGACGATCCCGATCCGGCGCACAAACTCGTGATCATCACGACCACCATGCTCACCTTCGGCATGGGCGCGTCGCTGCAGGCGCTCTTCGCCCGCGTCGGCGGCGGCATCTTCACCAAGGCGGCCGATGTCGGGGCCGACCTCGTGGGCAAGGTCGAGGCGGGCATCCCCGAGGACGACCCGCGCAACCCGGCCACGATCGCCGACAACGTCGGCGACAACGTCGGCGATGTCGCCGGGATGGGCGCCGATTTGTACGAGTCCTACGTCGGCTCTATCCTCGCCACCGCGGCCCTCGGCGCGGCCGCGTTCGCGCAAGCGGGCGACGCCGCGGGCGCCTACAAGGCGGTGGTTGCACCGATGGTCGTCGCCGCGCTCGGCACGTTGTTCTCGATCGTCGGCATGTATGCGGTGCGGGTGAAATCCGGCTCCTCGCAACGCGATCTGCTCAACGCCCTCGGCCGCGGCATCAACCTGAGTTCGCTGCTCATCTTCGTGGGCTCGTTCTTCGCGCTGCGTGCACTGGATCTGCCGAACTACCGCGGCATCTGGGGTGCGATCGTCGTCGGCCTGATCACCGGCATCGTGATCGGCAAGGTCACCGAATACTTCACCTCGCAGGAATTCAAACCCACCAAGGGCATCGCCGAAAACGCGCGCACCGGCCCGGCCACCGTCATCATCTCCGGCCTTGGCGTGGGCATGCTCTCGACCGTCGTGCCCGTCATCGCCGTCGTCGTCGGCACCGCCCTGGCTTACGGACTTGCCGCGGGCAACTGGCACTTCTCGCCGGACAGCATGGCCATGGGCCTTTACGGCATCGGCATCGCCGCGGTCGGCATGCTCTCGACGCTCGGCATCACGCTGGCAACGGATGCCTACGGCCCGATCGCCGACAACGCCGGCGGCAACGCCGAGATGAGCGGACTGGGGCCCGACGTGCGCAAGCGCACCGATGCACTCGATTCGCTCGGCAACACCACCGCCGCCACCGGCAAGGGCTTCGCGATCGGTTCGGCCGCGCTCACCGCGCTCGCCTTGCTCGCCTCGTATGTCGAGGAATTGAAGATCGCGATGCTCCACGCCGGACAGACCACGATGGAGGTGGCCGGTCGCGCCGTGCCGGTCATCACCGCGTCGCTCTCGGAATTCATGGCGCATTTCGAGGTGAACCTGATGAACCCGAAGGTCATCCTTGGGGTATTCCTCGGGTCGATGATGTCGTTCGTCTTCTGCGGACTCACCATCAATGCCGTCGGCCGCGCCGCCGCGCGCATGGTCGAGGAGGTGCGCCGGCAGTTTAGGGAAAAGCCCGGCATCCTTCACAACTCCGACCTGCCCGACTACGCCCGCTGCGTCGCCATCTCCACCGCCGGCGCTCAGCACGAGATGATCGTGCCCTCACTCCTCGCCGTCATCGCCCCGGTGGCGGTCGGACTGTTGTTCGGCGTGCCCGGCGTCTTCGGCCTGCTCGGCGGCGGGTTGTCCACGGGATTTGTGCTCGCCGTGTTCATGGCCAACTCCGGCGGCGCGTGGGACAACGCGAAAAAATATATCGAAGAGGGCCACCACGGCGGCAAGGGCTCGTCCGCTCACAAAGCCGCCGTGATCGGCGACACCGTGGGCGATCCATTCAAGGACACCGCCGGCCCGAGCCTCAACATTCTCATCAAGCTGATGAGCATGGTCTCGATCGTCACCGCCGGCGTGAACATCGCCTGGACGCTATTCTGAGGGGCGGCAATCAGTTGAGAGCTGAGAGCTAAAAGCGCCGACTGCCCGCCGCACTGGCCTAGTCGCGGGCGCGGCATTCGAAATGTAGGGCCGGCCCTTGTGGCCGTGCCGGATTGGAACCAAGGAGTGGCGGCACTCTTGCCGCCCTCCATTTGCCTCCGCGCCCAAGCCCCGCAACCTAGGCGACATGACTTTCCGCGCCGTCCACGTCGCCGTTTCGCGCATCGCTCCCTGGCTCGCGTTCGCCGCGTCCCTCGCCGCCGCCGATAAACCCCGCGCCCGCGATCTCGGCGTGCCGTTCGAGGGCACACCCGGCCCGCTCAACGCGATCACCGACGTCGCCGGCGTCGAAGTCGGGCACGTCACGCTCATCTCCGGCGAGGGCAAACTCGAGGTCGGCCGCGGTCCCGTGCGCACCGGCGTGACGGCGATCCTGCCACGCGGCAACGGGCCGGGCGCCGCTCCCGTCTATGCCGGCGTCTTTTCCCTCAACGGAAACGGCGAGATGACGGGCACTGCCTGGATCGAGGAGTCCGGCTTTCTCGAAGGCCCGGTCGTCCTCACCAACACGCACAGCGTCGGCGTGGCGCGCGACGCGGTCATCGCCTGGAAAACACGCAGTCTCGGCTCCAATCTTCCGCAGGTCTTCTGGTCACTGCCCGTGGTCGCC
Source organism: Opitutaceae bacterium (assembly GCA_036406235.1). Taxonomy (GTDB): domain Bacteria; phylum Verrucomicrobiota; class Verrucomicrobiia; order Opitutales; family Opitutaceae; genus DASWVO01. Next base: position 18,980 of record DASWVO010000135.1, read on the forward strand.
GAGACCTGGGATGGCTGGCTCAACGACATCAACGGCTTTCACGTCAAACCCGAGCACGTCTTCGCCGCGCTCGACCAGGCGCGCGGCGGCGCGGTCGCCGAGGGCAGCGTCGGCGGCGGCACCGGCATGATTTGCTATGAGTTCAAGGGCGGTATCGGCACGGCGTCGCGTCGCCTCAGCGCCGGGCTCGGCGGCTACACGCTCGGGGTCCTCGTGCAGGCCAACCACGGTATCCGCCGGCAACTCACCATCGCCGGCGTCCCCGTCGGCCGCGAGATCGGCGGCGGACGTCGCCGCGTCGCCGGCGCCGATCCGCTCGACCTTGCGGGCGCGAGCGTCGGCGAGGTGGGCTCCATCATCATCGTGATCGCCACCGACGCGCCGCTGCTGCCGCATCAGTTGAAACGCCTCGCCCGCCGCGCCTCCCTCGGCCTGGCGCGCACCGGCAGCGTGTCGGGCAATGGCTCCGGCGACCTCTTTCTCGCGTTTTCCACCGCCAATCCCGGCGCCGCTCGCGAGCGCGGCGGTCCGGTCGATCTGAAAGCGCTCCCCAACGAGGACCTGAGCCCGCTCTTCGAACTCACGGTCGAGGCGGTGGAGGAAGCGATCATCAACGCCCTCGTCGCCGCCGACACGATGACCGGCAGCGATGGGCACGTGGCCGAGGCGCTGCCCATTGACCGGTTGCAGAAGATCCTCGCCACCTACAATCGCCTTGCCCGCTAGCCTGACGCCCGCGTCGAGGCCCAGCCACGGCTCCCGTTCCCGCGCGGAGGCAACGAGCGGATGAACGTGCACCTCGGTTTCGTTTTCCTACCCGGCGTTTCGCCGCCAGCCTGAGCGGGATGCACCCGGATTACCGCCGCCTCTCGACCGCTGCGACTGCCGCCGTTGCGCGCGTCGCTTCATCGCCAGACCCCGCCTTCCTGGGGGCGGACGCCTGCCATCTTCATCACTTATGAAATCCATCGGAGTCTTGGGCCTGGGCCTCATCGGCCGCGTCTGGGCGCAACATTATCACGCAGCCGGTGTGCTCGCCGGCGCGTGGAACCGCACGCCGCAACCGGACTGCCCGCGATGGCGCGAAGCGCCCGAGGCCGTCGCACAGGCCGCCGAGGTCGTGCAGATCGTCGTCGCCGATCCCGACGCGGTCGGCGCCCTGCTCGAGCACATCGCGCCGACGCTCGACGGCTCGAAGATCGTCGTGCAATCCAGCACGATCGATCCGGCGAGCAGCGAACGTTTCCGCGCCGCGGTGGCGGCGCGCGGCGCCCGCTACGTCGAGGCGCCCTTCACCGGCAGCAAGCCCGCGGCCGAACGCAAGGAGGTCGCGTATTTCCTCGGTGGAGACGCAGCCGCGATCGCCGAGATCGAACCGCTGCTGGCGCTTGTCTCCGTGCGGAGGCTGGCGCTGCCCGATCACCGGCGCGCCGCCGCGCTGAAGCTCGCGCTGAATCTCAACACCGCGGGCCTGATGCAGGCGCTGGCCGAAGCGCTGAGCTTTGCGCGTCGCTGCGGCGTGACCGACGACGAGTTTTTCTGCGCCCTGCCGCTGAACACCGCGTGGTCGCGTCTCGCCCAACTGAAGGAGCCCAAGCTGCGGGAGGGAGATTTCTCTCCGCAATTTTCGGTGAAGCACATGCTCAAGGATCTCCGTCTCATCGCCGGCACCCCGGGCGGAGACGATCTGCCGCTGACCGCCACCGTCCGCGCGCAACTCACCGCCGCTGCGGAGACGGGCCACGCCGACGAGGATTTTTCCGCGTTGATCCGGCTGCTCGGCTAGACATGGCGCCGTAAACGATCGCCCGGCAATGCCGGGCGTAAAGCCCGCCCCACAGCCCCCGCCCCTCTCATCTCCATCTCCGCACGCTTTCATGGTTACCGGCCCCGCTCTTCTCGTCATCTTCGTTGTATCCGTTGCGCTGCTACTGGCGCTGATTATTCGCTTCAGGATCAACCCGTTCCTCGCCCTGGTCTCGACGGCGATCGCCACCGCGTTTCTGGTGCGCATGCCCGTGGCCGAAATCGGTCCGGTCATTTCCAAGGGCTTCGGCAACACGCTCGCCGGCATCGGCATCGTGATCGGCCTCGGCATCATCCTCGGTAAACTGCTCGCCGAAGCCAATGCCACCGATCAGATCGCGCACGCGATGCTCGATCGCGTCGGCCGCAAGCGTGCGCCCCTGGCCGTCAACCTGACCGGTTATCTCGTCTCGATCCCCGTCTTCATGGATGCCGGCTTCGTCATCCTGATGCCGCTGGTCCGGCAAATCTCGCGGCGCGCCGGCACGCCGTTGATCGCCCTCGTCTGCGCGCTCTGCGCGGGCATGATCACCAGCCACGCGATGGTCCTGCCCACGCCCGGTCCGCTCGCCGTGGCCGGCAACATGGCCGCCAACGCCGGCGTCTTCCTGCTGTATTCGATCGTGGTCTCGGTTCCCGGCGCGGTGGTCGGCGGATTGCTCTACGGTCGCTTCCTGCGGTCAAGGGGGCCCGCAGGGAATACTCCCGCGATGAACGAGGTCGCGGACGCAGCGGAACCCGCGCCCCGCACCGGAGGGAGCAGCGCCCGCGCGCGGCCCTCCGCCGGACTTTCGCTGCTCGTGCTCGTCTTCCCCATCCTGCTGATCCTCGTTGGCAACATTCTCGGATTGGTGCTGCCCACCGACTCCGTCGCGGCGCAGGCGCTCGCGTTTGCGGGAGACAAAAACGTCGCGCTGCTCCTCGGCGTCCTCCTCGCCGCTGTCACCCTGAAAAAATACCTCAAGCGCTCGATCGGCGAACTCATCGTCGAGGCGGCGGACTCCGCCGGCCTGATCCTGCTGGTCACCGGGGCCGGCGGGGCCTTCGGCAATGTGATCAACACCAGCGGCATTGGTCAGACCATCGTGGAGACGATGACCCACTGGAATCTCTCGCTCCTCGTGCTCAGCTTCACATTGTCGCTGATTCTCCGCGCCGCGCAGGGTTCGACGACGGTCGCGCTTATCACGACCTCGTCGATCGTCGGCCCGATGACGGCGTCGCTCGGAGCCTCGCCGGTGCTGGTCGGCCTGGCGATCTGCGCCGGCGGAGTGGGTCTTTCGCTGCCCAACGACTCCGGTTTCTGGGTGATCTCGCGTTTCGCCGGTCTTTCCGTGACGGATACCATCAAGGCTTGGAGCGTCGGCGCAACGATCGCCGGCATCGTGGCGTTCCTGATGGTCGTGCTGCTGAGCACACTCGTCGGCCTCGCGCCCGGCCTGTGATGAGAGCCTGGAGAGAGCTACGGCCGCTACGGCTGCCTCGTTCCCTCACCCGCCCCAGCGGTCGCGCCATTTGACGATGCCCTTGCGGGCAATCACCCAGCGGCGGCAGACGATGTTCTCACGCGTGGCGGGGTCGGTGAGGGCACCATATTCGTCGAGGCGGCAGATCGCGTATTTGTAGGCGATCGGTTTGCCTGCGCTTTCATCAAACGGGATCTCGCCAAACCAGGTGTTGGAGTTGAGATATTCCAGGCGGTAGGCCTTGCTGATGTCCCATCGGCCAAGTTCGGGACAATCGCCGGTCACGACGACGACTTCGCCGGGTTTGGTCGCGAGGCCGTTCACCTGCGCACGCACGACCGTCCTGGCGCGCACCACCGGGCCGACGTGGCTGAGCACGATTGCCTCCTTTGGCGCGATCCGCAGGCGCAGGATTTTGCCGTCCTTGACCGTGATGCGGCGCTTGGTGAGGAAGCACATGTAGCGGCGGTCGGGCAGCTCGGCCGGCAGCGCGTCGAGCTTGGCGAGCGTCTCGCCTTTGTTCAGTGCGACGAGGCAGTAGGAGTTCCGGTAGCGCCGCAGGTAAACATAGACGTCGGGCGAGACGTGCAACGCCACGTGACGGCCCAGCGAAATCGCGGGGTTGAGACGACGCAGCTGCGTGAGCACGCCGAGCATCCGGTAGACCGGCGCGTCGGTGTCCCACTTCGCCATCATCGGGCGGTTGTAGGGATCGTTGTTGCCGTGCGGCAGGCCGTCCTGCGCGTTGGTGTCGTCGTGCAGTCCCTGCTCGGTGCCGTAGTACAGGCAGGGGATGCCGCGGCTC
>DASWVO010000136.1:0-18192 GCA_036406235.1 Opitutaceae bacterium
GGTGAGGCCGCTGATGTACGCAGTCGGGATGAACACGGCCGAGAGCACGAGCGCGGTGGCGACGATCGGACCGGTCACCTCACGCATGGCACGCTTGGTGGCCTCGAATGGCGAGTGGCCGAGGGCGATATTGCGCTCCACGTTTTCCACCACGACGATCGCGTCATCGACGACGATGCCGATCGCGAGCACGAGCCCGAACAGCGAGAGCGCGTTGATCGAAAACCCGAGCGCGTGCATCACGGCGAACGTGCCGACGAGCGACACGGGCACGGCGGCGAGCGGGATGATCGAGGCGCGCCACGTCTGCAGGAAGAGAATCACGACGAGCACGACAAGGACGATCGCCTCGAGCAGCGTGTGCACGACGGCCTTGATCGAGTTGCGCACGAAGATCGTCGGGTCGTAGACGATCGAGTAGTCCAGGCCTTCCGGGAAGTTTTGCTTCAGCTCGGTCATGGCGGCGCGCACGGCGTCGGACGTCGCGATGGCGTTGGAGCCGGGCAGCTGCGAAATCGGCAGAGCGACGGCGGCCTTGTTGTTGAGCAGGGAGCGCAGCGCGTATTCCGAGGCGCCGAGCTCGACGCGAGCGACGTCGCGCAGGAGGACGTTTTCGCCGCGGGCGCCGGTCTTCACGACGATGTTGCCAAACTCCTCCTCGCTCACGAGGCGGCCCTGGGTGTTGATGAGGAGCTCGGTGTCGACGGGCCGCGACGTGGGCTGTTGGCCGACCGCGCCGGCGGCGACCTGGATGTTCTGCTCGCGGATCGCAGCGACGACCTCGCCGGCAGTGAGGCCCTTGGCCGCGACCTTGTTCGGATCGAGCCAGACGCGCATCGCGTAATCGCCCGAGCCGAAGACGCGCACGTCGCCCACACCCTGCAGACGGGCGAGCACGTCGCGCACCTGGAGTGTGGCGTAGTTGCGGACGTAGATGTCGTCGTAGCGGCCGTCGGGTGAGAAGAGGTGCACGACCATGAGCAGGTCGGGCGACGTCTTCGTTGTCGTGACGCCGAGACGACGCACCTCCTCGGGCAGTTTCGGCAGGGCCTGGGCGACGCGGTTCTGCACCTGCACCTGGGCGTTGTCGAGGTCCGCGCCGATCTTGAACGTGATGGTGAGGGTCATCACGCCGTCGCTCGTCGCCTGCGAATACATGTAGAGCGAGTTCTCGACGCCGTTGATCGACTGTTCGAGCGGCGCGGCGACGGTCTCGGAGATGGTTTTCGGATTGGCGCCCGGATAGGTGGCGCGCACGACGACCGTCGGCGGCACGACCTCGGGATATTCGCTGATCGGCAGGCGCCAGAGGGCGATGGCGCCGACCAGGAAGGTGATGATCGACAAAACGCCGGCAAAGATCGGGCGTTTGATGAAGAAATCGGAAAAGTTCATGGAGTGTGCGGAAACGGGAGACGGGGGTGGCAGCGAGCGGGCAAGGCAGTGGCCAGGGGCCGCCGGGAGAGCGGCTCGTTTCGGGAGAGGTAGGACGGGTTTCGTTAACCCACCGGGGCAGACGGTCGCCGGCCCGGCGCGTTCGGGGATAACGCGCCCTACCTGCGTTGCGGCTTCAGTTTAACGCGCGGCGACGCGGGTTGCGGCCGAACTGGAGGGAGACGGCTTCGCGGCGACGGCGAGCTCCGGGTCGACCGTCATGCCGGGGCGCACGCGCTGCACGCCGTTGACGATGATCTGTTCACCGGCCTTGAGGCCGTCGCGAACGACGCGCTGTCCTTCGAGCGAGGGTCCGAGCTTGATCGATCGGTAGGCGACGGTGTTGTCCGGCGCCACGGCGAGGACGAATTTCTGGCTCTGGTCGGTGCCGATGGCGCGTTCGCTGACGAGCAGGGCACGTTGCGGAGCGCTCACCGGAATTCGCACCCGGGCGAACAAGCCGGGCACGAGCTGGCCATCCGTATTCGGGAACACCATACGCAGCGTGAGGCTGCCGGTCTCCGGATCGAGACGGTTGTCGGTCGACTCGAGATAGCCACGATGGGCGAACCCAGGCTCGTCGCCGAGCTGAAGCTCGACCGGCACGCGACCATCCTCCAGAGCGATGCGACCGGCGCGCTGGAGGCGGTTGAACTTCAGCACGGTGTGCTCGTCGACGTCGGCGTAGACGTAAGCGGCGCCGGTGGAGACGATGCGGGTGAGGACCGTGGCGCCACCGGGCGCGCCGGAGACGAGGTTGCCCGGCGTCACGAAGGCCCGGCTGACCCGACCGGCGATCGGCGCGCGCACCTCCGTATGCTCGAGATCGAGCCGCGCGGTGACGAATGCAGCCTCGGCCGAGAGCAATTCGGCGCGCGCCTCGGCATGGCGCGAACGGCGCGTATCCAGTTCCTCGAGCGAAATGGCCTTTTCGCGGTAGAGATCCTCGGCGCGAGCAGCTTCGCGCCCGGCGATCTCCGTGCGAACGCGCGCCCGCTCGACGTCGGCGGTCGCGAGATCGGCCTGGGCGCGGTACCAGCGCGGATCGATGGTGAAGAGCACGTCACCGGCTTTCACCGACTGTCCGGACTGGAAGTGCACGGCGTCAATGTGGCCGGAAACGCGCGCCCGCAGCTCAACCGTCTCGAAGGCGTCAACGCGACCGGTGAGTTCTTCGAATTCGGTAAAGAGCCGCTCCTCAACCGGCGCCACGGTCACCCGCGGTGCGGGCGGAGGCGCCGCTTTGTCGGCGTTTTCGCCGGCGGCGCCGGCACGGGTGACGGTGTAGGTGGTGATGCCGCCCGCGACGAGGAGCGCGAGAGCGATGACGGTGAGGTGACGACGGCGGCGGGGAGTCGCCGTGGCGGAGACGTTGGCCGGAGCAGCTTGGGAGGAATCAGCGGTCATGGTGTGTGCGTGGGTGCGGAGATGTACGAAGGTGCAGAAGAAACGGAATCAGGGAGCGGAAGCGGAGGCCGCCGAGGCGGCGTCGAGGTGCTCGTGAATCGAAGCGGCGGATACGAGACCGACAATGCGGTCGACGACTTCGCCGTGGCGAAATACGAGCAGCGTCGGGATCGATCGGATGGCGTAACGCGACGCGAGGTCGGGCTCGGCATCGACGTCAACCTTCACGACGCGCGCGTCGGACCGGGTGGCGGCGACGTCGGCGAGGAAGGGCGCCTGCGCCTTGCAGGGGCCGCACCAGGCGGCCCAGAAGTCGACGAGCACCGGATGGGTGTGCGATGCATCCAGGACGTCGGAGGCGAAGGTAGCGGCGGTGCTGGTAGGAATGAGAGCGGGTGTGGTCGTATTCATGGCGTGGTGAACGAGAAGACGTTGTTGTGGGTGAAATCTTACGGGCCTAAGTGCGGTCTACTCGCGGATCCGCGAGAGCGGCGTCTGCAGGCGATCCAGCAGACCAGGCGTCCAAAGCTGGCCGACGAGCCCGGCCAGCAACGCCCGGCGCCGGCCGGACGAATCGCGTCGCGCCGACGCGATAGCAACGCGGTGGTGGGAACTGCGCTGCGCCGGCGTGGATGCGAAAACCGAAGCTGAAACGGCAGGTGGCGAAATGCGGTGTGACATGTGTGAATACACTGATAGTTGACTATCTATCTACTATTTGGGCCAAAGAAACGGCGCTCGGATAAGCGGGCGCCGGGAGAGGGAACGCGGTCAGGCCGCGTTATTTGCGGACTGCTTGGCGCGCAGAAGCTCGAGGCCCATTTGGACCAGCGGCCGAATGACCTCGGGATCATTCATGATGCGCGCCTGACTAATAATGCCTTCGATGAGGCCGGAAAGACAAAGGGCGCGCTGCGTCGGGTCGCAGGGCTCGATCACGCCCTCCGCGATAGCATCGCGAATGGCCGACTCATAGTAGCGCCGTTTCCGGGAGCAGATCTCGCGCACCTTAGCGCTCAATTTGTCCTCCTGGGTGCTGACTTCGCAGCCGACGGAAAAGATCGGGCAACCGAGGACCTTCCCGGTCTCAGCCTTCACGCGCACCTGATTGTGATACGCCGCCTCAAGGTAGCCGGCGATTCGCTTCAGGGGCTCGACCGACGGGGAAAATTGCGCATCCAGCGCTGGCTTCCACTCTTTCTGCCACACGGACTCGAGGGCTGCGATGGCGAGGTCGGCCTTTGAATCGAAGAAGTAGTAGAAACTACCCTTCTTCACGCCGGCCCGCTGGCAGATGTCGTCGATCGTGACCGCGCCGTAGCTCTCCTCCCACATGAGGTCGAGAGCAGCCTTCATCAGGCGTTCGTCTGCGTCACTGGTGCGTCCCATAGTCCGACACGTTTGTTTACTATTTGGTCAAAATCAAGCCCCGACTACAATTTCTCCCGCAAATTATTCCCCGCTTCGCCTGCCCCACCGTCCCGCGAGCATCCCGCAGATGATGAGCTGGAGGGGGTGGTAGATCATGATGGGCAGGAGGATGAGTCCGATTCCGGGATGCGCGCCGAAAATCAGTTGGGCCATCGGCACGCCGGAGGCGAGGGTCTTCTTCGAGCCGCAAAAAACGGCCGCGATTCGGTCCGCGAAGGGAAATCCCAAGGCATCGCAGACCGCGCCCACGATCCCCATTACCACAAAAAACAGGACGCCGGAGCCGAGGATCGTCGCCAGGATCATCCCGACGCCGTGTCCGGACCAGACCCCTTGCACCATCGAGTCGCAAAACGAGGTGTAGACGAGCAGGAGGATCGTCAGCCGGTCGATCGTGGCCACCCGCTTCTTGTGCTTGAGAACAAACGCCCCGAGCAACGGGCGCGAAACCTGCCCGAACAGGAGCGGCAGCACGAGCCAGAGCACGAGGTCGAGGATGACTTCGCCCAGCGGCATCGGCTGGCCACCGGTCTTCAAGAGCAGCCCGATCCACAGCGGGGTGAGGAAGACGCCGAGGAGACTCGAAAGCGTGGCGTTGAAGACCGCCGCGGGGACGTTGCCGCGTGCCGCCGCCGTGAGGGCAACCGACGAGGACACCGTCGAGGGCAGCGCGCAGAGGTAGAAAATCCCGAGCTTGAGATCGGCCCCGAGGCGATCGCCGGCCAGCCACAACGCCACGAAACCGATGGCGGGAAACACGAGAAACGTCGTGGCCTGGACGACAAGGTGAAGCGGCCAGCGCAACGTGCCGGCCTTCAGGGCAGCAAACGACAGCCCCACCCCATGCAGGAAGAAGATCAACGCCACACCGGCCTTCGTGAGGATCTCCGGTTGCAACCATCCGCCGCGCGCGCCCGGCTCAGGAAACAGCCACGCCAGCACCACCGCCGCCGCCATCCCCGTCAGAAACCAGTCGAATTTGAACTTCATTCCGAAAATATCACGCGTCCGCAGCTTCCGTGCCCGGCCTGCGTGTCCGCCGCCGCACGACGAGCGCGAGCAGTTCCTCCCTGCCCTCGAGCCGGAAAGCCCACAACAGGCCGGCATACACCGCCACGCCCGCGGGGATCAACACGAGCAGGCCGACGATGTCAGTCATCCGCGTAGTGCCCACGGCATGACGCCAGCCCCACCAGCCGCCCGCCACCACCAGGCTCATCGCCAGCGCCGCCGGCACAATGCGCAGGATCGAGGGCCACAGATGCGCGAAGCCCAGCGCCTCGCGGCGCCGGGCGAGCCGTGCTTGCAGATACCACGCCTGCACCAGCACGGCGACATTGCTCGCCAGCGCGAGGCCGATCGTCGAAAGCGGCCCCATGAGCGCGAGGCTGAGCGCAAGGTTGACGACGAAGCTCAACGCGGCCGCGCGCACTGGTGTGACGGTGTCCTTCTGGGCGTAAAACGCGCGCAGCACGAGGTTCACGAACGAAAAAATCGGTAGTCCCAAGGCGAATACCGCGAGGACCGGAACCATCAGCCGCGTGTCCTCCGGGCGGAAGGCTCCACGCTGGAACAACAGCCGGATGATCGGCTCCGAGAGCGCGACGAGCCCCGCGGCGGCGGGGATGTTGATGACCAGGATCAGGCGCATCCCGCGGCGGTAGGCGTGCGCGAGATTGGTCCAGTCGCCCTGGGCGGCGTATTTGGAGATGAGGGGAAACACGACCGTGGAGACCGCGACCGCGAAAACGCCGATCGGCAGCTCCATGAGCCGCGTCGCCAGGTTGAGCACCGCCGCCGCCGAGTCGTTGAGCGACAGGCCGACGAAGCGCGAGACGGAGAGATTGATGAGATAGATCGCGGAACCGATCACCGTCGGTCCCATGAGCCGGAAGATCGCGTTGACTTGCTCGCTGCGCCGCAGATCGAAGCGCGGTCGCCAGCCTTCGCGCATCAACGCTCCCGCCGGCACCGCCATCTGCAGGAAGCCGCCCAGCAACACCCCTGCGCAGAGCCAGCGCATCTGCGCCGAGTCGCCGTCCGCCCACCCGCCGTAGGCCGCGCCGCCCAGCAACGTGATCATCGCGAGGTTGAGCCAGACCGGCGAAAGGGCCGGCTCGAGGAAACGACCCAACGTCTGCAGCGCTGCGCTGAACGCCGCCGCGAGGCAGACGCAGATCATGTAGGGGAAAAGCACGACTGAGAGCTCCGCCGCCACCAGCCAGCGGCGCACCATGTCGCTTCCGGCGTCCGTCGCCCCACCGAATGCCTCGATCCATTCGCGCTGACTCAGCACGCTCATCGCCAGCGCGACGATCGCCACCGTCACCACGAGCAGCCAGCTCGCCACCTGGCTCACGAGCACGAACGCCCCCGCGCGTTGCCGGCGGGACAACTCGTCGTGCAACGTCGGCACAAACGCCGCCGTCAACGCGCCCTCACCCAGCAGCCGGCGAAAAAGATTGGGTAGCGTAAATGCCGTGACAAAAGCGGAGTTGAGCGCACTCGTCCCGAATACCGCCGTCGTGAGCATGTCACGGGCCAGCCCCAGCACGCGCGAAACCATCGTCGTGGTGGCAACGATGCTGATGTTCTTGAGGCTCTTGGACACGGCCGATGTTTCTCGTGATGCACGCGGCGGCTTACAAGTTATTAGGGGATGCCGGACGATTCGCCGGCATTGACGCTACCGCCGGCGGGCGGCAGCGTGACGCCTCCTATGCCGCTCGTTCCGAAACTCATCGAAAAACTCCAGCGCCACCCAAAGCGCGTGGTGTTTCCCGAAGGTGGGGATCCGCGCATTCTTCAAGCTGCCCGCCAGTGGGTGACACGCCGCATGGGCGCACCGATCCTCCTTGGTGAACGCGCCGCCATCAAGGCCGCGGCGGCCAAGCTCGACGTGAACCTCCAGGGCATGCGCATCATCGAGCCGGAACGCAGCGAGGATTTCGGGATGTTCGTGGACCAGCTCGAGCAAGTCCGCCGCCTGAAAGGGCTGAAAATCGCCGAGGCACGCGACGCGATGCGCAACACGAGCTACTTCGCCACGATGATGCTCGCAACGGGTCAGGCCGACGCCCTCGTCGCCGGCGCCACCATGAGCGCGTCGAGCGCGCTGCGGCCCCTGTTTCAGATCATCCCGCGCCTCGATCAGGTGCAGACCGCCTCGTCGCTCATGATCCTCGATTTCGACGAGAAGAAGATCGGCAGCGACGGTTCGCTGTTCCTCGCCGACTGCGGCGTCATCCCCGACCCGACGGCGGAGCAACTCTGTGACATCGCGCTTTCGACCGCGATGATCGCGCGGCACCTCACCAACGAGACCCCGCGGGTGGCGATGCTCAGCTACGCCTCGAAAAGCGCGTCGAACCATCCCTCGCTCGTCAAGGTGCGCCAGGCGACCGAGCTTGCGCGCGCCAAGGCCAAGGCCGCGATGCTCCCGATGGAGATCGAAGGCGAGCTGCAGGTCGATGCCGCGCTCGACGCCGTCGTTGCCGAGATGAAGCAGGTGCGGAGTGCGGTCGCCGGCCACGCCAACGTGCTCGTGTTCCCCGACCTGAACAGCGGCAATATCGGCTTCAAGCTGGTGCAGTATCTCGCCGGCGCCAATGCCTTTGGCCAGATCATCACCGGTCTCACGAAACCGGCCGCCGAAATCAGCCGTGGCGCCAGCGCTCACGACGTGTTCGGTGCCGCAGCCGTGGTTGGCTGTCAGGCGATCGACCGCCGCCTGCTCTACGGCGCCCCATGAGAACGCCACAGGGCGGAAGCCCTTCGGCGTTTCAGGTTTCACGTTTTCATGTTCCAGGCTTCCAAGCTGCAACTTTCCCACCTGTAACCGGCAACTCTTTCCCATGGCCGTCGAACCCGAATTTTCCTTTGTGACCCGCACCCAGAATCCCTTCGAACTGCCGGCGCTGCCACTGCTGCGTGCGCCGACCAACACGGTCACAAAGCGCCTGTTCATCGCCGCCACGCGCATGAACGACGGGAAGACGACGACCTGCCTCGGCCTCTTCGCCGCGCTGCAAGCGTTGTATCCACGGGTCGGATTCATCAAGCCCGTCGGCCAGCGCTTCATCGAAGTCTCCGGCCACAAGGTCGACGAGGACTCCGTGCTGCTCGACACGATCTACAACGTGCACGTCCCGATCGAGAGCATGAGCCCGGTGGCCGTCGACGGCACCTTCACCCGCCGCTTCCTCAAGAATCCCGCGCCGATGCTGGCCACGCTCGAGGACAAGATCTGCCGCGCGTTCGACCGCGTCTCCTGGGAGAAGGATTTCACGCTCATCGAGGGCACCGGCCACGCCGGCGTCGGCTCGGTGTTCGAACTTTCCAATGCCCGCGTCGCGAAGCTGCTCAAGGCGAAGGTCATCCTCGTTTCGCCCGGCGGCATCGGGCGGCCCATCGACGAGATCGCCCTCAACAAGGCTCTCTTCGACAAGGAGGGCGTCGAGGTCGTCGGCGCCATTCTCAACAAGGTCGAGCCCGACAAAATCGAGTTGCTGCGCGAATACTCCGGTCTTGGCCTGGCCCGGCTCGGCGTGCCGCTGCTCGGTGTGCTCCCCGTACAGAAGGCACTCTCCGCGCCCAACCTCTCGCAGATCGCCGAAGAGATCAACGGCAAGTGGCTCAACGCCAGCGCGCGCGGCGCCACCCAACGCGTTCACCGCGTCGTCGTCGGCGCGATGGCTGCCAAGGGCATCGTCGACTACCTGCAGGCGGGAACCCTCATCATCACGCCCGGCGATCGCGATGACATCATCCTCGCCGCCGTCTCGAGCGCCCGCCTGTCGAGCCAGACGATCGCCGGCCTCGTCCTCACCAACGACGTGCAACCGCACGAAAAACTGCTCGAGTTGCTCGCGCAGACGGACATCCCCGTGATCGCCGCGCGCGAGGAAAGCTACACGATCACCTCGAAGATCCACAGCATGACGGTGAAAACGCAGCCGCAGGACACGGACAAGATTCCGATCATCAAGCGGCTGATCACCGATCACGTCGACATGAAGAACCTCCTCGCCGCGCTGTAAGCGCAAGCACGCGCACGTTCCGAGATTCGTCCAGTCCCTGACCAGTCCCGTGGTCGGGCCCATGCTTCAAACACCGACGCCTCCGGAGCATGTCACCTATCAGGCGACAAGACTCCGATTGCGGTACGAGAGGCATCAGCGTGCGGCGGCCGCATCCAGCGCGTCGAGCGCCACCTCCATCGCGGCCTCGATCTCGCGGCCTTCGGCCGCATCGCGCGCAAACTGCGCCTTCGCGTCGGCGAAACGCGTCGCGTCCCCAGCTTGAATTGCTTCAAACGTTTCGCCGAGCGACAGCGCCGCGTTGCGATACAGCGGATGCAGCCACGGCAGCTCGCGTCCGATGCGCGCCACGCGCCACGCGACTTCCCCGGTCACGACGCTTTCCTCGCGCGCCGCAAATAAATCGTCCAACGAGAGGACCGAATCCGCGCCGTCGCGCGAGAGAACCACCCTGGGCAGGTCCGCGAGCCAGGCCCGCGACTCGCTCGCATTGAGCAACGGGAGCGGTTTCAGGCGACGCTGGTGATGCAGCCCGACCAGCCACCACAATTCCCGCGCGCGCTCCTCCCGCGCCAATGCCGGGTAACACGCCACCAGTGCCGCCGTCGCGTCCTCGCCGCCAAGCACGCGCCGCAAGCAATCATGCCACGCCGAAGTCTGCCCGGCCTCGTCCCGTAGATGGCAAAACCACCACAGGGCCGCCAGTTGCCAGGCGCGGGGCTCGGGCTCGCCGCGCTGCCAGGCGAGCAAGCGCACCAGCCGCACCTCGACCGCATCCGCCGCCTCCTGTTGCCAGCCGTCGAGACGCGCCGGTTGCGCCCGCGTGATCCACCAGCCGACGGTCCCCTGCTCGAGCCAGAGCGGAACCTTGATGTTCGCCGAGACTCCGTGTTGCGCGACCGCCAGGCGTGACAACAGGGCTTGCGCCAGCGCGCGGCGCACGATCTCGGCGTCCAGCGCCGGTTCCCAACGCAGGCGAAGACTCACGATTCCGCCCGGCTCGACCGCGACGCGGAACACCGCCGCGTCCCGCCATTCGGCGGCCGGCACGAGCCGCACGAAAATCGAGGACGAGAAACCCGCGGGCAACCCGAGCGGCCCGGCCAGAAATCGCCACGCTTCGCCGGCGAGCGTCGTCACCGCCGCAGCTGCGGCGGCGTCGGGAGCGATGACCTCGAATTGCCCGCGCCCGCTCGTGAAGACGGCCGGCGCCGGCGGAGGTGCGTGCTCAGGAGATTGGCTGCGGCCCAGCCGCGCGGCGGCCAAAAAACAGGCGAGGCAGAGGCAGGCGCGGAGGGCGCGGCTCCTGCGGAACCGCGTCACGGGAGAGTCAGACGCAGCGTGTTCCCGTCGACCCTGGCGTCGGCCAGTTTTTTCCACGCCGTGGCGATGTCCTCCGGCAGGTTCTGGCTCGCGAGCAGTTTGTTGCCGAGCAGGCCCTCGAGGCCGGGCAGCCGGTGCGCCGGCAGCGACCCGATCATGAATTCGCGCGGGACAAACACGAACTGGTCCCCCTGCTTTTCGAAGTCACCGCGCGCCTGTAGGACCACCGGCACTACAAAACCGAACACATCAAAGGTACTCGGCACGCCGATCTGCAGCCAGCCGTCGCGCACGCGAAAATTGACCGATTCGGCCCGGATGATGCCGCTGGCCGCGGACGTCGTGTCGGTCGCCGGCTTCGCGCCGGCGCCCGCCCAGGCGTTGAGCTCGTCTTCGGTGAGCGCGATCTCGGCGGACTGGCCCTCGACCAGCATCTGCCGCTTGCGCATCCATTGCTTGCCCTTGGTGGAATCGCGGGAGCCCTCGAGGTAGTAAACGACGTCCGACGCCGGCTCCTTGGGCAGCTCCCGCACCTTCTCCACCGGCTTCGCCACCAGATAAACCGCCGCCACGATCACGCCGAGCGCCACGCTCAGCACCGCGCCGAGCGTCACTTCGCTGATGCTCGGACCATACAACGCGCGTTCGACCTTCTGCCTCGTGGTGGCCATGGGGAACCCTCCTGGATTGGGGATTTCGGGGATCGTTAGGATGAGGAAGTGCTCGAAGACGCCGGCGCGCTCGAAGCCGGGCTCGTGCCGCCAGACGGCTTGCCCGCCGACGCCGGCTCACCACCGGATGGCTTGGGCTTGTTCTTATAGTCGGTGATGTAGAAGCCGCTGCCTTTGAAAATCAGCCCGGCCCCGCCGCCAATTTTACGCTTCACCTTCGGCTCCTTGCAGGCCGGGCAGGTGGTCAGCGGCTGGTCGTTCATCGACTGGAACGCTTCAAATTCGTGCCCGCACTCCGTGCAGGCGTAGTCGTAGGTCGGCATGGTTCAGGTGAGAGATATCCCAGCCACCGCTATACGCGCGATCCACTTTTGCGAGCCTCTTCCACAAAGCGGTAATAGGCGGCGTAGTAGCTCCAGCTTGCGGCAAGCCCCACGAATACGGTGAAGGTCATCAGCGGATACACGGCCGCCAGGAAGCCCACGAGCGCGAAGGTCGGCACCCAGAAGCGGGCCTTGCTGGAACGCAGCATCGCCGCGAGCACGTAGAGGCGGAAGGCATCGCGGTATTCCTCGCGTTTTTGATACTGGTAGATGCCCGCGGCCGTGAGTGGACCGGCCAGCATCACCGCCGGCACGAGCGGCAAGTAGACCAGCGCGCCATACGAAAAGATGCGGAGCGGCCAGGTAAGCACCCAGGCGAGCGCGATCGGCGTCGCGCCGAGCACCAGGAAGATCACAAACGCGGCCACGCCGTGGGTAAACAACCGGCGCCAATCTTCCCATTCCGGCAACTCCAGGCTGTTCCCCCGCCGGGCCCGATCGATCAGCTCATAAAAGTAGCCAAATGCAAAGAAATGGGCGATGGGAACGACCAGCAGCAACGCGCCGATGATGCACTTGGCAAACCAGGAAGTGTCGGAGAAAAGGCGTTTGCAAACGAGTTCGAGCGTCGGCATTGCGGCGTGTCGTTGTAGGGGCGGCACGGTAGCCGCGCACGCATGGACTTCACAACCAAATTAAACGCCCACCTTGCCCGCGTCGAAGCGGGGATCGATGCGCACGTGCCGAAAGCCGACACCCGCCCGTCGCGCCTGCACGCCGCGATGCGGTACAGCCTCGAAGCCGGCGGCAAACGCGTGCGGCCGGTGCTCGTGCTCGCGGCGGCCGAGCTCGGCGGGGTCGGCGCCGACGACGGCGTGCCGGCGGCGGTCGCGATCGAGTGCGTGCATACGTATTCACTCATCCATGACGATCTGCCGTGCATGGATGACGACGACCTGCGCCGCGGCCGGCCGACCTGCCACCGGGCCTTCGACGAAGCAACCGCGCTGCTGGCCGGCGATGCGCTGCTCACACACGCTTTCGCGCTGCTGACGACGGCTTACGCGGACCGCCCCGCCCTCGCCCACGCTCTCATCCGCGAGTTGGCCGACGCCGCCAGCAGCCGCCGCCTGATCGGCGGGCAGATGGAAGACCTGCTGGCCGAGAAGAAAACCGACGCGACCGCGGCGGAGCTGGAGTTCATCCACCTCAACAAGACCGCGGCGATGATCGAAGCGTCACTGGCGATGGGCGGCCTGGTCGGCGGCCTCGCTGCCGACGCGGTGAAGACGCTGCGCCGCATCGGACAGCACCTCGGCCTGGCCTTTCAAATCGTCGACGATGTGCTCGATGCGACGAGCGACAGTGCGACGCTCGGCAAGACCGCCGGCAAGGACGTGCGCGCGGACAAAACGACCTACGTGAAACTTTTCGGTCTCGACCTCGCGCGCGAGCACGCCCGCCGTCACACACACGCCGCCCTCGAAGCCTGCGCCGCGCTGCCGGGCGACGCGGCGTTTTTGCAGGCGCTGGTCGCGCAGTTGGTGTCGCGGGTGAAGTGAGGTTGGGTGGGAGCGCGGGTGCGCGAGGGCCGTTTTCGCAGGCAGTGTTGCCGCTCTCGCAAGCACCCATGCCGCGTTAGCGGCACCCGACCATAGCCCCGCGCTTTAGCGCGGGGCCTTTTCGACACACGACGCCGCGTCGCGTCGCGACGCCTGACCTCCGCGCTCAGCCCAATAAATACCGATCGTCGTAATCGACCTCATGTCGATCGAGGAACGCACGGTATTCCTCCTCGAACGTCGTCGTGCGGTGATGCTCAGCCTGATTCCGAATGTAGGCCCGCACCGCGTCGCATTGGGACGTGCTCACCGAAATTGCGCCGTAACCATCCTGCCAAGCGAAGGCTGCCATATTGGGATTCGGAAGATTCGGCTGCAACCAATGCGACGAGCCGCCTTTGATCAACTGCACGGCCTTTGACACCGCCATGTTCGGTGGAATCGAAATCAGAAGATGCACATGATCGAGCACGCCGCCAATCTCGATGGGTTTCATTCCGTTTTCGCGGGCGATGCCGCCGAGATATGGCCAGAGCCGCTCGCGAACGGATTCGGTAAGCCATGGCTCACGCGCCTTCGTGCTGAATACGATGTGGTAGTTCAGCGCCGTATACGTGTTCGCCATAATTCAGGCGTCGCTACGCGACGCGTTCTTGTCGATCAAAAGTATCGTGGGCTGAAGCCCACGGCTACGGTCGTGGCCTCGCTACGCGAGGCCGCCGGGCCAAAACGCGGGACTCGCGTAGCGACGCCGCTAGGCC
This sequence comes from Opitutaceae bacterium, assembly GCA_036406235.1. Lineage (GTDB taxonomy): Bacteria > Verrucomicrobiota > Verrucomicrobiia > Opitutales > Opitutaceae > DASWVO01. The sequence continues at coordinate 13,952 of DASWVO010000136.1, forward strand.
GCTCCCGGAGGCGCCAAGGGGAGCCGGGCTGCAAACGATAAGCCGCGTCTGATGGCAGACGCGGCCACACTTCAAACACGGCAGTTTCCGCGCGGGCCAGCGACCCGCGCTCCCACTCAAACCATCACTTCGCCGTCGCGGCCGCCTTCACCAAATCCACGAAGCTGCGCGACTCGAGCGAGGCGCCGCCGATCAGGCCGCCGTCGATGTCTTTTTGCGCGAGCAACTCGGGCGCGTTGGCCGGCTTCATCGAACCGCCGTAGAGGATGCGCAGCTTGTTCGCCGTCGCCGAACCGAAGAGCTTCGTCAGCAACCCGCGGATAAACGCGTGCACCTCCTGTGCCTGCTCGGTCGTCGCCACCTTGCCGGTGCCGATCGCCCAGACCGGCTCGTAAGCGACCACGACATTCGTCGCGAGGTCCTTGCTCACGCCTTCCAGCGCCGCCTCGAGCTGCGTCTGCACCACCTTGAGCGTCGAGCCCGCCTCGCGCTCGGCGAGCGTCTCGCCCACGCAGAGGATCGGCTTCAACTGCGCCTTCAGCGCGGCGAGCACCTTCTGGTTGATGAAAGCGTCGGTCTCGCCGAAATACGTGCGGCGCTCGCTGTGGCCGAGGATGACATAACTGGCAAAAAGCCCGCGCAGCATGCCGGCGGAAATCTCTCCGGTGTAGGCGCCACTCGGCTCGGGATGCATGTTCTGCGCGCCGAGCTTCACGGTCGATCCATCGAGCGCCTTGCCGACCGACTCGAGCGCCGTGAACGGCGGGCACACCGCCACATCCACGTCCGTATTGCGCCCGATCTCGGCGACGATCTCCTGCACGAGCACGACGGCGTCGGCGGAGGTCTTGTTCATCTTCCAGTTCCCGGCGATGAGCTTTTTGCGAATCATAGTTTTTTAAAAATGGTAGGGGCCGTTGTCCCCAACGGCCCTAAGTTTGGCGACGACAAAAAGGGCGGTTGAGGACAACCGCCCCTACCTTCGTCAGCTTTCGAGGAACGCCACGCCAGGCAGCACTTTTCCTTCCAAGAACTCGAGGCTCGCGCCGCCGCCGGTGGAACAGTGCGTCACCTTGTCGGCGACCTTGAACTTCTTCGCCGCGGTCGCGGTGTCGCCCCCGCCGACGACCGTGGTCGCGCCCGCCGCGGTTGCCTTCGCAATCGCGTCGGCCATCGCCTTCGTCGAGCCGGCAAATTTTTCGAACTCGAACACACCCGAGGGCCCGTTCCACACAATCGTCTTTGCGCGGCCGATCACCTGCGCGTAAAGCTCGATCGACTTCGGGCCGCCATCGAGGCCCATCCAGCCGGCGGGGATGCCCTGCTGATCGGAGACGACTTGCGCATTGGCGTTGGCGTCGAACTTGTCGGCGCACACGAAGTCGACCGGCAGCGTGATCTTCACGCCCTTGGCTGCGGCCTTCGCAAAGAGATCCTTCGCGATCTTCGCGCCCTCGGGATCGAAGAGGCTGTCGCCGATCGACATGCCTTCGAGTTCCTTCTTGAAGGTGAAGGCCATGCCGCCGCCGATGATGATCTCGTTGGCCTTCTCGAGGAGATTGTTGATGAGCGGAATCTTGTCGGCGATCTTTGCGCCGCCGAGGATGGCGAGCAGCGGCCGCTTCGGCGTGTCGAGCACGGCGGCGAAGGCGTTGAGCTCGGCCTCCATCAGGAAACCCGCGGCCTTGTCCTTCAGGGCGACGCCGACCATCGACGAGTGCGCGCGGTGCGCGGTGCCGAAGGCGTCGTTCACAAACACGTCGCCGAGCTTGGTGAGGCTGGCGCGGAAGGCCTCGACCGCTTTCGGGTCGGCCTTCTTGGAGGAGCCGTCCTCGAGCTTCACCTTGCCCTCTTCCTCAATGTGGAAGCGCAGGTTCTCGAGCAGCACGACATCGCCGGCCTTCAGGGCGCCGGGCGCACAGGCGGCCTCAACCGCTGCCCCGACACAGTCGTCCAAAAACTTCACCGGCTTGCCGAGCAGCTTGGCGAGTTCTTCGGCGACGGGCTTGAGGGAGAACTTGGCGATCTTCTGGCCGTCCGGACGGCCGAGGTGCGACATGAGGACGACCGAGGCGCCCTGCTCGAGTGCGTACTTGATCGTCGGCAGCGCCGCGACGATGCGCTGGTTGTTGGTGATGGCGCCGGTCTGCTTGTCCTGCGGGACGTTGAAGTCGACGCGCATGAGGACGCGTTTGCCGGCGAGCGAGAGGTCGCGGATGGATTTAAATTTGGCCATGGAGAAAGGAGCGAGGAGCGGGAATCGAGGAGCGAGAAGGAAAAAGAAAGCGAGGATGAGGATGGAATCGGGAGAAGGTTTACTCCTCGATTCTCACTCCTCGCTCCTCGCTTCTCGCTTCTTTTAGTGGCGGACGCGGCGATTAGAGCTGCGCGGCGATCTTCTTGGTCAGATCAACGACGCGGTTGCTGTAGCCCCACTCGTTGTCGTACCAGCTCACCAGCTTGAAGAACTTGCTGTTGAGCTCGATCGAGGAGCCGGCGTCGTAGATCGACGACTGCTTGTCGTGGATGAAGTCCGTCGAGACGACTTCCTCGTCGCAGTAGCCGAGAATGCCCTTGAGGTAGGTTTCGGACGCATTCTTGAGCGCGGCGTTGATCTCCTTGAGGGAGGTTTCCTTCGTGGTCTTGAAGGTCAGGTCGACGACGGAGACCGTCGGGGTCGGCACGCGGAACGACATGCCGGTGAGCTTGCCCTTCATCTCCGGGATCACGAGCGCGGTGGCCTTGGCGGCGCCGGTCGAGGACGGGATGATGTTGATCGCCGCCGAACGGCCGCCCTTCCAGTCCTTCTTCGAGGGGCCGTCGACGGTCTTCTGCGTGGCCGTGTAGGAGTGGATGGTCGTCATGAGACCTTCCTCGAGGCCAAAGCCTTCCTTGAGCAGCACGTGTACGAGCGGCACGAGGCAGTTCGTGGTGCAGGAGGCATTGGAAATGATGCTGTGCTTCGCGAGGTCGAGCTTGTCGTCGTTCACGCCCATGACGACGGTGATGTCCTCGCCCTTGGCCGGGGCGGAGATGATGACCTTCTTGGCGCCGGCCACGATGTGCCCCTTGGCCTTTTCGGCGTCGGTGAACAGGCCGGTCGACTCGATCACGAGCTGCACACCGAGCTTGCCCCACGGAAGCTCCGCCGGGGTCTTCGCGGACACGACGAGGATGTCCTTGCCGTTGACCACGAGCACGTCGTCCTCGGCCTTGTCGGGCGAGGATTTCTTGGAGCTGACCGTGCCGTTGAACTTGCCCTGGGTGGAGTCGAACTTGAGCAGGTAAGCCAGGTTGTCGGCCGGAACGATGTCGCCGACGGCGACGACGTCGAAAGTGGTGCCGAGCAGACCCTGCTCAACAAGCGCGCGGAAGACGAGGCGGCCGATGCGGCCGAAGCCATTGATTGCGACTTTAACTGCCATAGGACTCTCCGATTTCTAGGTAGATGTGCTGTTTCAGGTGATTCAATCCACGCGCCTTTTGGACGCGGAGAGTGGAATGAGAAAGACCGCCCCGAGGGAACGCAAGGGTTTTGGCTGCGCATGCCCTGCGTTCCGCGACGCGTATTTTGCCGGCGGGCCACAACGTAGCGCAAGCCGGCCGGCCGCGCCGCCACAGCCGCAACTTTTTTCATCGGGCACAGAGAGGCCCGATCTCGGCGGGGACGCGTGTCCCACACGCGCCCGCTATGGTTTGGCCATTCTCAGGTCGCGGAGCGACCGTATGAAATTAGCCGTGGGTTTTAGCCCACGGTTCACGAGCACAGATAAATGCGTCGCGTAGCGACGCCTGACGCATCCCTTGTTCGCACCTCAATTCCGTGGGCTAAAGCCCACGGCTACGCTCAACGCCTCGCTACGCGAGTGCGGAAATGGCATACTCCAGAGGGCGCGCGCCCTACGCGCCCCTGAGTTGGAGCCACCCTCTCAGGGATTCACCGGGGTTCCATCCGTCTCTTCGTCCGCGTCCGTTTCTTCGGACGCGAGTTTGAGATTAAACAGCGGCAGCAGGCAGAGCAGCCCGAGCACGGTCAGGCCGAGCACGGCGTAGCCGGCGATGTCGTGGACTTTGCCCTCGATCGCCTGATGGCCGTAGTCGTACGCCCATGACGTAAGAAAAAGGCTGCGCCCGAGGTTCATCACGAAGGCGAACACCATCGACGATGCGACGAGCGCGACTTTTTTCCACAACCGGTCGAGAAACACCGCGGAGAGAAACGAGCCGGCGAAGAGACACGC
>DASWVO010000137.1:0-29064 GCA_036406235.1 Opitutaceae bacterium
CTCGGGGTCCTTCAGGATCGCGGCCACCTGCTCCAGGTGCTTTGTGCGCAGCATGAACGAGCAGTCGTGAAAAGCTTGATACGCGAGATAGCTCAGCGCTTCAGGGGCGACCTTCAGAATTTCCCGACCCTCGAACGTTGCCGTGCTCACGCCTTCTTTCGAAAGCAGGCGGTAACTGGTCTCGTCTTTGCCGGTGGGAAACGGGTCCTGGTAGACAAACGCGGGCGTGGCCATGGCGTCACGTTAGGTGAAAATTAGGCCGAGGGGACCACGAAAATCGCTGCGTGCGCAAAGATTAGCAGGATTTGCGCACCGATTAGCCGGCGCGACGGGGGCGCTAGCGCCCGGCGAGTGCCCGCACCGTGGAGTGAAAATGGGGGAGGTCTGCGATCGTCACGACGGCGGCCGGGTGCGCGCGTGGCCAGTCGCGAGCGCTGGGCCAGCGGCCGCGGGTGACGAACTCGTCCTGAACGGGCGCAAGGTCTTTGATCGACAGATACTCCTGCTGCTCCTGCTCGTTGCGCACGGCGGCGACCTGCTCAAGCGGCAATGTCGCGATCTCGCCGCTGGATACATAGGCGAGGTCGTTGAGCGCGACAAACGGCCGCGAATCGCTGAGCAGCGTAGCGGGGCGGAGACTTTCGCCGCGCAGGTAGCGACCGTAGTCGAGGTAGTTTTCCACGAGCGGGTCGAGAGGGGGCAGGGAAACACGCTCGAGGCGGCCGTCGCGCCAGCGGATCTTGGCGCACTGCCCCGTCACATAGCGGATATCCGCCAGCTCGCACACCACGGTTTCGCTGTGCGTGCTGGCGCCGGCACAGGCATGGGAGAGGGCGAAACGCAGAGTGACGCCCTCCGGCGTCCGCGCTTCGACAAAGAACGTGTCCGCTCCCTCGATGGCGTGGGCGCGGTAGAGTTCGGCCTGCACCCGCTCGAGTTGGGCCCAGCTGGCCAGTTCGTCCGGACCCGCCCAGAACAGGATGTTGTGAACGAAGTGGGCCATCGCGTTGCCGAAGCACGAATCGAGCACGGTCCGGCCGTCGGCGCCGAGCAGGCGGCCGGCCCAGGCATTGCGTTCAAAATAGCTGCGGGGACGGGACCACGACGCGATCAGGTGTGCCTCCTGCACGGCGCCGAACTCACCCTTGAGGATGCGCGCTTTCAAGGCGCGGCGGGGCTGCTCCACGATGAAGTTGAAGCCGACAAGGGTGGCCTTTCGCGCGCCCTGGTCGCGCGCAATCATCTCCTCGAGCTCGAGGTAGTCGAGCGTCGGGGGCTTTTCCAGATAGACCGGGATGCCGAGCTCCACGCCGGCGCGGTGCATCTCGGCATGCAGCGGTATTGGTGTGGGAACGACAAGGAGGTCGAGCTCGCGTCCGCACGCCTCGAGCATGCGTCGGTAATCGTCGAATACGCGCACGCCTCGTCGCGAGAACTTCCACAACTCCTGCTCGACGGCGAAGGCCTTTGCCTGGGGATCGCAGGTGCACACGAGGCGCGCCTCGCTTTTTTCCTCGAGCTGGAGGAGCGCGTGATGATGGGCGCCGGCGTACCCGCCCATGCCGATCACGCCGGCGCGGATGGGCGTCTTCGTCATACGATCTTGAGCTTGGGGAGGTCCTGCCCGTCGACGAGCCCAACGGGCTGGCCGCGGGCGTTGATCACGATGAGATCGTCGATCTTGTGCGCTTCGAAAAGGCGCAGGGCATCGACGCCGAGCGCGTCCTCCCTGATCGTCTTCGGCGTCCGCGTCATGAACGTGGCGACTGGCTTCTGCAGGAAATCGGGGCCTGTCAGCGCGCTGCGGCGGAAGTCGCCGTCGGTGAGAATGCCGGTGAGCCTGCCCGTTTTGGCGTGAACCAGGGCGATGCTGCCGCTCTTGGCGCGGGTCATGGCGAGGATCGCCTCCTGGGTGGTCACCGTCTCGGGGGCAATCGGCAGCCGCTCGCCCGTGCGCATGATGTCCTTCACCCGCAGGAGTAGCACGCGACCGAGGTTTCCGGCCGGGTGGTAGCGGGCGAAGTCGTCGCGGGTGAGCCCGCGGGCCTCGAGCAGCACCATGGCGAGCGCGTCGCCGAGCGCGAGGGCGGCGGTCGTGCTGGCAGTGGGCGCCAGTTTGAGCGGACAGGCCTCGCGGGGCACCGTATAGATGAGGCGCAGGTCGGCGTTGCGCGCGAGGTCCGACTTGGGATTGCTCGTGAACGCCACGATCTTCACCCCGAAGCGCTTGAGCATCGGCAGCAGCCGGAGGATCTCCTCGGATTGGCCGCTGTTGCTGAGCAGGATCGCGATGTCGCCCTCCGCACACAGCCCGAGATCGCCGTGCAGGGCCTGCGTGGCGTCGAGAAAGCACGACGCGGCGCCGGTGCTGTTGAACGTGCCCACAAGCTTTTGGACGATGTGTGCGGATTTTCCGACGCCGCTGAAGATCAGCTTCGAATTCGCCTCGATCGCCGCCGCGACCGCGTCGGCGACGGCAACGAATTCGGAGCCCAGCTCCGCCGCGGTGGCGGCGAGCGCTTCGCTCTCGATGCGGATACAAGCCTTTGCGCGGGCCAGCGCGGTTTTACTCGTGAGGGCCATTTAGAGTTTGAGTCGCAAGTCGGGTTGCGAGACTTAGGAGCAACCTTGCCGCGTTCAAATCCTTTTCCGTTTTGATGACGTTTCGCCTGCCGTATCTTCTCTGCGCTTTGATTGCGCTGCTGTTGGCTGCCGGCTGTGAACGACCTGACGGCGTCGGCCTGACCGCGGAGATCGATGAGGCAAACTACCGCCGGGGAAAAGACCTGTTGCGCCAAGGTCGCAATCAGGAGGCGCTCGGTTCGTTTCTCAAGGTGATCGAGAAGCGGGGCGACGGCGCGCCGGAATCGCATCTCGAGGTAGGCCTGCTTTATCAAAGCCCGATCTTCAAGGATCCGATCGCGGCAATCTACCACTTCCGCAAATACTGCGAGCTAAAGCCCAATTCGCCGCAGACCGATCTCGTGCGGCAGCGTATTGACGCGGCCATGCGCGAGTTTGGCCGCACGCTGCCGGCCCAGCCGCTCGAGAACCAATTGCTGCGCAATGATCAGCTCGACGTGATCGAATCTTTGCGTCGCGAAAATGCGGAGTTGAAGAACGAACTTGCCGTTGCGCGCGCCAATGTGGCGACGAACACCGCCCGCGGCACGATCGCGCAACTCGGGCCGGCAGCCGAAGCGCCTGCCGAGGAGCCCGCGCGCCGTCCCCCGTATCCCGGAATGGATTTGCCGTCGCCGATTACGCGGGTTCCCCCGGAGCCCGAGACCGGGCCGGCACTCGTCCAGCCTCCGACCCGCCCTGCGACGACTCCGACGACGGTTCCCTCCGCGCCCGGACGGCGTCATGTCGTCGCGGCGAAAGAGAGCCTCTACAGCATCGCCCGCAAGTACTACGGCACGCCGACGAACGCGAAGATCGACGAGATCGTGGCGGCCAACCGTGCAGCGTTGCCCGACGGAAGAAACACGGCGCTGCGGGTCGGTATGGAGTTGCGGATACCGTGAGGGCGTGAGGTAGGGCGCTCATGGGGGGGGCGGGGATTATCCCCGACAAGTCGGGCAATAAAGCCCGGCCCACAAACAGCGGGGTCGGCGAATCCCGTCCTACAGTCCCGCCGGGGCCGCCAGCCAAGATCTGCGCACCCCCCGCCAAGTCATGCGGAGCGGGTCCGCGGCGGCTGTGGCACGATGCGCGCACACACCCGCCGCCCATGATTATTCCGCCCGAGGCGACCGCACACGCGGACGCCGCCTTGCCCTCGCTGGATCTCGATCTCATCCGCAAATACGCGGTGCCGGGACCGCGCTATACGTCGTACCCGCCCGCAACGCAGTTTCACACTGACTTGGCGGCGATTGACTTGGACGGCGCGATCGCCGCCGACAGCCGGCCGCGCACGGGGGGGCCTGCGCCTGAGCCTGCCCATCCGCTCTCCCTCTATTTTCATCTGCCGTTCTGCGAGTCGCGGTGCTGGTATTGCGGCTGTCACACGATCATCACGCGTCGCCACGATGCGGCCGACGCCTATCTCGACGATATCGCCCGCGAGATCGAACTCGTGTCCCGCCGTCTCGATCCCGCCCGGAAAGTTGCGCAACTTCATCTCGGGGGCGGCACGCCGACCTTTCTCACGCCCGAGCAACTACGCCGCCTGGCCGGCATGGTCCGCACGACCTTCAGTTTCGCCGATGACGCCGAGATCAGCGTCGAAATCGACCCGCGACGCGTCACGGCCGAACACGTCGAGGCGCTGCGCCTGCTCGGGGTGAACCGAGCTTCGCTCGGCGTACAGGACACGAACCCCGCCGTCCAGGTGGCGATCCATCGTATCCAGCCGCATGAGACAAACATCCGCACGATCGAGTGGTTGCGCGGCGCCGGCGTGGATTCGATCAACGTCGACCTCATCTACGGGCTGCCGCTGCAGACGCCGGAGTCGCTGGATCGCACGATCAACGACGTGCTCGAGCTGCGGCCCAATCGCCTGTCGGTGTTCAGCTACGCGCACGTGCCGTGGATCAAGCCCGCGCAACGGATCTTCGACAAAATGAACCAGCTCCCCGGGCCCGAGCAGAAGCTGGCGATGTTCGGGTTGATGCACACGCGGCTGAAGGCTGCCGGCTACGTCGACATCGGCCTCGATCATTTTGCGCGGCCGGACGACGAGCTTGCGCACGCGCAACGCGCCGGAAGCCTGCACCGCAACTTCCAAGGTTACAGCACGCGCGCCGGAGCGTCGCTCTATGGTTTCGGCATCTCGTCCATTTCGCAGACCGATGAGGTTTACTGGCAGAACCACAAGTCGCTCGCCGACTACCGCGCGGCATTGCGCGAGGGCCGCCTGCCGGTCGAGCGCGGTTATCGCACGACGACCGAGGACCGCCAGCGCCGCACGCTCATCATGCGCCTGATGTGCGACCGCCGCCTCGATTTTGCGGCGCTCGGCCGCCTGCTCGGCCTCGATGTGCCGACCACCTTTGCGCGCGAACTCGCCTCGCTCGAGCCGCTCGCGGCCGACGGGCTCCTGCAGGTCGGCGCCGCCGGCGTGGTGGTGCTCCCCGCCGGCGCGCCGCTGCTGCGCGTGATCGCGATGAAGTTCGACGCCTTCCTGCAGCCGGGTCTGCGCCGCCACGCGCTCACGGTCTGAGCCCCACGCTGCGCCATGCCTTTTCGCATCGCCAAACAGTTCACCGTCGAGAGTGGTCATCTGCTCACGAAACATCCCGGCGCCTGCCGGTTTCCGCACGGTCACAGCCGCACCATCGAGGTCGTGCTCATCGCGGATACGCTCGACGCGCACGACATGGTCTGTGACTTCAAAGCGCTCAAGCGCCTCCTCACAGCGACCGTCGAATGTTTCGATCACAGCCTGGCGCTGAATACCGAGGATCCGCAGTTCGATGTGTTTTACATGCATTATCGCGAGCGAATCGTGCCCTTCGAAGGCGCCGATCCGACGAGCGAAATGCTCGCTCAACGCATTTTTCACGCGTTGCAAGCCGCGTTGCGTCAGCAGGCTGGCGTGATGGGCGTCGAGTTTCCCGTCCCGGAGGGCGTGCGGCTCGAACGCGTGCGGGTGACGGAGACGGCGTCGAGTTGGGCCGAGTATTGGGAGTAGGCACGTTTTTGCTCCGCCAGAACCTGTGGCGCGTGTCACGACACTCTCCACGCCTCTGGCGGACGGTGCCGCGTTGCTTTAGCCCGCGGTCGTTCCGCTCCTGCGCGGGCTAAAGCACCGCGCCACTCAAGCAGCGTCGGAACAGTGGAGGCGCTCTCGCTCCAAGGGGCCGTCCATCCGCCCGAACCACGGCGCTTGCTACGTGACCTTTTCATTTCAATCTTAGGTTTTTCGCGTCGCGAAAAACCTTTATGTCCGAACTCAACGACCTCTATCAGGCGGTCATCCTCGACCACAACAAGCGCCCGCGTAACCGAGGCAAGATGCCCACGGCCACCCGCGTCGCCTCCGGCGACAATCCGACGTGTGGCGACAACTGTACGGTTTACTTGAGGATGGACGGTGACCGGATCGCCGGGATCACGTTCGAGGGATCGGGCTGTGCGATTTCGCAGGCTTCGGCTTCGCTCATGACCACCCAGCTCAAGGGCAAGACGCCGGAGGAGGCCGAGGCCACCTTCGCGGAGTTTCGCGACATCGTCACTACGGGGCGCGAGCCGGAGGAGTTTTCCGAGCTCGCCGCGTTCGCCGGCGTCCACGCTTTCCCTGCGCGGATCAAGTGCGCGACCCTCGCCTGGCACGCCGCCCTCGACGCGCTGAAGCAGCCCGACAAAGCCACCGTCTGACCCGCCCCGATCTTTCTCTTTCCTCCTTCTCTGCCCCCCCAACGCAACCCATTGGGAGAAAGAGAAAGATTAAGATAAAGATTACTCTCGCTCGCATGATCACTTTTCCCGACGTCCGCTCCCAGTTTCCCGCGCTGCACCAGACCGTGCATGGCAAGCCGCTCGTCTATCTCGACAACGGCGCCACCACGCACAAGCCGCGGGCAGTCATCGATGCGCTCGTGCGTTACTACGAACGCGACAACAGCAATGTGCATCGCGGCCTGCATGCGCTCTCGATGCGCTCAACCGACAGTTATGAGGCCGCCCGCCTCCGCACCGCCCAGTTCGTCAACGCGGCCGAGCCCGCCGAGATCGTCTACACCCGCGGCACGACCGAGGCGATCAACCTCGTCGCGCACAGTTGGGGTTACGCCAATTTGAAGCCCGGCGACGTCATCCTTACGACCGAGATGGAGCATCACTCGAATCTCGTGCCCTGGCAGCAGGTGGCCCGCGCCACCGGCGCGACGCTGCGCTACGTGCCGGTCGTCGGCGCCGATGCCGAGGGCGGACTCGATCTCGACGCATTGGATACGTTGCTCACCCCGCAGGTGAAGCTCTTCGCGTTTACCCACATTTCGAATACACTCGGCGTCATCAATCCCGTCGCCGAGCTCTGCCGCCGCGCACGGGCGGTCGGCGCGATCACCGTGATCGACGCTGCGCAATCGATCGGCCACGAGCCCCTCGACGTGCGCGCCCTGGGCTGCGACTTCCTCGCGTTCTCGGGCCACAAGATGTGCGGCCCGACCGGGATTGGCGTGCTCTACGGCCGCCGCACGCTGCTCGACGCGATGAATCCCGACGAGACCGGTGGCGGCATGGTCGTAAGCGTCGATTTCGAGGGTGCACGCTGGAAGCCCTCGCCCGAGCGTTTCGAAGCCGGTACGCCCAACATCGCCGATGCCGTGGCGCTGCACAGTGCGATGGATTTTCTCGACGGCCTCGAACGCGCGCAGATCGCCGCGCACGACCACGCGCTCGCGAGCTATGCCTACGAGCAGCTCCGGGAAGTTCCCGGCATCCGCATCCTCGGTCCTCGTGCCGGCGGTCCGCGGGGCGGCCTCGTGAGCTTCGCGTTGCAGGACGCGCATGCGCACGACGTCGTGACGTTTGCCGATCAGGACGGCATCGCCCTGCGCGGAGGCCATCACTGCAATCAGCCGCTGATGAGAAAGCTCGGCTTGCCGAGCACGGCGCGTGCGAGCTTCTACGTCTACAACACGCCGGCCGACGTCGATGCGCTTGTCGCGAGCGTGCGGCGCATCCAGAAGTTCTTCGGCGATTGAGACGACCACCGGCTCGACTGGGTCGGGCTATACGCCCCACCTGTGCCCGCCGGCGGCGGATGTCGGAGATAAACCCCGACCCACCTGAATACGTACCGCCTTTGCCGCTGCGTCGCGTCGCTACGTGAATTTTTGAGTGGCGCGCGAGTGGCTTTGCGCGAAGTTACGCCGCATGCCCGACTCGACTCCCATCAACGCCGCCGATCCTGGTCTGGAGGTGCGCAGCTACTTTGTGCGCACGCGCAACGTGCTGCTCACGCGCGCCGACTTCGGCGAGTTGTTTGTCGATTACTATCTGCACCTTGCCGACCAAAAGATTCGGCCGGCACCCGAGCACGACGCGATGTTCAAGCGCGCGCTCGCCGGCTTCGTCCTGCATCTCGGCTCGCGTCCCTGGAAGGAGCTCACGGCGTGGACCATCAATTTCCAGCAGCCGCTGGTGAACCTCTTCCTCACCGGTGACAACGCCGACGGCTCGGTCACCGGGCGCGTGTTCGACGAGAACGTGAAGGTGCTGCCGGAGAATCTCTTCTATGCCGACACGGTGCGGGGCAACCACCCGAAGCGTCGGAGCACGGTCGCGTTCACCGGCAGCGACCCGCTGGGCGCCGCGGAGACGTTTTATGCGCAGAGCGAACAGCGCGGCGCGCGCTATTTCCAACTCAACGAGGAGGAGTTCGCGCTCGTGACCGAACATCCCGACTGCGATGTCGGCTGGCTGCAGTCGCTCACGACCAACCAGCTGCGCCACCTGGAGCACACCGAGACGGTGGTGCTGATGGAGCGCCGCATCTACCGGTGGCATTGCGGCTGCAACCAGAAGCGCATGCTCGAGGTGCTCGCGCCGGCCTTCCGGGCCGATGCGGACGAGCTTTTCGGCGGTGACGAAAAAATCGAGATTCGCTGCCCGCGCTGCGGCGCGCGCCACGCCGTGACGCGCGAGGCGTTGGAGGCGTTCGTCGCGAAAAAGTGACGGACCCGTGTTTGTGGGTTCGGGCTTTACGCCCGACAGGTTTCTCAACCGCCGCGGATGTCGGGCGTAAAGCCCGACCCACATTGGGCCCGCCTCTCTTGCTCGTTGCCAAAGCCGCGCGCGTCCGGGACAACGGCTCCTTATCCATGCAACTGATACGGTCCCTGCGCTCGCAGTGGCGGGCATCAAAAGGTGGACGGCGACCTCCGGGCCAGCTGAGTTTTCGCGGCGCAACATCCGACTCTCAACTCTCAGCTCTCAACTAATAACTCATTGACCAACATCCTGCACAACATCTGGTCCGGCATCACCGAGGCGGCGCCGCTCGATCAGGCCAACCTCGTGCTCGGTGTCGCGGGCGTGTGGCTCATGATCCGGCGCAGTTTGTGGGCGTTTCCGGTGGGGCTCGCTGCCGTGACGGTGCAGGGCGTGTTATTCTATCAAACTCGGCTGTATGCGGAGGCAACACTCCAGGTTTTCTTCTTTGTCGCACTTGCGTACGGTTGGTGGCACTGGGTGCATGATCGTGGCGAGGCGCCCGTGCTCCCGATTACGCGACTTACCAGGCGCGGACGTGCGCTGACGCTCGTGCTCGCGGCTGCGGGCGCGGTGATTTGGGCCTTGGGCTTGCGCAAGTGGACCGATGCGGTGATGCCGTTCCGCGACGCGTTCATTGCGTCGTTCAGCGTAGCGGCTCAAGTATTACAGGCGCGCAAGCAGCTCGAAAACTGGCCGCTGTGGATTGCGGTCAACTTGGTGGCGATTGCGTCCTACTGGAGCGCGGCCCTGGCCTACACCGCCTTTCTCTATGTGATCTATCTTGGCCTGGCGTTCGCCGGCTGGCGCGCGTGGCGCCGGGCGATGAGCGTGCAGGTGGAGGGCACCGCCCGTGCCTGAGGCGCGTCACGACGATTTCGCGTTTCTCCGTGCCTGCCCCGGTAGCCTGCCGAGGCGATGGGCTGAAGCCCACCTGTCCGTCGCCTATGCCTGAACCAAAACGCATCGCCCTCTTCGGTCCCGAGTCGACGGGCAAGTCGACGCTGGCCGAACAACTCGCGCGACACTTCGGCGAATCCTGGGCGCCCGAATACGTGCGCGAATTCTGGGACGCCCACGACGCGACCATTGTGGCGCAGGATCTCGACGCGATCGCGCGCGGGCAGATCGCCAACGAAGACGCGGCGGCGGCGCGCGCCCGGCGCGTGGTCTTTTGCGACACCGAGCTGTTCACCAACGTGCTCTGGGCCGACCTGTTGTTTCCGGGCCACTGCCCCGCGTGGGTTCGCGAGGCTGCGGAACAGCGCAGCCGGAACTATGCGCTCTATCTGTTCTGCGACACGGATCTTTCGTGGCAGCCGGATCCGCAGCGCTGCTTCCCCGACGAAGCCGGCCGCGCGATGTGCCGGCGCCTTTGGCTGGAAACGCTCACGAGCCGCGGCCTGCCTTTCGTCCGGCTGCACGGCGACCTCGAGTCACGCCGCGCACTGGCGATCCCGGCGGTTGAAGACATTTTGGCGAAATGACGGACGACTATCTCGATCGTTTCGGCGGCATGGGCCGCCTCGTGGGCCAAGACGGCCTCGCCCGCCTGCGCGCTGCGCACGTGTGCGTGGTCGGCGTCGGCGGCGTCGGATCCTGGACGGTCGAGGGACTCGCCCGCAGCGGCGTGGGCGCGCTCACACTGATCGACCTCGACGACGTGTGCGTGACCAACATCAACCGCCAGCTCCCGGCGCTCGACGGCAATATTGGCCGTCCCAAGGTCGCCGCGCTCGCCGAGCGCGTGCGGTTGATCAACCCCGCCTGCCGCATCGAGACCCGTACGGAGTTTTTTACCGGCGCGACCGCGGAGCGGATGCTCGCGCCGCGCTACGACGCGGTGATCGACGCGATCGACGGCATGAGCAACAAGGCGCTGCTCATCGCGGCCGCGGTGCAACGCGGGCTGCCTTGCGTCACCGTCGGCGGCGCCGGCGGCAAGCGCGACGCTTCGCAGATCCGCACCGGCGACCTCGGCGACGCGTGGGGCGACGACCTGCTGCGCCTCGTGCGCAAGAAACTGCGGCGCGACCACGGCTTCCCGCGGGGAGAGAAGGTGAAATTCGGCGTGCGCTGCGTCTATTCCGCGGAGAATCCCGTGTATCCATGGGCTAATGGCACGTGTTCGACCGAACCCGAGCCCGGCTCCAGCCTGAAGCTCGACTGCGCGAGCGGTTTTGGCACCGCGGTGTTCGTCACCGGCGCCTTCGGGCTCGTCGCCGCCCAGGAAGCCGTGCGGCTGATCGTGACCGGCTGAGGAGAACCACGAAACACACGAAAGATGTTCCTCTTAGCCGGGACACTTTAGTCGGAAGTAGCAGCGGAGGTAACGAGGCTGGCGAGGGTGGGAGCGCGGGCCTCTGGCCCGCAATCGGATGGATGCGGGCGGGACGCCCGCGCTCCCAATCGCGCGCAAGCGCGCTCTCACCTTCGCCAGCCTACTTACGTCGGCTGCTACAGAAGATACGGTTTTTCGACTGCTCTCACCTCGTCCTTTTCGTGTATTTCGTGGTTTCTGACTCTCACCCGAAAAACCGCTCGAAGTTCTCCGTCACCTGCGTAGTCAGTTCTTCAATACTCACGCCGCGCAGCGACGCGAGGCCGGCGTAGGCCGCCTCGATGTTGCCCGGCGAATTCACCGGCGAGCCGTCCGGCGCGGGCGGGAGCTTGTGCGTGCGCCACGCCTGTGGCAGCGGCATCGCCGGGGCGTCGGTCTCGACGAGAAGGCGGTCGGCCGGCACGCGGCGGAACGCCTCGTGCGCCTTCTCCTTTCGCGGATCGAGAAAATAGCCGTTGAACGAGAAATACGCGCCGCGCTCGGCGAAGCGCGCGACCATCTCCGGCGGTCCGCCATAGGCATGAAGCAGAAGACCGCGCGCGGGCGTGGCGACATTATCGAGCAGTCCGTCGAGCGCGCCCCACGCCTGCAGGCAGTGAATCGTGACCGGTCGGTTCTCGGAAGCGGCGAGCGCGAGCTGCTTCAAAAATACTTCGCCCTGCTCGGGCAGCGGCGCACGACGCAACCCGGCGAGCCGCGGATCGTCGGGACGCGCGCTATCGAGGATCCAGCGGTCGATGCCGATCTCGCCGACGGCGGCGCGAGGATCCGCCGCGAGCTGGGCCTGAAGCTTCGCGAGCCAGTCGGGCGAGCGATTGCCCGCGTCCCACGGATGCAGCCCGTAGCTCGGGCGCACCCAGGGAAACTGGCGCGCGAGCTCCTCGACGCGCGCCCAGTCGCCTTCATTGGTGCCGTTGACGACCGCGGCGCGCAGACCGAGCGCGGGCAACTGCGTGGCGAGCCGGTCGAGGTGCGGCGCGAGCCAGTCGTCCTGGAGATGGTTGTGAGCGTCGTAGAGCGGAGGCACGGGTTCAGTCGAACCACAGAGGCTCATCGCGGCTTCGCCGCAAACCGAAACATGCGGAAAACTCACCACTAAGACACGGAGACACAAAGAACGGAAAGCAGTACTCTCCGCCTCTCTGCGCCTTCGTGTCTTTGTGGTTCAAATACCTGCGAGCGTCAGTCGTGTTCGGCGTGGTGCTTCCGGCATAGTGCCTCTGAAGCACCGGGCCTGACGGGAGGGAAGTCGGCTCGCTCGCAATTTCTGAAAGCGGGCCAGCGGCCCGCGCCCCAGGTGGACGCAAAGTGTCTGGGCTACCGTCACCATTTCGTGGGTACGCCTCAGCCCGGATACTTGCCGCTGATGTAGGACAGCAGGTTGTCGATGTAGCTTTCGTCGACTCGTACGAGCCAGCGCGTCAGGTCGCCGATCGACACCATCCCTTTGAGGTGGTCGCCCTCCATCACCGGCAGATGGCGGGTCCGCCTTTCGGTAACGATCCGCATGGCTTCTTCCACCGTCGTGGACGGGTGCACCACGAGAAGGTCGACGGTCATTACTTCGCCGATACGCGTGGTGCGGGGATTGCGGCCGGCACCGACGATGCGGGTCAGGACATCGCGTTCCGTGAACATGCCGAGGACGTGGTCGTCGCGCATCACCAGCAGCGCGCCGATCTTCTTCAGGTTCATGAGCGCAACTGCCTCGGCCACTATCGTTTCAGGCTCGACCCGGTACACATTCGATCCTTTTTCCGCGAGGACCTCGGATAGACTATCGTCATGACCGATCATGATTCAGAATATTCGCGCCTCTGATGCCCGACAAGACCGGTCAACGCCCGCGGCGCAGATAGAAGTTTTCGTTCAAGGCGCTCCGTTCCAGAGGGCGCGAATCAGGGCGACCAGCGGTCCGGGATAGACGCCCAGCCCGAGCACCACCGCGCCGACGACCGTGAGCAACGCGCTGCCGGCGCGGGAGATTGAGAAGTGCGAGCCACCGGAGGGGAATCGCTCCGACGCGGACACCGGCGCAAACAGCGTCGCGACGACGCGAAGATAATAAAATAGTCCGATGGAACTGCCCGCTACGAGCACCAGCACCAGGGGCCAGAGTGAGGCCGTCACGCCGGCGTTGAGCACGATGAATTTGCCCAGGAAACCGGCGGTCAGCGGAATGCCGGCGAGCGACAGGAGGATCGCCGTGAAAAGCGCCGCCAGGACCGGCCGCCGCCAGAAGAGGCCGCGATAATCGTCGAGTTCGTTGCCATCGCGGGCGCTGGTGGAGAGCAGGCTGATCACCGCAAAGGCTCCGAGTACCGCCACGAGGTAACTGGTTACGTAAAAGGTCACCGCTTCGGCTCCGGCCGCGCCTCCCGCAAGCAGGGCGACCAACACATAACCGAGATGCGCGATCGAAGAGTAGGCGAGCAGCCGGCTGAGGTTGCGCTGGAGCAGTCCAAGCAGGTTGCCCGCCAGCATCGACGCGATGGCGAGGGTGCCGACGACGACCTGGAGGGAGGTGGCTGTGGCGAGGTCGGTGGCGAGCGCGAAGCGTAGCAGGAGCGACACTACGGCGCCCTTGGACACCGCGGCGAGGAACGCGGCGACGGGGACGGGGGCCCCTTGATAGATGTCGGGCGTCCACAGGTGGAAAGGGACGAGCGCGAGTTTGAAGCCGATCCCGGTGAGAAAGAGTGCGGTTCCTCCGAGAATGAAGATTGCGGGAGCGCCGTCCGCCGTTTCCGGAAGAATGCGGATGCCGGCGAAGGTCATTGCGCCCGATTCCGCATATATCAACGCCATGCCGAAAAGCAGGAACGCCGAGGCGGTCGCGGCGAGGATCAGGTATTTCACGGCCGCCTCCAGCGAATGCGGCCGGTTGAAGATGTATGCGATCATTCCATACAACGAGATGCTGAGCAACTCGAGGCCGAGGAAGACGATTGCGAAGTGAATCGTCGCGGCGAGCACGGCGGCGCCGGTGGTGGCCGCCTGGAGAAGAATATAGAACTCCTCGCGCCGGACGCCGTGTCGTTCGAGATAATCGTAGGAAAGCACGGCGACCGCGATCGTGCTGGCGAAGATGAGTCCCATGTAGAACAGGGCCACCCGGTCGATGATCAGCAGCGGGCCGACCGCGTGCGGCGCCTGGTCCGCTGCGACCGGCAGGGTGGCGAGCGCGAGCCCCCCGAAGAGGACACTCAGCACCATCGATGCGCGATGGCTGCGTCGCACGCAAACGGCGCCGAGCAGGACAAGCACGGACGCGGCCTGGATGCACAGGGGAAGCAGGGCAATGAAGTCGGCGCGGGTCATGGCATGGGAGGGGAGTCTGCCACCGGAGCTTGGTGGAGCCGCGGCGCTCTCGCCGCGGAGGAGGCATCGAAACGCGGCGAGGGCGCCGCGTCCCCATTGCCGGGTTCCACGGTGCGGCGCAGATCGTAGGCGAAGGGCGGTTCGGCTTTGCGTAGAAACGAGGCCGGGTAGATCCCCAGCCACAGCACCAGTACGACAAGGACGCCGAACACGAGGGCCTCGCGCGGCGAGAGGTCTTCCGCCGTCGCATGGGTCCCAGGCGGCGTGGCGCCGCGCCGGCCGTGGAAGACTTTTTGCACGAGCCAGAGCGAGTAGATCGTCGCGAACACCAGACCGAGCGCGGCAAGTGCGGTGGCGATCGGGGCCGCGGCAAACGCTCCGACCAGGATCAGAAACTCGCCGATGAAGTTGCCGAGCCCGGGGAGGCCGAGGGAAGCGAGTGCGAAGAAAAGCCCGACGCCGGCGAGGCGCGGCATCGTGTCCCAAAGTCCCCCCATCTGCTCGAGGTCGCGCGTGTGCAGGCGTTCCTGTAGTGCTCCGGCAACGACGAACAACGCGCCGGTGCTCAGGCCGTGGGCCAGCATCTGCGCGACCGTTCCCTGCCAGGCGACTTCCGTGCCAGCGTAGGCGCCGAGCAGCACGAAGCCCATGTGGCTCACGCTGGAGTAGGCGACGAGCCGCTTCAGGTCGCGCTGGGCGAAGGCGAGTTTCGCGCCGTAGAGGATGCCGGCCACTCCCATGCCGATCGCCCACGGCGCGAGCTCCGTCGATGCCTCGGGGAAAAGCGGGAGGGCGAAGCGCAACAGGCCATAGGCGCCGGTCTTCAGCAGCACGCCGGCGAGGAGCAGGCTGCCGGCGGTCGGTGCTTCCGTGTGCGCGTCGGCCAGCCAGGTGTGCAGGGGCACGGCGGGCAGCTTCACCGCGAAGGCGACGAAGAAGCCGAGCATCAGCCAGAATGCGGTGGCCGGCGGCAGCGAGGCGTTGAGGAGTTCCGGATAGCTGAACGTCGAGACGCCGCTCTCGCGTGCATAGGCGATATGCAGGCCGATGATGGCGGCGAGCATCAACAGCCCGCTGGCCTGCGTGAAGAGGAAGAACTTCGTCGACGCATAGCCGCGGTTTTCATGACCCCAGATGCCAATGAGGAAATACATCGGCACGATCATCAGCTCCCAGAAAAAGAAGAAGAGGAACAGGTCGAGCGCGAGAAACACGCCGAGGATGCCGGTGATCGTCCAGAGGAGGTTGAAATGAAAGAAGCCGACGCGCTCATCGATCTCCCGCCACGACACCGCCACCGAGAGGATGCCGAGGAAGAGCGTGAGCAAGACCAGCAGCAGACTGAGCCCGTCGGCGCCGAGGAAGAACGGGATGCCGAATTGGGGGAGCCACTCGTGTTGCACGAGCGTCAGCCAGCGCGCGCCGTCGGGCGTCGTCGCGAGCGCTTCCATTCCCCAACCGCGTAGCGCGAGCGCGAACGCGGCGGCGAGGCTCAGCAGCGCAACCCATCGTGACGCGCCCGCGTGCCAGCGTCCGACGGCCCAGGCGAGCAGTCCGCCGGCGAAGGGAACGAGCAGGATCGCCTCGAGGTTCATGGGGCTAGAGGAAGACGGCGATCAGCAGCAGCACAATCGCGCCCACGGTGATGCTCATCGCGTAACGGCGCACGAGGCCGGTTTGGGTTGCGCTCAAGCTTCGGTGGAACGCGCGACAAATCGCCGCGATGCCGTCGTAGATGCGGTCGAGCACGTCACGGCGGTTGAGTCGCGCCAACCCAATGAAGGGGCGCACCAACATCCTATCGTAGAGCCAGTCGAAACCCCACCCCGCGAGCCAGAGACGACCAATGGCTTGGGGCGCCGGCCGGCCCGTGAGCCGCGGGGATGCTTCCGGCGGATGACGGTGCAGGTGCGCGGCGGCGCCGAGGCCCAACAACACCGCAACTGTCGCGGCAAGTTGAAGGACAATCTCCTGCGTCATCCCTGTCGCCGCGTGTGCGGCCGAGGGGAGCGTCGACGCGAGGAAATGCGAGAACACGGTGACGCCGCCGAGGGTGTGTGGCGTTTCGACGAAACCGCCGGCGAGCGAGAGGGCGGCGAGCACGACCATCGGAACGGTCATCAGCGGTCCCGGCCGGTGACTGACCTCCGTGTGGGCCTTGCCGAAAAACGTGAGGCTGAGCATCCGTCCGGTGTACAGCGCCGTAACCAAGGCGCCGATGATACCGGCACCCCACAGCCACGGCCCGCCGTGCGGGGACGTCCACGCCTGAAACAGAATCAGGTCCTTGCTGTAGAAGCCGGCGGTGATGAGCGGGAGCGCGGCGAGCGCGGCCGCACCGGCGAGGAACGTCCAGAAAACCAGTGGCAGTCGTGTGCGCAGTCCGCCCATGCGGTGCATGTCGTGCTCATCGGCGAGCGCGTGAATCACCGCGCCCGCGGCGAGGAAGAGCAGGGCCTTGAAGAAGGCGTGGGTCATGAAGTGAAACATCGCCGCCGTCCACGCGCCCACGCCGAGCGCGAGAAACATGTAGCCGATCTGGCTGATCGTGGAGTAGGCGAGCACGCGCTTGAGGTCGTGTTGCGCGAGAGCACTGAACCCGGCGAGGAGCAACGTCAGGGCGCCCACGATCGCGACGGCGGTCATCACGGCCGGGGCAAGTTCGAACAACAGATGATGCCGCGCGATCAGGTAAACGCCGGCGGTCACCATCGTCGCGGCATGGATGAGCGCGCTCACCGGCGACGGGCCGGCCATGGCGTCGGGCAGCCAGGTTTGCAGCGGAAGCTGGGCCGATTTGCCGACCGCGCCGCCGAGCAGCAGCGCCGCGATCCACGTGGCGGTGGTCGAACCCGGCGCGAGCACAGTGGGTGCTTCGCGCAGGATCTCCCCAATGTGCAGCGTGCCGAAGCGGTCGAAGAGCATGAACATACCGATCAGCAGCGCCGTGTCGCCAACGCGGGTGACGATGAAGGCCTTCCGCGCCGCGGCACCATTGGCGGGCTCGCGATACCAGAAGCCGATGAGAAGATAGCTGCACAGACCGACGCCCTCCCAACCGAGCAGGAGCAGCACCAGGTTGTCGGCCAGCACGAGCAGGAGCATCGCGCATACGAAGAGATTCAGGTAAGCGAAGAAGCGGCTGTATCCATCGTCCTTGGACATGAACTCGGCCGAATAGACGTGGATCAGGAAACCCACGCCGGTGATGACCGCCGACATGAGCAGCGAGAGGGCGTCGAGGCGCAGACCGATGCCGGCGGAGAAACCTTCGGCCGTCAGCCACGTCCAGAGTGTGCGCGTGATGGCGGGATCGGCGGAGGCGGAGGTTTCGCCGGGAAAGGTAAAAGCGACCACCGCGGTGAGCAGTGCCGACGCGCCGACCGTCCCGCAGCCGACCCACGCCACCGCGGCGCGCGGCCAGCGCGCGCCGGTGAGTGCGAGCGCGACGAAACCGGCGAGCGGGAGGGCCGGGATGAGCGGGAGGAGCGTGGCGGCGTTCATGGGTTTGGTCGTGGGAGCGCGGGCGTCCCGCCCGCATCCGAAACTAACTGCGGGCGGGATGCCCGCGCTCCCAGGGATATGTATGCGCTGTTCATCGTTACCCCTGCATCCGGTTCACTGCGTCCGCATCGAGCGTGTTTTCCTGGCGGAAGAGGCGCACGATGATGGCAAGACCCACGGCGACCTCGGCGGCCGCCATCGTCAGGATGAATAAAAACATGATCTGACCGTCGGGCTGCGCCCAGCGTGTGCCCGCGGTGACGAACGCGAGGCCGGAAGCGTTGAGCATGATCTCGACGCTGATCAGCATGAACAGGAGGTTGCGCCGCACGAGGACGCCGACGAGGCCCAGGATGAAGAGCACCGCTGCGAGCGTGAGGCCGTATTCGATCGGTAGCGACGTCATGGCAGCGTGGACGTGATCTCCCGTCTGGGTTTGGCGGCGGATCGCTCGGCCGGGGCGGTGAGCAACTCGCGCCGCCGGAGGTGCGAGGCGCCGACGAGCCCGGCGAGCAGCAGCAGCGCGGCGAGCTGGACTGCCAGCAGGTAGGTGCTGAACAGCGCGACGCCCACTTCGCGCGGACCGACCTCGGTCCCGACGACGGGTGTCGCGTCGCCGCGCCAGAGCAGCGCGATGAGGAGCGCGAGCAGGATGGCGCCGAGAAACGAAGGCCCGATCCATGCGCGGGGGCGGAGCCACTCTTTTTCCCGCGCCGTCGCGACGTGGCCGAGGTTGAGCATCATCACGACGAAGAGAAACAGCACGATGATCGCGCCCGCATAGATGATGACTTCCAGGGCGGCGATGAAGGGCGCGCCGAGAACGATGAAGATCACCGCCACCGCCGAGAACGAAATGATCAGGTAGAGCAACGCGTGGACGGCGTTGGGATGGCAGATGACGAGTAGCGTTGCCACAATGGCGACCGCGGCCGCGATGAAGAAGACGATGCTCATGGCAGCAGGCTCCTCGGATCGATGGGAGCGGCTTCGTTTTCCGCCTCGCCCTTCTTTTTGCCGCCGATGGAAAGGCCGGCGACGCGGTAGAAATTGTAGCCGTGGTATTTCCCTTCGCCGTCGATCAGCAGGTCCTGCTTTTCGTAGACCATGTTCTGGCGGTTGTATTCCGCCATCTCGAAGTCGGGGATCAGCTGGATCGCATAGGTCGGGCAGGCCTCTTCGCAAAAGCCGCAATAGATGCAGCGGGAAAAATTGATGCGGAAGAACTCCGGATAGCGCCGCCCCTGCTCATCCTGCGTAGCGCCGAGAGCAATACAATCGACCGGACACGCCACGGCGCACAGATAGCACGCCACGCAGCGCTCGCCATGGTCGGGGTCGCGCGTCAGCACGATGCGGCCGCGATAGCGGGGAGCGAGGTATGCCTTCTCCTCCGGATACTGGATCGTGATCTTCCGCCGGAAGAGATGGAGGAAGGTAAGCCAGATGGTGTTGAGGATGCTCAGCATGAAGGGATTGTTGGGGGCGCGGGCGTCTCGCCCGCCATCGGCGTCACGAAGCCGTCGGCCCGCCGGCGCTCCCGGCTCGGGCGAGCACGACGGCTCCGGTGGCGAGGAGGTTGAGCAGCGCGGCAGGCAGGATGAATTTCCAGCCGAAGGAGAAGAGTTGGTCATAGCGCGGACGCGGCAGCGCGGCGCGCAGTACGATGAACGCGACGATGAAGACCGTCGTCTTCAGGCAGAACCACACGACGGGCGGCAGGCCCGGTCCGAGCCAGCCGCCGAAAAAGAACGTCGTCATCAACGCGGAGAACAGGGTGACCCCGATGTATTCGCCGACGAAGAACATCCCGAACTTCATGCTCGAATACTCGGTGTGATAGCCGGCCACGAGCTCGCTCTCCGCCTCCGGCATGTCGAACGGCAGCCGGTGGGTCTCGCCGAGCGCCGCGATGAAGAAGATCAGGAAGCCGAAAAATTGCGGGACGATGAACCAGCCTCCCTGTTGGGCTTCGACGATGCGCGTGAGGTTGAACGAGCCCGCGAGCGTCACCACGCCCATGAGCGAGAGCCCCATGAAAACCTCGTAGCTGAACATCTGCGCCGCCATGCGCAGCCCGCCGAGCAGGGCGTAGTTGTTGTTCGATGACCAGCCTGCGAGGATGACGTTGTAAATGCCCATCGATGAAAGGCCGAGGAAGAGCAGCACGCCGATGTCGAAGTCGAAGATCACGAGCCCCGGGCCGAACGGGATGATCGAGAACGACAGCAGCGACGTGACCATGATGATCATCGGTGCGGCGACGAAAACGGCCTTGTCGGCGCCGGGCGGAATCCAATCCTCCTTGGTGAAGATCTTGATGATGTCGGCCGCGATGATGAACAGGCCGAGCGGACCGGCGCGATTCGGCCCCAAGCGGTCCTGCAGGAGCGCGAGCAGACGGCGCTCGACCCAGATGAGGAATCCGGCGAGGTTGAGAATCACGAACAGCACGATCGCGATCAGTATCAGCTTTTCGGCGACGACGTTCATCTGTAGGAGCTAAGAGCGGAGAGCTGAGAGCCTGACAGCTGGCGCTTCGCGCCGAGAGATGAGGAGGACCGCTGTATGTTTCATGGCAGGCCTTTCGCGTGGGCGGTGGCGGGGAGCTCCAGCCACGGGAGATCCGGCAGGCCGGCGGGGAGGGTGACAAGGCCCGGCGGCAGGTTTTCGTCGAGGCGAACGGGGAGGACCACGGTCCGGCCCGCCAGTTCGAGGTGCACGAGCGTGCCCTCGCTGAGCGAAAGCGTCTTCGCGGTTGCGGGATGCAGTTCGGCGTAAAGGGCGGGCGTTCGCTCCATGATCCCTGGTGCAAGGGCGCTGAGCTCTTCCGAGCCAAAGATGTGGTGCCGCGGAACGGCGATGAGCCCATTCTGCAGGTCGGGCGTGCTCCAGGCGCCCTTCGGCGCGGGGAAGTAGCCGTCGGAATCGGCGGGCGCGGTGGTGGCGTCGAACAGGCGCACGCCGGGATCACCGCCGGCGAGCGGGCCGGCGACCTCGCTCTGAAATTTGTTGAGCGACTGCACCGAGTTCCAACCGGGCGCCCACAGCAGATTCACGAGCGGCGAGGGCGGGCGGACCGGGGAACCCTCCATCGAAAAACTGAGCGGGGAGTCGGGGTCGTCGGGCGGACGCGGCTCGCTCACCGCGATGTGCGCGAGCTGGGCGGTGCGCCCGCTCGCCCGGCGGGAAGCGCGTGCGACCTTTTGGCCGACGAGCCGGAACGCGGCGCCGGGTGCGGCCTCCGCGATACCCTTCAGTATCGGAAAGTCAGCGACGAGCGCGGCGACGACCGCGTCGAGGTCGGGCCACGCGGATGTGGCGCTGCCTGAAGCCACTCCCGCGACTTCGCCGAGCCAGCGCCAGCTTTCGCGGACCCAGGGATCGGGTGGCAGGACTTGGAAGAAGCGCTGGGCGCGGCCCTCGTAATTGATGAAGGTGCCGTCGGACTCGGCAAACGTGCCTGCGGGCAGGAGCATTTCGGCTGCGCCGGCGGTGCGGTGTGCGATTGAATCGATCACGATGAGGTGCGGCACGCGGCGGAGAAAATCGTCGACGGCCGCCGGATCGGCGCGCCGGTAGAGGTCGTTTTCGAGGATGATCGCAGTATCGAGGTTTCCTGATTGGGCGGCGGCAAAGGCCTCGGAGAGGGCGCCTCCGCCGAGCAGCGCGGCGCCGACAGCATTGGCCTCGGGAAAGACGAGACAAAGCGCGGCGGGCCGGCCGACCTTGAGGAGGGCGCGGGCAACGTTGGCGGCGGCTTCGAGCACCGCGGCGCTTCCGAGACTCGTTCCCGCGACGACGAGGGGATGCTTGGCCGAGGCGAGCGCTTCGGCCGCCGCGGCGACAAACGCAGCGGCATCGTCGGGAAGTGCGCCACCGCCCGCCGGGGCTGCCGAATCGAGCCGGCCAGCGAGGGCGCAGCCGAGGCGGGCGAGGTTGTCGGGTGTCGCGCGGATGATGCGTGTCGCCACGTCGTCGATACGCGTCGGCGTCGTGGCGCCGACGAAGAGGGGCCCGCGGGCATCCTGCACGATATCGCGGACGGCGCGGTCGTGCCAGCGGGGGATCTTGAGCCGGTCGACTCGTTCCATCGGCTGCTGCCGGACGGCCTGCCGCAGCGCGAGGGCAAGGCGCGGAGCCGTGTTGGTCACGTCCTCGCCGAGGATCAGCACCGCGTCGGAGTTTTCCACCTCGCGAAGGGTGGGAATGCGGAGCGGGCCTTCGTGGATCAGACGCAGCGCGGTGTCGGTGAGCTGGCGGTCGCGGTCGGAGGCGCCTTGAAAGAAACGCGTCGGGCCGACGAGCGAGCGCAGCGCGAAATTCGCTTCGACCGACGCGCGTGGCGAACCGATGCCGATCACGCGCTCCGGGTGGCGCAGCGCCGCGGCGAGGCGTGTGTGCAGCCCGGCCGGATCCGCGTCCTGGAGCGGCTGGTCCGGTGCCGCGCGCAGTCGCGCGCGGCGGATGCGCTTCGGGTGATTGACGAATTCATAACCGAAGCGCCCGCGGTCGCACAGGAAGTAGCCGTTGAGGTCGTGGTGGTAACGGTTGAGGATGCGCCGGAGCTCGCCGTAGCGCTCGCCGGCGATCGTGTTGCAGCCGAGCGAGCAGTGGGCGCACACGGACGGCGCGTTTGAGAGATCCCACTTGCGGGTGTAGTGGTGCTTGAGCGTCTTGTCGGTGAACACGCCCGTGGGGCAGACTTCGACGAGATTGCCGCTGAATTCGTTCTCGAGGATGCCGTCTTCCGAACGGCCGAAATAGACGTGGTTGTGCGCGGCGAAGGCATTGAGGTCGCGGCCGCCGGCGTGGTCGCGATAGAACCGCACGCATC
Source organism: Opitutaceae bacterium (assembly GCA_036406235.1). Classification (GTDB taxonomy): domain Bacteria; phylum Verrucomicrobiota; class Verrucomicrobiia; order Opitutales; family Opitutaceae; genus DASWVO01. Next base: position 22,671 of record DASWVO010000137.1, read on the forward strand.
GGTAGCACTGGATGCAGCGGTTCATCTCATGGTTGATGAACGGCCCGAGATACTGGTTCGTGTAGGTGCGCTTTTCGAAGCGGTAGCGACGATAGGCGTGTCCGGTCATCACGGTGACGTCCTGGAGGTGGCATTCGCCGCCCTCATCGCACACCGGACAGTCGTGGGGGTGGTTCGTCATGAGCCACTCGACGACGCTGGCGCGAAATTCGCGGGCCTCGGGATCGTCGATCGAAATGCGTGTGCCGTCCGCCGCCGGTATCATGCACGCCATGACAATTTTTCCGCGGGTGTCCTGGGCGTCGCGGAACTGCTTCACCGCGCACTGGCGGCAGGCGCCGACGGAGCCAAGCGCCGGGTGCCAGCAGAAATACGGCAGGTCGAGTCCGTGCGACAGCGCCGCGTGCAGGAGGTTCGACCGCGGGTCGACCTCGTAGGGGCGGTTGTCGATGGTGATCGTGGCCATGATACTACAAGGTGGCGGCCGTTGTGGGCCGGGTTTTACGCCCGACATGGAGGCGCAACGCGGGCGATGTCGGGTGTAAAGCCCGACCCACAGGAATGAGATGCGACTGCGTACTCATGCTCCGTTCCTCCACGGGCAGCGGTGGTCGGCGATGTGGCGGCGGAAATCGTCCTCGAAGTACTTCAACGCGCTCTGCAACGGCTCGACGGCGCCGGGCGCGAAGGCGCAGAACGTCGCGCCGGGGCCGAGCAGGCGCGCGTGACGGCGGAGTTGCTCGATGTCGCCATCCTCGCCTTCTCCCTCCTCCAAGGCCTGCAGGATGCGCTCGACCCAGGGCAGACCGTCCCGGCACGGCGTGCACCAGCCGCACGACTCGTGCGCGAAAAACTTCTCGAGGTTGTGCACGAAACCGACGGGACAGGTGCGATCGTCGAGCACGACCATCGTCCCGGTGCCGAGGCGGCTGCCGGCCTTCTGCACGGCGTCGAAATCCATCGGCAGGTCGAGGTGCTGTTCGACGAGGAAGTCAGTCGACGCGCCGCCGGGCAGCAGGCCGCGGAAACGGTAGCCGTCGCGCATGCCGCCCGCGTGCTCCTCGAGGATTTCGCGGAGCGTCGTTCCCATCGGCAGTTCCCACAGGCCGGGGCGCTTCACGCGGCCACTCACGCCGTAGAGCTTGGTGCCGCCGTCGCCGGAGTGCGCCACGCCTTTGAACCACGCGATGCCGCGGTTCACGATGTGCGGCACGTTGCAGAGGGTCTCGACGTTGTTGACGATCGTCGGCTTGCCCCAGACGCCGACGGCGGGCGGGAAAGGCGGTTTGGCGCGCGGGATTGCCCGGCGGCCCTCGAGTGCGTTGAGCAGGGCAGTCTCTTCGCCGCAGATGTAACGGCCCGCGCTGGTGTGAATACGCACCTCGAGATCGAAGCCGCGGTCGAGGATGTTGCGCCCGAGATAGCCGCGCGCGCGCGCCTCGCCGATCGCGTGCTCGAGGCGCTGGCGGGACAGCACATATTCGCCGCGCAGGAAAATGAACGCGACCTCGGCGCCGATCGCGTAGGCGCTCACGATGAGCGCTTCGACGAGCTGGTGCGGGTTGCCTTCCATGAGGTAGCGGTCCTTGAACGTGCCCGGCTCCATCTCGTCGGCGTTGCACACGAGGTACTTCGGGCGCGGCGCGTCCGGCCCCATGGGCACGAAGCTCCACTTCTGGCCCGCGAGAAATCCGGCGCCGCCGCGCCCCCGCAGGCCGGAGTCGCTGACGAGCTGGGTGACGTCCTTCGGCGCCATCGTCTTCAGCGCCTTCTGCACGGAGGCGTAGCCGCCGACGCGCTCGTAATCCGCGAGCGAGAGCGGTTCGCGGCCGGGATGAATGTGCTCGGTGAGCGGGCGGTCCATGGCGGAAGGTTATGTCCTCGCGGGGGACGACGGCGGCGAGGGCGCCGCCGCTCCATTTGTCAGTCGCGCGTCGAGGCGCTCGGGCGTGAGATCGGTGTGAAGCTCGCGGTTGATCAGGGCGGCGGGGGCGTGATCGCAGGCGCCGAGGCAGGGGATCGGCAGCAGCGTGACCGCGCCGTCGGTCGTTGTCTCACCGAAACGGATACCGAGCGTGCGATGCAGGTGCTCGCAGAGGCGGTCGCAGCCCATCACCCAGCAACTGATGCTGTCGCAGACATGGACGACGGTCCGCCCGACGGGGCGGCGGTAGATGAGGTTGTAGAACGTCGCCACGGAATCGACCTCGTGCGGCGTCATCTCGAGCTGCGCGGCGATGTCGCGCAGGCTCTCGTCGGAGATCCAGCCGCGGTGGCGTTGCACGATGATCAACGCGTCAATGCACGCGGAGCGGCGCAGCGGGTAGGCGGCGGCTTCGGCCTCGATCTCGTGGCGTTCGGCTTCGCTGAGCATGGTGCGGGTGGGCTGGTGGTGGTCAGCGGTCGATATCGGCGAGCACGTAGTCGACGCTGCCGAGGATCGCGAGAAGGTCGGGCACGAGCGCGCCGCGGCTCATCCACGGGACGGCCTGCATGTGGGGAAACGACGGCGTGCGGATGCGCGTGCGATACGAAATCGTGTCGTGGTCGCTGATGAGGTAGTAGGCGTTGAGCCCCTTGGTGGCTTCCACCATGACGCTTGCCTCGCCGGCGGGGATCACCGGGCCCCAGCTCACGCTCAGGAAATGGGTGATCAGGGTCTCGATGTCATGCATCGTGCGCTCCTTGCGCGGCGGCGTGGCGAGCGGGTGATCGGCTTTGTAGGAGCCGGCGGGCATGTGACGCACGCACTGCTCGATGATGCGCAGGCTCTGGCGCATTTCCTCCACGCGCACGACGGCCCGATCGTAGCAGTCACCCCGGTTCGCGGTGGGGATCTCGAACTCGAACTGCTCGTAGCCCGAGTAGGGCCGCTTCTTGCGCAAATCCCACTCGAGCCCTGTTGCCCGCAGTCCGGGCCCGGTGATGCCCCATTCGATCGCCTGGTCCGTCGTGTAGGCGCCGATCCCGACGGTCCGGCCCTTGAAGATGCGGTTGCGCATGATCATGCCATCGTATTCACGCAGCCGTGACGGAAGATAGTTGAGGAAATCGCCGACGAGTTTTTCCCAACCCTGGGGAAGGTCGGCCGCGACGCCGCCGATGCGAAACCAGTTGGGGTGCATGCGCGCGCCGCAGACGGCCTCGATGATGCCGAGGAGGCGCTCGCGGTCGTTGAACGTATAAAACACCGGCGAGAGCTGGCCGACGTCCTGCGCGAACGTGCCATACCACACGAGGTGATTGGAGATGCGGAACAGCTCGCAGAGCATGACGCGGATGACTTTCACGCGGTCGGGCACCTCGATGCCGGCGAGCTTTTCGACAGCGAGGACGTAGGGCAGATTGTTCATCACGCCGCCGAGGTAGTCGACACGGTCGGTGTAGGGGATGTAAGTGTGCCACGACTGGCGCTCGCCCATCTTCTCCGCGCCGCGGTGATGGAAGCCGATGTCCGGGACAACATCGACGATCTCCTCGCCGTCGAGCTGAAGCACGAGCCGAATCACGCCGTGCGTGCCGGGATGCTGCGGGCCGATGTTGAGGAACATGAAGTCGTGGTCCTCCGTGGAGCGCTGCAGGCCCCAGTCCTCCGGACGGAATTGCAACGCGTCCTGGTCGGCGGTGCGCCGCTCCTCGGTGAGGCGAAACGGGCCCATCTCGGTGGCGCGCGCCGGATGCTCCTTGCGCAGCGGATGCCCCTTCCATGTAAGGGGCATCAGGATACGCCGGAGATGCGGGTGCCCTTCGAAGCGGATGCCGAACATGTCCCACACCTCGCGCTCATACCAATTGGCCGCGGGCCAGAGCCCGGTGATTGTCGGCGCGGAGGGCGAATCGCCGGTGAGGGCGACCTTGAGCCGGACCTCCAGGAGCGGGTCGAGCGAGAGCAGATGATAAACCAGGGTGAAGTCCGCCGGCGGCTGACCCTCCCGGTGCTGGCGCACGCGCTCGTCGATCGCCGTCAGGTCGAACAGCATCGGATAGCGCGGCGAGGCTTCGCTCTTCAGGTAGCGGAGGAGGGACTTAAGCTGCCCGACCGGTATCCAGAAAGTGGGGATGCCGTCCCGCGTTGCCTGCGCGGGGAACGCGGCCGCGGGGAAGCGGGCGGCGAGGGCGGCCACGAGGTTGTCGGCTTCGGCAATCATCGGCGGAGTGAGCCGGTTGGCGGTTGCACCGGGCGGCAGTGCCCGGTTGAAGAGACAAAAAAGTTCCTGAGTGCGGGAGCGGTGGAGCGGAGGGGGCGGATTGTTTCGAGCTCGGGCCGGCTAGACCTCGGTCGGCGGGCGTAGAAATTGCATTTTCATCCGTTCGGCGCGCTTCAGGTCGCGCTGCGAGTCGCGTCCGGGTTTTTCCACGCCTTGCGGGCCAACCCACCAGGCGAGAGGGCGCTTTTCCTGGCCGACGGCGCGGTTGAGCAGGACGAGACCGTGCATGAACGCGTCGGGACGCGGCGGGCAACCGGGCACGTAGACGTCGACCGGGAGAAATTTGTCCACGCCCTGCACGACGCTGTAGATGTCGTACATCCCGCCGGAGTTGGCGCAGGAACCCATCGAGATCACCCACCGCGGCTCCATCATCTGCTCGTAGAGGCGCTGGATGACAGGCGCCATCTTCATGAACACCGTGCCGGCGATGACCATGACGTCGGCTTCGCGCGGTGTGCCGCGCAGCACCTCCGCGCCGAAGCGGGCGACGTCATACTTGCTCGTCACGCTCGTCGCCATCTCGACGAAGCAGCACGAGAGCCCGAAGTTGAAGGGCCAGAGCGAATTTTTCCGCCCCCACGCGATGAGGTCTTGCAGACGCGACATCGCGAGGACCTTGCCCACCACGTCGTCGCGAGGTGTCGCCTCGGGAGGAGACGGCATGGTCGCGGCCGCAGGGGTCAGGGTCCAATTCATTGGGGGCGGAAGGGTTGATGGAGTGGGAGAATCAACGACGCAGGCGGGCCTTGGCGCCGGCCCAGTCGAGCGAGCCCATGCGCCATTCGTAGACGAGGCCCGCGAGGAGGATGAGGGCGAACAGGAGCACCCCGAAGTAGCCGGGCCAGCCGAGCTCGCGAATGGCGACGGCCCAGGCGAAGACGTAGACGAGCTCCAAGTCGAAGATGACGAAGAGGATCGCCGTCAGATAAAACTGGATCGAGAGGCGCAGCCGCGCCGACCCGGTCGTGGGGATGCCCGATTCATACGGGTCGCCCGTCGCACGCTCCCGGTGATGCTGGCCGAGGAGGTGCGAAACGAGGAGCATGCCGGCCGCGACGGCGAGCGCGAGGGTCGCATATACCACGAAAGGCCAATACATGGGCGGCTCTGGCTCCTTTCATTCCTGCGCGTTCCGGTGGGTGTTCTGTCTGCGGCTCGCGGCGCGGGGGGACGCCGGTGGGTGATTGCCAAGCGGGTGATCACATTATCCCTAATCGGTTTGGCCGTTTTGTAAACCGGGAAGGACGGGTTGATCAGCGACCAACGGATCGTCGCGGCCGACGGCCATGCGGTCACCTCCGCTACCGCGACTCCCACGACGGGGAAGAGCTACGTCGCCGTCGCCGCGCCCTGGTCGAGACGTTGCTCCGTGTCGTCATCGTCGTGCGCGCCCGACGGGACGCTCCGCCACCGTGGCACCGGCGCTGTCCGCACGGCGAAGCCTTCGCATTGGTTTTCGTGAAGAACCTGCCCCGCGGGACTCCCTCCGGATCACCGGTCTGTGTCATCGCCGCATGATTCCCGCGGCGCCATCTCCCGTGCCTCTTCGCGGCCGCTCTGATCGGCGGCCGGCGGCGGAGCTTGGGCCCATCGGTCGACGACGGGGCGATATCCACAGTTGGCATCATCGACCTGGCCGCTCGCGCACCCCCGGGGTGGGCTCGCTGCCGCTCTTGTCATCCCAAAAGCACTACGAGCCCGCTCAATCGGCCAACACCGCCGAAACACAATCCGCATAGCGGCGGATGAGGCTCACCCGTCGCTCCGGGCTTGTTCAACAGGAGTCATGTGTCGGCTTCGCGACACAGAACTCTCAGGGTTAGCCCCGGCGGGGCCGTGCGACGGGTGAGGCCTGAGCGGCGGTCGCTTTTGCGCACGTAACCCAGCGCGGCGTAGAGTACGCCGTCGGGGCCTTCGGTTCCGTCGGCGAGGACGGCGGCGACCACACGATCGATGATTGGCATCGTCTGCTCATCGGCGTTCGCACGGTCGACGCGGGCCGCCAGGAGCTGGTCGGCTAAGTTGTCCACGCGTTCACGCGCCGTGATCGAAGGCGCGACGGCGAGCTTGAACACTTCGAGCGTCATTCCGGCGAAGGATTTCGTCGGGGCGAGATTCGTCCAGGCGTCGATGGTGGTCGTCAGGCGCTCGGTGTTTCGGGTGAGGGTACTCATGGCATTATT
>DASWVO010000138.1:0-2923 GCA_036406235.1 Opitutaceae bacterium
AGGGGTGGGAACGAAAGTCATCCATGCCAGGCTGTTTACATCGAAGTTACCCGTGCAAAGAGCGGCAGGACGCTTACGCAATAGGGGATTGAGACTAAACTGCATCTGTCGTAGTGCCATTAAGTAGATTCTTACAAGCAAAATTCTCGCGATCGTCTGCGACCGGGCTGCTCTGATCGTGGCTTGGTGGAGGGCGGAGGCCGCGGCACCCCGACGGCGCGGTCGAAATGCGCTCGCGGATACCACGTTACCGGGGCGTCACTGGACGCTGTTCGGCGAGCGGCCGTTTTCCGAGCGGCCGCGAGCTTGCGGTGACCAGGCGCCTGCCACGTCCCAACGGTCGGCGGTGGCGCCGACCGCTTCGCCGTCCCGGAAGCGGCTGCCGGCCGCGCGGCGGAGGTCACTTCGCCTGCGCTTCCGCCTGGGCCTTGATCTCCTGTAGTCGCTTTGTGGTGACGAACTCGAAGCGGCCTCCGTTGCGGCGGGCGACGGGAGAGAGTACTTCCTCGATCTTCTTTCCGTCCTGGTCCGGGCCGCTGAAGTAGAACAGGTTGACCTTCGCGCTTTGCGGCAGCAGCGCCTTCTGCAGGCGGGAAATGTGGGTGTAGACCTCTTTGAACTCCGCGGGATCGAGCGTGCGCACCGAGCCGCCGCGGTCGAGCTCCTTGCCCTCGTCGTTGGTCCAGCCCGTGCGATCGAGCGTGATGCTGTAGCCGGCCTTGCGCAGGGCTTCCTGAAAGTCGGCTTGGAAAATACGGCTCTCGTTGGGCACGACGAACGGCGGCTTCCCTTTTGCGAGCTGCTTCTTGTTGATCGCGTCGAGCTCGCGCCGCGCCTTGGCGTAAGCGCTTCTTTTGGCGGCTTCGATCGCCTTGATGTCCACGCCCTTCTTCGCGAGCTCTTCGCGCTTGCGGCGCACCGACTCGTGATCTTTGGCGATCTCCTGCTCGGAGCGCCGTTTTCGCACCTCGCCCACGGTGGCGGTGATCACGTAGACGGTATCCGGCTGCATCTCGAGCGCGGCCTGCAACGCGCGCGTCCAGATCGGGACAACGAGCCTGGGATCGACCTCCTGCTCGCTCAGCTTTTTCTCGACCCACGGGGTCGCCTTGGCCGCGGAAAACACGCCGATGCGCTGGTAATCGAGATTGATCGGCTGCATCCAGGCGAAGAACTCATCCTTGCTCGAGACGACCGCTGGCGTGAGCGTGCGGCTGAAGAGATTGTAGGCGCCGCCGTCGGTTTTGCTGGCGTCGAAGAGCACGACGTTGAATTGCGCGTTGGGCGGGAGGGCGCCGACCAGCTTCATGATCTCCTCGCGCATGATGTTGAAGGCCTCGAACCCGCCTTTGCGGACGTCCATCGTGTACGCGCCGGCCTCGATGACGAAGACGACCTTGTTCACGTTCTGACTCGTCATGCCCAGAAACGTGAGCGACATGAAGCCGCGTCCGCCGAGTCCGCCGCCGCCGAGGCTCGTGTTCATGCTGGTGCCGCTGCCGAGCCCGAGGCCGGCGCCCATGCCGCCAAAGCCGCCGAAGCCACCCGCGCCCATCGAGGGCAGGTCGGGCATCTCGGGCAACTGGAGCGCGCCCTCGGCGGTGGAATAGATGCGATTGGCGGAGATCGGCGACGAGCTGCCGCCGGAGGAACCGCCCTTGCGCGCGACCTGCAGCCGGTGTTCGACCTGCTTCATCGGCGTGGCATCAGAGGGCGGCGGCGCCTCGAACTTCGTTTTCTTCCCGATGATCTGTTCCTGCACCACCCATGCGCCGGCCACCAGAAACAGGACGACATGCACGATCACGGTCACCAGGAGCGGCGCACTTTTCGTGACGCGCTGGTAGAGGCTCAGGCGAGGCTTGGCGGGAGTGCCGGACGGGGTCGCGGACGATGGCGCGTGTTCGGACATGCGGGGATTCGATTTGGGCTCTCGCGAAGCGAAACCCTCAGAGCTCGGTGTCGGCGGTGAACGTGACGTTGCTGATGCCGGCGAGAGCGAGGGCGTTAAGGACGTCAATCGTGCGGTAGTAGGGAGAATCGGGATGGCTCACGAGCGTGACGACCACCTTCGACTTGGCGGCGTCGCTCGAGGCCTTGAGACGCATCAGCGTGCCCTTGAGCTGCGGCATCTCGCGGCTCGCGGCGGAGTCGTAGGCCTCGTCGTTGAGCGTGACTTCGCCGGCCTCGTCGATTTGCAGGATCTGCTCGTCGACGAACTCGGTCGACGTATTGGCCACGGAAATACCGGGGAGCTTCGTTTGCAGGATCTGCTCGACCTTGATCTGCGCGGCCAGCGCCATGAAGAAAACGAGGATGACGAACACTACGTCGATCATCGGCGCGATCTGAAAGCCGACGTCGGGATTCGTGTTCTGGATCGGAAGTTTCATGGAAGGGGGGGGCGGGGAAGGGAGCAGGGGGAGCAGGATGGAGCGGCGTTTCGTTTCTTTCCTGCTCCTGACTTTGCTCCTTACACCGTCGTGCAACGCGCGCTAGCGCGCGAGGGTCGCGAAGGTGACGTCGATGATGCCGGCCTTGGCCGAGAGCTCGACGATTTCGTTGACGTAGCGCACGGGCGTGTCGCCGTCGCTGCGGATGAGCACCCGCGCCGTCGGGATCGCCTTCTTGCGCGCGGCGAGCACGGACACGAGCGGATCGAGGTTGGCGAACTCCTGCTCTTCGAAGGTCGTGATGGCGCGGTTCTCTTGCGCGCGCCAGTGAATGTTGAAGACGATTTCGCCTTCGGAGTCCTCCTTCTTGCCGGCGTCGGGCGCGACCGGCAGGTTGACGGTCGGGTCGTAGCGACTCACCGCCGTGGTGGCGATGCTCATGAAGAAGATGAGCAACACCAGCAGGACATCGATCATCGGCGCGATTTGAAACTCGGGCTCGCCGTCGCCGCCACCGCCACCACCGGCCA
>DASWVO010000139.1:0-21540 GCA_036406235.1 Opitutaceae bacterium
CGGGCTGAAGCACCGCGCCACGGGACGGCGTTCGATGCGTCCCCGTGAATCAACCCGTTGGCCGCTACTCCAGGCCGAAGACGGCCTTGGCGTAATTCTCCGCCGAGAAGGGTTGCAGGTCCTCGGGCTGTTCGCCGAGGCCGACGAAGTAGATCGGCAGCTTCAGCTCGCGCCAGATGCCCACGATCGCGCCGCCGCGGGAGGTGCCGTCGAGCTTGGTCACGACGAGGCCGGTGAGGCCGAAGCTCTTGTGGAAAATCTTGGCCTGCTCGATCGAGTTGCTGCCGAGCGAACCGTCGACGACGAGCCACGCGTGATGAGGCGCGGTCGGGTCGAGCTTCTGGAGCACGCGTTTGATCTTCGCGAGCTCCTCCATGAGGTTGCTCTTCGTGTGCAGGCGGCCGGCGGTGTCGATGATGAGGTAGTCGCGTCCGCGGCTCTTGGCCGCCTGCAGCGCGTCGTAGGCGACGGCCGCGGCATCGGCGCCGGTGTGGGCGGCGACGAGTTCGAGGTCGAGGCGCTGCGCCCAGCTCTTGAGCTGCTCGACGGCGGCGGCGCGGAAGGTGTCGCACGCGGCCGTCGTGACGGTCCTGCCCTCCTGCTTCAGGCGCCAGGCGAGCTTGGCGGTGGTGGTCGTCTTGCCGGAGCCGTTGACGCCGATGAGCACGATCACCGTGGGCGACTGCGAGGCGGGCGTAATGTCTTTTTCACTACCGGCGAGTGCGCGCTCGAGCACGGCGGCGCCGATCTGGGCGGCCTGCCGGCCCTGGAGCTCCTTGTCCTTGCGGTAGGCGGTCTTGATCTCCTCGAGGATCTCGGTGGTCGTCTCGACGCCGAAGTCGGCCGTGTAGAGCGCCTCCTCGAGCTCGTCGAGCGACGCGGCGTCGATCTTGCGCCCGCCGAAAAGCCCGTGGGTCCTGGCCGCGATCGCCGAGACCGTCTTGGAGAACCCGTCTTTGAATTTCTTGAAGAAGGAAAGCATCGGAATGTGGAAAGCAGGAAATCAGGAGGAAACCCGCCCCGGACCAACACGTTTGATGGTCAACGGAGCGCTCGCAAAGTTCAGGATGAGACCATCGGACAGCCCCGCCGCCCGCATCTGAGCCCGAGCAATGATAAAGAAGATGTCCTCGATGTCCCGGACGGCTTTCATCTCCACGAGCAGCACCCCCTCGATCACAAGATCGAGCCGATGTTCGCCGACTTCCACGCCGCGGTGGAACACCTTCACGATCTTCTGCTTTTCGAATCGAATCCCCCGGGCCGCCAGCTCCACGGCCAGGGCGTTCTCATAGACCGACTCCAGAAAGCCGGGGCCGAGAGCGGAATGCACGGCAATGGCCGCTTCAATCACCCTTCCGCTCAGGTCGCGATTTCCGAGCTCCGCCATTTTCCAGCTTTCCACATCCCGAGCTCCGCCATTTTCCCACTTTCCAGCTTTCCACATCCCTACTCCGCCTTGCGCGCGTCGCGGCCGAGCTGGTCTTTGAGGCGGTCGAGGATGCCGTTGATGAAGCGCTTGGCGTCGGCGTTGGAGAACGACTTCGACAGATCGATCGCTTCATTGATCGAGACGACCGGCGGGATGTCCTTGCGGAACATCATCTCGAACATCGCCACGCGCAGAATCGCCAGGTCGATCTTGGCGATGCGGTCGAACTCCCAGTTGTGCGCCAGCGAGCGGATGCGCGCGTCGATCTCGGCGACATGCTGGATCGTCCCGTGGATCAACTCCTCGCCGAAGGCGTAGTGCTCGCGCGGATGCTCCTGGTCCTCGAAGAACACGCGCAGGTCCTCCGCGAGATTGGCGGGCACGTTGAGGCTCCACGCGTAGATGTATTGCATGGCGGCCACCCGGCCGTCGCGACGCTGGGCAAATTGTCCTTTGCTCATTGGGAAAGCTTTCGTTTGAGGGCGGCCATCTCGAGCGCCGCGCGGGCAAACTCGGCGCCGCGGTCGATCGGGCCCCGGCAGCGGGCCTCGGCCTGGGCCTGCGTCTCCGCCACGACAATACCGGCGATGACCGGCGTGCGCGCGTCGAGCGCCACGCGCTGGAGGCCCTGCTGGGCGGCCTCGGCGACGAGCTGGTAGTGGATCGTGTCGCCCCGGATGATCACGCCCAGCGCCACGATCGCATCGAAGCCGCCGCGGGCGCAGAGCAGTTGCGCGGCGCTCGGGAGTTCGCCTGAGCCGGGGACGCGCACGAGGGTGACATTCTGCGGCTTCACGCCCGCGGCGGCGAAATGCGCCTGCACCTGGGCGACGAGCGCATCAACCAGCGCCTCGTTGAAGCGCGCCGCGACAATGCCGACCTGGAACGGGGCACCGTCGACGGATACAGCTGCGGGAGCGGCGAGACTCATGAAGATTTCAAGTTACGGGCTTCGAACCGGCGATTGGGAGGCAGTCGGTCGCATAAGCCAACCGAAATCCCAGACCGGGCGGGCGGGCCCGCGCCAGCGGACTGTCACCTTACACGGCGACTTGTTCGACGATTTCGAGCGAATACCCCTCGAGACCGACGACCTTGCGCGGGTTGTTGGTGAGCAGGCGGATCTTTTCCAGGCCCAGCGCCCGCAGGATCTGCGCGCCGATGCCGTAGTCGCGGAAACTCATGCCGGCGCCGAGCTCGCCCGGCCGGGCCGAGAGGCGCTTGATGACGCTCGCCCCGCCCTGCGCATGCTCCATGTAGAGCACGACGCCGCGTCCGGCGCGCGCCACCGCCTCGAGCGAAGCGGTGAGCATGCGATGGCTGTCGACGCCGCGCAGGCGAAAGACGTCGCCGAGCAGGTTCTCGCTGTGCACGCGCACGAGCGCGGGCTCCGGCCCGAGCGTGCCCATCGCGAAGGCGAGGTGGTGGCGCCCGTCGACCTTGCTGCGGAAAACGTGCAGCGTGAACTCGCCGAACTCGCTGGGGAATGGCTGCGTGCACACCTGCTCGACGAGCTGCTCGCGCTGGTGGCGGTATTCGATGAGCGCGGCGATCGAGATGAGTTTCAACCCGAAGCGCTGCTTGAACTCCACCAGCTCGGGCAGGCGGGCCATCGAGCCGTCCTCGTTGAGGATCTCGCAAATGACCGCGCTCGGGTGCTGCCCGGCGAGCAGCGCCAGATCGACGGCGGCCTCGGTGTGTCCGGCGCGCTCGAGCACGCCGCCGTCCTTGGCGCGCAGCGGGAAAATGTGGCCGGGCTGCACCAAGTCGGAAGGCTGGGCGTCCGGGTTGGCCAGAATCGCAACCGTGCGCGCGCGATCGAAGGCGCTGATGCCGGTCGTGATGCCCTCGGCGGCGTCGACCGAGACGGTGAAGGCCGTTTTGTGCGATTCGCGGTTTTCCTGCACCATCTGCCCGATGCCGAGGCGCTTGAGCTGCGCGCCGGTCGTGGGCACGCAAATGAGGCCGCGAGCGTGGCGGATCATCATGTTGACGGCCTCGGGGGTGACCTTGGACGCAGCCATGACGATGTCGCCTTCGTTTTCGCGGCCCTCGTCATCGGTCACGACGACGAGTTTGCCATCGGCGATGTCCTGGATCGCGGATTCAACGGGATCAAAGGGCGCGTGGACAGTGGACATGGGAGTGGGACGTTCTCGCGGGCAGCGGGGGGTGTCAACGATGCGGGGACGCCGCGGCTGGCCCGGAACAGGCAACCTCGAGCATCCGACGCTGGCCGGCCAAGGTTCGGGCAGCCGGTGCCCTCCCTGCTTTCCCACATTGGGTGTTGGACGTCGGATGCGGGATGTTCGATGTTCGCGGCCATGCGTTTTCGCATCCACCACCGCACGCGCTACTGCTACGCCGGCACGGCGTCGGAGTCGTTCATGGAGGCGCGGCTCACGCCCGCCAGCGACGACCGGCAGCGCCTGCTCAAGCGGGAGCTGGTCACGGCGCCGGCCTGCAACGTTCACACCTACACCGATTATTTCGGCAACAGCGTGGAGACCTTCTCGATCGTGCAGCGGCATGCCGAGCTCGTGCTCGAGAGTCTGTCGGAGGTCGAAACGCAGCCCGCTGAAGTGCCGCGCGCCGCGCTCGACGTAAGCGTGTCGGAAGCGCGCCAGATCTTTCGCAGCGAAAAGTTGAAGCTGTTCGAGTTTCTCATCCCCTCGCCCGCCATCCAGTTGACGGCGGAGGTGAACAAGATGGCCAACCGGTTCTTCGCGCCCAGCGATGCGCTGGGTCCGGCCTTGCTCGAGTTCAATGCCTGGATCAAGCGCGAGATCCGCTACGAGACCGGTTCAACACAGATCGATACGCCGGTGGCGGCCGTGCTCAAGCAGCGGTGCGGCGTCTGTCAGGATTTCGCCCAGTTGATGATCGCGGTGCTGCGCTCCGCGGAAATCCCTGCGCGCTACGTCACCGGCTACATCGAAACGGAAACGCAGCGCCGCGCCAGCGAGGCCCACCGCGCCCCGAAGCTCATCGGCGCCAGCGAGAGCCACGCCTGGGTCGAGGCGTATTTGCCCGGTGGATTCTGGTGGCCGCTCGACCCGACGAACAACTGCGTCGCGGGCGAGCGACACGTGAAGGTCGCCGTGGGCCGCGATTACCACGACAGCACCCCGACGCGAGGCGTGTTCAAAGGCACGCACACGGAGAAGCTCAACGTGGCCGTGGTGATGCAGCGGGTGTGAAGCCCGCCCACACCAATTCAGCCCTTGAAGTCCACCACGTGGCTTTCGAGCACCTGGTCCTCCGCGCCGATCAGCGTGAAATAGATCCGGAAATTCCACGGCTTGTCCACCGGCCGGGTGGAGAACAGCGCCGTACCATCGCCACCCGGATTGAGCACGACGAATTCCTGATTGCGCGTCGGCGGACGCCACCGCGCCGTGGCCCGCACGGCGTCGACCGGCTCGGGTTTTTTCTTCTGGTTGTAGAACGTCAGCTTGAAGCGAAGGCCGTCCATCGTGAGACCGAGCCAGCGGCCGTCGGGACGGGCGATCGCGAGCCCCTCGATCTTGCCCTCTTCCTCTTCCTCGGTCCCAGGTTTCGCGTTGGCCGAATTCGGCTTCGATGGCCTCGGGCTTGTCTGCGCGGCAATCGGCACGACCATGCCGATCGAGGCCGCCAGGAGCAGGGTTTTGGCTAGCGCAGCGTTCAGCTTCATGTCCAAGAACTTACCAGCGCCGTCTCCCGCAGCAAGCGCGCGAAGGTAAACATCGCGTGAAGGTGGCGGGGGCGCTTCGCGCAGCCAGGAGCGGAAAGCAGAGCTGAAAGCCGAGAGCTGAGAGCCTAGAGCCCAGAGCCGGATCCAGGAGGCTCTCAGCTCTGGGCTTCTAAATCCCCTCCCCGCGCTTCACCTGCGTCTTCAACTCCCGCCAGCGCGCAAGCCGGTCAGCGATTTTCGCCTCCATGCCGGCGGTCTTGGGCGTGTAGAGCGAGAGGGGCTTTGTGAGGTAATCCTGGCCGGAGATGTTTTCCGGATAATCGTGCGAGTAACGGTAGCCCTGGCCGTGGCCGAGTTTCTTGTTGGTCTTGGTATGGGCGTCGCGCAACGACGTCGGCACCGGCTGCACCGGCGCCGTTTTCAGCGCGGCGTGGGCGGCGGCGAGGGCAAGCGTGGCCGAGTTGCTCTTCGGCGCGCAGGCGATGTAAAGCGTTGCATGCGCGAGCGTGAGCTCGGCCTCGGGCAGTCCGATGAAGTCGCACGCGTGGTGGGCCGCCACCGCGGTCGGCAACGCGAGCGGATCGGCAAGACCGACGTCCTCGCTTGCGAGAATCACGAGGCGCCGGGCAATGAAGCGCGGGTCTTCGCCGCCGGCGAGCATCTTGGCCAGCCAGTACATCGCCGCGTCGGGATCGCTGCCGCGGCAGCTTTTGATGAAGGCGGAAATCGTGTCGTAGTGCTCGTCCTCGTCGGCGTCGTAGCGAATGCGCCGCTCGCGGGCGAAGACCTCCAGTTCGGCCGACGTGATCGTCGCGTGCTCCGGGAGACCGAGCACGATGACCTCGAGGGCATTGAGCGCGCGCCGCAAATCGCCGTCGCAGAGCACGGCGAGATCGGCGAGGATCTTGTCGTCGGCGGTGACGTCGCGCTCGCCGAGTCCGCGCTCGCGATCGGCCAGCGCGCGCGTGAGCACGCCAGCCACCGCGTCGGTCGAGAGCGGCTCGAGGCGGAAGAGGTGGCTGCGCGACAGCAGCGGCGGGTTGACGTAAAAGCCGGGGTTGTGCGTGGTCGCGCCGATGAGGCGCACGCTCCCCTCCTCGACGTCGGGGAGCAGCAGGTCCTGCTGGGCTTTGTTGAAGCGGTGCAGCTCGTCGATGAAGAGCAGCGTGCGCAGGTCGGGGCGGCGACGGGCGGCGGTGAGGATTTCGCGCAGCTCGGCGACGTTGGACATCACGGCATTGATGCGCACGAAGTGGCTCTTCGTCTCGCGCGCGATGACCTCGGCGAAGCTCGTCTTGCCGCAGCCGGGCGGTCCGTAAAACAGCAGGCTGCCGGGTTTCGTAAGATGCTCCTGTCCGACGATCTCGGCCAGCGTGCGCGGGCGCATGCGAGCCGCGAGGGGCTGCGTGGCGGTACGCGGCGCGTCGGCCGGGTGGCGCGCGGCCGGAGCCGGCGCCGCGGAGGTCGGGGTTTCACCAAAGAGGTCGGGTTGCGCGTCGGGAGCCATGCAGGGGACACGATACTGAGAACGCATTTTGATGAAAGAAAGGCTTTGGCTCGGCCGTTCTATTCTATGCAAACCCCTCCTCATGATCAGCCGCAGTCTTGGTCATCGCGCGCCCCTCCTCTGGCTCCTGCTCCCGTTCATGGCGGGACTCGCGGCCGGGCGGCTCGCCGGGTCGCCGCTGCCGCTGCCGTGGTTGCTGGGCGGAGCGCTGATTTCGGTCGTCGCTGCGGCCTGCTGGCGCAACACGGGTGGGTGGATCGGCCTGGTCGTGGGCGTGACCCTCGCCGGAACCGCTTACCATGAACTGCGCCGCGCGCGTCTGCAGGCCTGGAACGACCTGCCGCCCCGGGAGGCCCGACTCACCGTGCGGATCGACACCGTCTTCGCGCCGGCCCCGGAGGCCAAAAGCGCGGGCGGGCTCGCCCGGATCACGCACGCCGAGGCGCACCTGCGCGAGCTGACCGACCAGCGCCTCTATTTCTCGGTACGCGCGGCGCCCGACACGCTCGCGCCGCGGCGCGGCGCGGAGGTCGTCATCCTCGGCGTCCTCGAGCCGCTCCCGGAGCGCGCCACCCACAACACGTTTGACGGCTACCTCACCAGCGCCGGCTTCAATTTCAAACTGACCCGCGGCCACATCCTCGAGGAACGCTCGCCGCCCTCGGCCTACGCCCGCTTCCTGACCGCCGCCCTGGCGCGGTTTGGCGACATCCTGAGCCGGGGCCTCGACGCGCGCCCCGAGCTGAGCGGCGTGCTGCGCGCCATGCTGCTCGGCCTCAAACACGAGCTCAGCGACGAGCAGAAGACGCTTTTCCTGCAAAGCGGGACGATGCACCTGTTCGCCATCAGCGGTCTGCACATCACGGTCATCGCGCTGGGGCTGCAGACGCTCCTCCGGCTGCTGCGCCTGCCTGCGTGGTTGCAGGCCACCGCCGGCACAACCGCCCTCTGGCTCTACGTCGACATCACCGGTGGGACGCCGTCGGCCGTGCGGGCCTTCGTGATGGTCGCGATGATCGAGGCCGCGCTCCTGTTGCGCACACCCCGCAATGCGATTGCCGCGCTGACGCTTTCCGCCCTCGTGATGTTGCTGATCGAGCCGATGCAGCTCTTCGGCGCGAGTTTTCAAATGAGCTACGGCATCGTCGCGGCGATCCTGCTCTATGGACTCCCGCTCGGCGAACGCTGGCAGGAGCGTCTCGTCTTTTTTCGAGGACTTCCCCCGGCGAACTGGTGCCGGTGGCAGCGTGCGGTCGACTTCCTTTCCCGCTGGCTGCTGTCGCTCGTGGCGATCGGCGTGGCCGTGACGCTCGTCAGCGTGCCAAGCGGCATTCTCTTTTTCGGGCTGTTCACGCCGGGAGCCTTTTTCGCCAACCTCGTGCTCGTGCCGCTCTCGACGCTCGTGATCCTGGCGGGTTTTCTGTCGCTCCTCGTCGGCCTGGCCGGCCTCGGCTGGCTGGCCAGCGTTTTCAACCACGCCGGAGCGCTTGTCATCTGGGCCATGGACGCCGGGATCGCGGCCTTCGTGCGCCTTCCCGGCGTCGCGCAACCGGCCGAGTTTTCAGCCCCCTGGACAGGCGCGGCTCTCTTCGCGCTCGTGCTGGGGCTCCTGTTGTATGGCTACGCCCGACGATGGGAGCAGCGGGGAGGCTATTGGGCACCGCTGGTCATCGCGGCGCTCGCGCTTGTGTTGGGGGCCCGGTTTGGCTGATGTTGCCGGCACGTATGAAAAGCGCCTACGAACTCGCAATGGAACGCCTGGCCAAGTCGGATCCCGGCGCCGACAAGCCGCTCACGCCCGAACAAAAGGCCCGACTCGCCGAAATCGACACGGTCTACAAGGGCAAGATCGCCGAGCGCGAAATCTTCCTGAAGAAGCGCCTCGAGGAGGCTCTCGCCGAGGGCAAGCTCGACGAGGTCGAAAAGGTCCAGACGCAGCTCCAGAACGAGCGCGCCCGCCTCGAAGAGGAGCGCGAGTCGGAAAAAGAAAGCGTGCGTCGCGGGCGCTGACGAAACCGGAATTAACAGAAGATAATGAAGAGGGGGTTTCCGGAACAGGCGCTGCCCGTCTTTCGAGGCCGGAGCAAATCAGGTTTTCGATCAACCTATGCCGGCACTGTTGCTGGTCGCTCTTCGATATCTTCGTTGCCTTCTGTTGAGCCGTATTTGCCGACTCAGACGAAATCGAAATCCGCCACGAGCGCGTGGTGATCGCTGGCGGAAGTGGGCACCACCCGATGGGCCACACACCGCAGGGAGGCGTTGTGAAAGATGTGGTCGAGCACGTAGGGGCGCCGCCGCCACGTCGCCTTCGCCGTCTGCACGCTGTAGAAGCCCGACTCCGCGAACTGGTCGACGAGCGAGGTGTGCTTGCTGACATTGAAGTCACCGCTGAGCACCGCCGGCCCCTGCACTGACTTCAGCCGCTGCGCCACGCGACTGCGCTGCCCGCCGTACACTTCGCTGCTCGACTTGAGCATGAAGAACGCGAGCAGGTGCGTGTTGAGCAGGAGAAGATCCCGGCTGGCGATCGTCGTCTTCGCGCCGATCAACAACCGATCGGTCGGCGTGGTGCGCTCGCCATAAAAATCGAACTCCACCGGCGGCGAGGGAAGCTGCTCGTGAAACGTCTCGCGCAGCGGCGTGCGCGAGAAGATCGCCAGGCCGATGCCGAAGGGCAGTTCGCGCGAGTCCTCCGTCGGATAGGAGAAAAAACTGTCGTAATCCGCCAGGGCGGCGCGAAGTCGCGTGTAGTTGGGCGGTGGATGCAACTGCACGCCGCCGGGCTGTCCGCGCTCGACTTCCTGAAGCATCACCACGTCGGCATCGTGCGACCAGATCTCGGCGATGGCGGCGTCGAGGTTGACCGGCGCGCCGTCGGGATCGTCGTTGTCCCACACCTGGCCGAACTGCATGTTGAACTGCAGAACGCGGAAGGTCGACATACGGGCGGAGACGGCGGCAGGCTCAAGGCCGGGGCGCGCGCGACCCGGCGCCGCCGCCGGCCGGCGTGATCGTGTCGCCCTCGGGCTGGTTCTTGCGAAAAACGAAACGGTTCAGGCTCGAGAACGTCGTGCGCTTTTCGAGCTCGGGCTTGCTTTGCGAAGCCGCGGCGGCGGCGTCCTTCATCCGGCTCTGATAGCGCTCGACGAATTCGGGCGGCTTGGCCGTCGCGCCAGGCTGGATGCGCGCCGGCTCCTTGTTCCAGGCGTTCAACTCGCGCGGCGGCGCCTCGGGCCGGGGCCGCGTCTGCTTGTCGATGATCGTCTTTTCGCGCGACTCCTCGAGATCGACGGCCGCGCGCCGCCCGGCAGCCGGCGCGGACTTCTTTTCGACTTTCTCGGGAGCCGCGGCGCGGCGTTCCTGCACGGCTTCGGCCTTGGGCAGTTCGCGTTTCCCGGGCGCCACGGTCGTCGCGGGCGGGGCGAACGACTCGCTGCGCTTGGCCGCGTCGACCCGGCTGGGATCGTCGGCTCGCATCGCCGGCGCCGCGAACAGCACGGCCAGGGTGACAAGGACGAGGGGATGCTGGGGCCGCATGGGACAGGCCAATGCGATGGACGCCGGCAGGTTGCGGCAAGTCTATTCTGGCTCGGCCGTGCCCTCGACGACCCAGTCCCGCGCCTCCGGCACCTGGACAAAAAAGCCGCGCAGCGCCGCGCTGAGGTGCTCGGCGTAGCGAAAATGCGCGCCCATCCCGGTGCGCAGCTCCGCTTCGTAGATGAACTTGTCGGCCTGCGTGCTGTGCTCAAACGGCGTCTGCGCGCCGAGCAGCAGCGAATACACGTAGGCCGGCGACCCGCGTTCCAGCAGTTCGCGGGTGAGCGCGGCCTGTTCGTCGAGCAGGGTCTGGTGCGGCGCGGGCGCAATCTCGGGCGGCAGATAAAACCCGGCCTGAATCAGCGGGGTGTAGCGGTGGCCGGTGCGGTGGCGGTTGAGGTCGCGCAGCTCGGCGATCGCCAGGTTGTTCCACGCAAAGGCCACTCGCATGCGTCGGGTCGCGGTGCCCTGGTAACCGTAGCGGTTGGCGCGGTGGCGCAGCGCTTCGGGCACGGGCTGCATCTCCGGCAGGAAGGGCGGCGTGGCGCGATCGACGTGCACCCACACGTCGTCGGCGAGCCGTGCGGTCGACAGCCGGGAGAGGCCGAGCGACAGGCTCGTGGCGAGCTCCTGCGCGGCCTGTTCCTGATAGGACTTCTCCGCCGAACTGTGGCGCATGAGGCGCGGCGACTGTTTGAGCAGCTCGTCGCGGATGAGCTTCGCGGCGGCGCGGGCCTCGGGTTGCGGCAGCGAATCGAGGTGCTTCACCGTCTGCGCCCACATGCGCGAACTCTGCACGAGGCCGAGATTGGTGCGCGTGGCGAGCGGGATGAAGTAGCGGGCGCGGTCCAACGCGTAGTTTTTGCGCAGGCGCGTGACGACGGCGGGCCTGGCGTCGGCCGGCAGGCGCACGCGCTCCGGCTCGGCGGTCGCGAGCGCGTCGAGGCGCGTGTATTCGGAATTGTAGGACGCGAACGCGTTGCCCATCACCGCCCGCCAGCGCACCGCGAGATCGTCGGGGACGCCCAGCTCGGCGGCGGCCGGGAGGTTGGCCGCGTCCATCGTGATATAGCGCGTGCTCGACTCCTGGCCGTCGGCCATTTGCGCGATCTCAAAGATCTTGTAGGCAAGCCACATCGAAACGCCGTCGAGCGCGATCGCGAGGCCGCCGGTCAGGCCGCCGATCGAAGCGTGGCCGTAGTCGACAAACTTCAGGATGCGGTCGATCGACGCGTCGGGATTGGCGATGTCGACCTTGGCAAGAATGTTGGCCAGCCCATCGTTGCTGCGGGAGTAGCGCGCGAGCACGGAGGCGAGCAGCTCGGGGGTGACCTTGGGGAGATCGGCAGCGGTCGGAGGCGGGACGATAGCGAGGCCGGTAATGCGCATCGGAGGATTGCCACGAAAAGGCACGAAAAGTCGCAAAAAGGGAACGGAGAAATGGGGTAAAGCCAGGCCGAGAAGAAGCAATCACCTCAGCACCTGGCACGACAGAGTCGGTAGGGCCCGATCTCAGAGCGGGCCGTCTTCGACACTCGCACGCTGAAGCGGTCCGCCCGGAGGTCGGACCCTACCGGCCAATAAAAAAACGCCGGGCCATCACGCCCGGCGTTCGAAAAGTAGCGGCCGTCGCCGTTTTCGGCGCAAGGCGCAGGCTGTCAGGCTCTCAACTCTCAGCTCTCAACTCTCAACTGAATTTCTACGGCTCAGCGCAGCACCAGCCACTCGCCGAGCGGGCCCTGGTAGAAGCCCAGGACGATCGAGGCGAGGGCGAGCGTCGCGAGCGCGGCGCCAGCGACGAGGCTCACCTCGGTGCGCGGCGGCGTCGTGTCGGTTTCGCCCTCGAGGAGCGGCGCCCGCCACGTCGCGAAGAACGCGGCCTTGATCCAGCCGAAGTAGTAGTAGATCGAGACCACCACGCCGACGATCGCGAGCGCGAGCAGCCAGAAGAGGCCGGCCTTGAACGCCGCGATGAAGATGAAGAGCTTGCCCATGAAGCCGGCGAGCGGCGGGATGCCGGCGAGCGAGCCGAGGCCGACGGCGAGCACGGCCGCGAGGAAGGGATGCGTCTTCGCCAGGTCGCTGTAGTGGTCGAGCTCCTGATCGGCGTCATCGACGCCGGCGACGTGCGTCATCACGCCGAACACGGCGAACGACGCGAGCAGGTAGGCGAAGAGATAAAAGTACACTGCGCCGACCGCGAGCGGCTGGCTCGGGGAGGCGACGACGCCGAGCAGCAGGTAACCGGCGTGCGACACGCCCGAGAGGCCGATGAGGCGCTTCACGTTGTGCTGCGTGAGCGCGGCGAAATTGCCGAAGAGGATCGTGGCCGCCGCCATGATCGAGAGGACCGGCGTCACGACGTGCTGGTAGGGAGCGAACACATACACGAGCGTCATCAGCACCGCGAAGCCGGCCGCCTTCGAGGCGACGGCGAGAAACGCCGTCACGGGCGTCGGTGCGCCCTGATAAACATCGGGGATCCAGATCTGGAAGGGGAACGCGCCGATCTTGAACGCCACGCCCGCGAGCACGAGCGCGATGCCGATGCTGGCGAGGAGATTGTCGGGATTGGCCTGCAGGAAGACGCGCAGCGCCGTGAAGTTCATCGCCTCCGCCGACGCGCCCGGCAGCGCCGGGTTGCCCGCCACACCGTAGAGCAGCACGATGCCGAAGAGCAGCATCGCCGAGCTGAGCGCGCCCATGATCAGGTATTTGAGGCCGGCCTCCAGCGAGAGCGGGTTGGTGCGCGTGTAGCTGACGAGGATGTAGAAGCCGACCGTCACCGTCTCGAGCGCGACGAAGAGCATCACGAAGTGGTTGCTCTGCGCGAGGAGCATCATCGCCGCGGTGACGACGAGCACGATATGGAAAAACTCGATACGCGGCATCTTCTGCTTCGCGAGGGCCACCGCGCCGAGAATCGTCACCAGCACCGAGGCAATCAGGAAGAACACGCGCATGAACTGCCCGGCGCCCGTGTGCAGGAGGAGGCCGTTGAACGTCTCCTGCCCGAGGAACACGTTGCGATAATCGTAGGCGACCCAGATGAGCACCGCGAGCTGGCCCACGAGCGCGAACGAGGGGATGACCTTGTGCTGCGCCCTCGGCAGCATGATCTCGAGCACGAGCAGGAACAGCGCGATGCAGCCGAGCATGAGCTCGGGGGCGATGGCAGCCCAGGCGTTGTTGGCCGCGAGGCCTTGCAGGGTGGTGGCGTCCATGACGTCGAAAGGCGGTGGTTACTTGGTGGCGACCTGCGCCGGCAGGGCCTTGAGCGCCGGGTAGATGGCCTCGAGCGCGGAGTTGAGCGGCGTGGAGAGCGACTTCGGCCAGAAGCCGACGAAGAAGAGCGCCGCGATCAGGATGAGCGCGGGCAGCTTCTCGCTCCAGCGGAGATCGACGACCGACTCGGGTTTGTCGGCGGAGACCTTGGCGAAGGCGTCGCTGGCCGGACCGAAGAACACGCGCGCGGCGGCGCGCAGGCCGTAGATCGCGGAGATGATCACGCCGCCGACCGCAACCGCCGTGAGCGCCGGCGAGAATTTCCACGCGGCGACGAAGATCGTGAGCTCGCCCCAGAAGTTGGCGAGGCCGGGCAGGCCGACGCTCGCGAAGGTCGCGGTGACGAAGAAGGCCGCGAGCACCGGCGCTTTCTGGGCAAGTCCGCCCATCTCGCCGAGGTCAAAGGTCTGCGTACGGTGATACACGCTCGTCGAAAGGAGGAACAACAGCGCCACCGACAAGCCGTGCGCCACCATCATCAGCACCACGCCGCCGGCGCCGACGGTCGAGACGCAGGCGATGCCGAGAAAGGCATAGCCCATGTGCATGACCGAGCTGTAACCGACCATCTGCTTCAGGTCGCGCTGCGCGATCGTGATGATGCCGACGACGAGCACGTTGCCGACGACGCCGAGGATCGCGAGGGGCTTGGCCCACGTCGCCGCGCCGAGCGGCAGCAGCGGCAGCGCGACCTGGATCAGACCGTAGAGGCCGAATTTTTTCAGCACGCCGGCGTGAAGCATCGCAGCCGAGCTGGGCGCGGCGCCGTAGCCGAGCGGCGCCCACGTGTGCAGCGGCCAGAGCGACACGAGCGTGCCGAAGCCGAACATGAGCAGGCCGAAGATGTAATTCTGCGTGCTGGCGCGGATGCCGTTGGCGGCGATGTCGGCGCGCAGGCTGATGAGGTCGAACGTCTCCGCCCCGCTCTTGATGTAGAGGGCGATCAACCCGACCAACGAGAGCATCGCGCCCGCGGTCAGATAGATCGTCATCTTCATCGCCGCGTAGCTGCGGTCGCGTCCGCCCCAGATGCCGACCATGATGAAGGTCGGGATCAGCGCGAGTTCGTGGAAGAAGTAGAAGAAGAACACGTCGACGCTGGCGAAGACGCCCATCAAGCCGCCTTGCATGACGAGGAGCAGCATCAGGTAGATCTTGAGGCGCTCGGCGCCGGACTGGATCGCGTAGAGTCCCGCGGCGAGGCCGACAAGGCCGGCCATGACGTAAAGCGGCATCGAGATGCCGTTGAGGCCGAGGAGGAGCTGGATGCCGAGGTTTTTCAGGCCGGTGTCATACGTCGTGAAGAACGCGTAGGACTCGTGCTGCGGCGCGGCGCCGAACTGGCTCCACAGGTACAGCGCGATGAGCGCCGGCACGCCGAAGCCGACGTAGGCGAGTTTCACCGAAAAGCGTTTCGGCAGGCCCAGGGCGATGGCCAGAGCCACGGCGAGCGGCGTCGCGATGGACAACAACAGGAGGTCGACAGGAAGAGTGTTCATCACGCGTGGAGCGAACGGATCGGAAGGTAGGAGCGCGCTTGCGCGCGATTTTCCTGGGAGCGCGGGCCGCTGGCCCGCAATTCGGGAAGAGCGGGCGGGCCGCCCGCGCTCCCAATCGCGCGCGAGCGCGCTCCTACAGGAAAAAGACGATGCACAACAGTCGGCATGGCGGGTTCAGAACAGGCCGGCGGCAAAGCCCCACACGAGCACGGCGCCCAGCAGGAACCAGTAAACGTAGGCATGCAGGCTGCCGACGTGCAGCGCGCGGACGCCGAGGCCGACAAGGCCCGCGATGCCGGCGAGACCGCGGATGATCAGGCCCGCGAGGAAGATCTGCTCGAGGAAATTGAGCAGCATCGCGAAACGCTGCTGGATCTTGGCCACGTAGTAGTTGTAGGCGGCGTCGAACGACTCCTTGAGCAACCCGAGCCCGCTGAAGAGTCCGGGAGATTTCTGCTCGAGCGCGTCGGTCGCCGCGGGTTTGTAGAGCACCAGGGCCGCCCCCGCGCCGACCACGAGGATGCCAAGGCTCATCAGGTAGACGTTCAGACCCTCGGCATGCGGGATCTGCGACCAGACGCCGTCGAACGCGTGACCGTAGAGAAAAGAAAGGGGGCCGTGCGTGTAGCCACCGACCAACGACAGGAACGCCAGGACGATCAGCGGAATCGTCATCGTGAGGCCGCTCTCGTGCGCGTGCGAAGCTTCCTCGCTGCGGGGCGCGCCGAAGAACACGATGCGCCACATGCGGACCATGTAGAACGAGGTGAGGACGGCGGTGATCGTGAGGATCGTGAAGACCGCCGAGTTCTTCTCCTGCGCGAGGTGGAGGATGGCGTCTTTCGAGTAGAAGCCCGAAAGGAAGGGCAGACCGACGATCGCGAGCACGCCGATCGTGAAGGTGACGAACGTCACGGGCATCTTCTTCGCCAGGCCGCCCATCTTGAAGATGTCCTGCTCGTGATGGCAGCCGTGGATCACGGAACCGGAGCCAAGGAACATGAGGGCCTTGAAGAAGGCGTGCGTCGTGAGGTGGAACATCGCGGCGCCGACGCCGGCGGCGATCGTCATCACGTGCGTGCCCGCGCCTTCGCCGTGCACGGTTTCGAGCGAACCGAGACCGAAGGCCGCGACCATGTAGCCGAGCTGCGAAAGCGTGGAGTAGGCCAGGACCTTCTTGATGTCGCGCTGCGTGATCGCGCAGAGGGCGGCGTAGAGCGCCGTGAGCGTGCCGACCCACATGATGACTTGCAGCGCCTCGGCGACCATGAGGGCGTGGATGCGACAGAGCATGTAAACACCGGCCGCGACCATGGTGGCGGCGTGGATGAGCGCGGAGACGGGCGTCGGGCCCTCCATGGCGTCGGGCAGCCACACGTGCAGCGGCATCTGCGCCGACTTGCCGACCGCGCCGCAGAAAAGGAGTAGCGGAATCGCGGATACCACGACCGCTCCGCCCTGCACCTTCGCCGCGAGCTCCGTGAGGTTCACCGTGCCGAACGCGTAGTAGCACCAGAGGATGCCGAGGAGAAAACCGAAGTCGCCGATGCGGTTGACGATGAAAGCCTTCTTCGAGGCATCGGCCGCGCTCTGCTTGAGGCAGTAGTGGTTGATCAGCAGCCAGGAGCTGAAGCCGACGAGCTCCCAAAAGATGAACATCATGAACAGATTGTCGGCGAGCACGATGCCGATCATCGAAAACATGAAGATCGAGAGGCCGCCGAAGAACCGGCCCTTGGCACCGTCGTCATCCATGTAGCCGACGGAGAACAGGTGAATGCAGAAGCCGACGACGCCGACGATCGAGAGCATCAGCGCCGCGAGGTCGTCGAACTTGACGCCGAGCGAAAGCGAGAACTCGCCGAGGCGAAGCCACTCGGCGGACGCTTCGAAGCGCTCGCCGTGCATCGCGAGGATCACCGCGATCACCGCGATCGCACCGGCGGTGGCGGTCGAAAGGGCGGCTGCGATTTTTCCCGCGCGCCGCAGGAAGAGCGCGATGATGGCCGCGGAGCCAAGCGGCAGGACCAGAGCGAGGATGGCGTGCTGAAGCATCGTCATGGGTGAATCAGTTCTTCAACGCGTTGAGTTCCTCCACCTGCACGGTCAGGCGCTTGCGGAACAGCGCCACGATGATCGCCAGGCCGACGGCCACCTCGGCCGCGGCCACGGTGAGGATGAAGAAGACGAAGACGTTGCCATCCATCGTGCCGTTGAAGCGCGAGAACGCCACCAGCGCTACGGTCGAGGCGACGAGCATGAGCTCGAGGCACATGTAGATCACCAGCGTGTTCTTGCGCAGCAGCACGCCGAAGAAGCCGATGGCGAAGAGCGCCGCGGCCAGCATCAGGTAATGGTAAAGTCCGACGGTCATTTCACGTCCTCCAGGCCTTCGAAACGTTTGCTGAGCACGATCACGCCGAGCATGGCGATCAGGAGCAGGAAGCCGACGACCTGCACCGGGAGCAGGTAGGTGGTGAAGAGCTGCGTCGCGTAATTGCGCAGCGTGGCGCCGACCGGGGCGACCGTGGCGAGGTCGGCGGTCTCGAACTGCGCCGCCTTCGAGAAGGAGGCGAGGCCGAGGACGAGGAGCGCGGCGCCGAGCGTACTGGCGGCAATGGTCGACTTCGTGAAGGGCTTGCGCGTGCCGCCCTGCACGTCGAGCAGCATGATGATGAAGAGGAACAGCGCGACGACCGCGCCCGCGTAGACGAGCACGAGCAGCACGGCCAGGAGGAACGCGTCGAGCATCACGAAGAGGCCCGCAACGCCCACCAGGCTCATCAGGAAGAACATCGCGGAGTTCACCGCGTTGCGGTTGAACACCACGGCCACGGCGCAGGCCACCGTGAAGAACGCGAAGAGGTAAAAGAGGACGTCGGACATGGAAAGAAAAGGAGCGAGGAGTGGGAATCGAGGAGCGAGGAGGGATCGAGGTGCGCTGGCGTGGCTCGGAGAATTCCTAAGCTCGCTCCTCGCTACTCGATGCTCGCTCCTTTTGGTTCAGCCTCAGTGCGCGTTGCCGGCCTCCTCGGCGGCCTTCTTCTTGTCCCACTTGAAGTGCGAGTCGGGCAGCGTGCCGCCGAGCTCGTAGAGCTTCTGCTTGTTGTTGACCATCTCCTCGCGGGTGTAACCGGTGGTCGAATACACGTTCTGCAGCCAGATCGCCTCCTCGGGGCAGACTTCCTGGCACAGGCCGCAGTAGATGCAGCGGAGCATGTCGATCTCGAACTCCTGCGGCGCCTTTTCGACGTGGGAGGTCGGCGCGTCGGGCGGGATCTCGCCGGGCGTGATGCGGATCGCCTTCGGCGGGCAGACGAATTCGCAGAGCTGGCACGAGACGCACTTCTCGCGTCCGTTCGGGTCCTTCACCAGCGTGGGCACGCCGCGGTAGCCCGTCGGGATGGCCGGGCGCTGCTCGGGATACTCGAGCGTCTCCTTCGGGGCGAAGAGATGGCGGAGGGTCGTCCTCATTCCCCCGACGATCTGGGGGAGGTAGGTGCGCTCGGCGAAGGTGAGCGGTTTGCGTTCGACGTGGATGACGGCCATGGCGCGGAAGTGTTCGGGTGATCAGACGCGCTTTTCGATCAGCGCGATCACGAGGGCGTAGAAGATCAGGTTGCCGATCGCCAGGGGCAGGAGCTTCTGCCAGCCGAGCTTCATCACCTGGTCGTAGCGGAAACGCGGGAGCGTCCAGCGCACCCACATGAAGAAGAAGATGAAGAAGAGGACCTTCGCCATGAAGACCGCGATCGCGATCAGGCCGCCGAGCCACACCGGCAGGCTGGCGATGAGCGGCGCGAGCGGCACCCACGGCAGCGGATTCCAGCCGCCGAGGAAGAGCAGCACGAAGATGCCCGAGCCGACGGTCATGTGGGCGTATTCGTTGACGAAAAAGAGCGACCACTTGAACTCGCCGTATTCGGTGTGGAAGCCGCCCACGAGGTCGGCCTCCGACTCCGGCATGTCGAAGGGCTGGCGGTTCGTCTCGGCGAAGAGCGCGACGAGGAAAACGAAGGCCGACACCGGCATGAGAAATACATACCACATGCCGCCGAGGAAACCCGGCTGGCTCTGCGTCTGCACGACGTCGAAGAGGCTCAGCGTGCCCTGCGTGCCCGGGGCGTTGACCCAGAGGAACACCGGCAGCACCGACAGCGTCATCGAGAGCTCATACGAGATGAGCTGGGCCGAGGCGCGCACGCCTCCAAGAAATGGATACTTCGAGTTCGACGCCCAGCCCGCGATGATCAGCGAATAGACGCCGAGCGACGACACGGCGAAGACCGCCAGCAGGCCGACGTCGACGTCGGCGAGAATGATCGGCTTCATCACGCCGGCCACTGCGTCCCAATACGCGCCGAACGGCACGACGGTCACGGTCGTAAGCGCCGGCACGAGGCCGATCAGCGGCGCGAGATAATAGTAGAACTTGTTAACGTGACCGGGCGCGACGTCTTCCTTGAAGATCAGCTTGCCGCCGTCGGCCATCATGTGGAAGAGGCCGAGCCGCTGGAGGAATTTTCCGAGGAACGGAATCCACGCGACCCACGGCACGATGGCGCGGTTGGGACCGGGGCGGCCCTGGATCCACGCGGAGACCTTGCGCTCGGCGAGCGAGCACGCGCCGGCGATGGGGATGATCACCGCGATGACGGCGAGGCCCTTGAGGGCGGCTTGCGCCCAGATCGGGAGGGAGAAGAAGAGATCGACCATTTTAGTGGTAGAATGGCGTGGACGAACCCGGGAGCGCGGGCCTCTCGCCCGCTTCCGAAACCAATTGCGGGCGGGACGCCCGCGCTCCCAGGGAAGTCTTCATGCGGTGGCAACGGCAGCGGCCGGCTGCGCGGGCTTGTAGTGAAGCGTCTCGGCCTCGACGAAGGGCAGGCTCGTCCACGGCGTGCCGTCGAGCAGCAGGCCGGTGTCGGGGAGATTCGAATACGAGGCGGTCGCGAGCGCGGGGATCTCGGCGGCGAGCGTCTTCCAGAGCGCGTTCACCTCGCCCGCGGGCGCGACGGCGCCCGGGACGGCGGCGATGAGCTTCGAAAGCGCTGCGAGATCATCGACGGTGCCCGCGGGAGCGGGAACGGCCTTCGCGAATTTCTGCAGGCGGAACTGCTGGTTCACGAACGTGCCGGCCTTCTCGAATACCAGGTGCGTGGGGAGCACGACTTTGGCGGCCGCGCTCGTCGCGTTGGCGTGCGTGCCGAGATAGATGATCGACACCTTGGCGAGCTGCGCGGCGGTGAGGCCGGCGGCGGCGAGATCCTCGCCGACGGCGACGATCGTCTTGATCTTGCCGGCGTCGATCGCGGCCGCGAGCGCCGTGAGCTTCTGCTCCGGCAGCGCCGAAATGAGACCGGTGACCAGCGCGCCGCGGGTGTTCGGGTTCCGGTCGGCGGAGATGAGGAGCTTGTCGCCCTCCCCCACCCGCGCCACGAGATGCGTCGAAGCCTTGAGCGCCTCGGCCAGCTTCCTGGTGAGGAACTGCTCCTCGACCGAGCTGCGGCCGGAGCCGACGACGGCGGCATAGCCGATGCTCGTCTTGAGCAGCTCGCCCGCGGTGTTGATCGCGATGTCGAGCGCGCTGTCCGCGCCGTGCACCTTGACGCGGTTGAGGCGGTTCGTGGCGGCGACCTCCTTGTAAAGCACGCGGCCGCTGTCGGCCATCCACGTGTCGTTCACCTCGTCGTTGCGGCGCGGGGTGATGCGGTAGATCACGCCCTCGCGCGACCAGACGACCGTATTGGCACCGACACTACTTTCGGTGTCGATGCTGTTCGTCTGCTTGAGGAACCAGACGCGCATCTTGAAACGGAAGTCCGTCGAGGTGAGCGCGCCGACCGGGCAGATGTCGACGGTGTTGAGCGAGTAGTTGTTCTCGAGCTTCCTGCCGGGGTAGCACGTGAGCGTGCTGTAGCTGCCGCGGTCGATGAAGCCGAGCACGTCGTCCCTGGCGATCTCCTTGGAGAAACGGATGCAGCGCGAGCAGAGGATGCAGCGCTCGTCGTCGAGCATGACGCGCGGCCCGAGCAGCGTGCGCTTCGGCTTTACGTTCTTCTTCTCGATGAAGCGCGAGTAGCCGCGGCCGTAGCCGGTGGCCTGCTCCTGCAGCTTGCACTCACCGGCCTGGTCGCAGATCGGGCAGTCGAGCGGGTGGTTGATGAGGAGGAACTCCATCACGCCCTCGCGGCAGTCCTTCACGAGCGGCGTGTTGGTGCGGACGTGCAGGCCGGGCGTGGCGTTGGTCGCACAACCGATCTGCGGACGCGGGATCCAGTTGATGCGCTGCTTGCCGGTGGCCGGGTCCATGATCGGCTGCTTCGTCGCCGGGTCGACGGCGGGCATGCCCATTTCGATGAGACACATGCGGCAATTGCCCACGACCGAGAGCTTCGGATGGTAGCAGTAATGCGGCACGTCGACCCCGACCAAGCGGGCGGCCTCGATCACGTTCGTGCCCTTCGGCACGGCGATCTCCTTGCCGTCGATGTTGACGGTCACGAGCTCGGGTTTGGCAGGCTGAATCATCGGGAAAGAGGAGGAGTTGGCCCACGAAACACACGAAATACACGAAAGAGAAAATTCATGATCTCGTACG
>DASWVO010000140.1:0-27175 GCA_036406235.1 Opitutaceae bacterium
GCCGCCGGCAGCTACGTGATCGATCTCGCGCAGCCCAACGGCCGCGTGGCGAAGGCGCTGCTCGAGATCGAGACTCCACAGGACAAGGAATTTGTTGCCCGCCAGGAAGAGAAACGTGCGCGCAACGAGCTCCGCGGCGAAAACGTGGAAAAAGAGGACTACGAATTCTACGACATCACCGCCTGGGCGCTGCCGCTCACCTTTGGAGTCGAGGCCTACTGGACCGCCGAGCCCGTGGCCGTCGAGGGCGAGTTGCTCCAGGCGCCACCCAGGCCCGCCGTTCCTCCGCTCAAGAAGGCGAACACGGCCTATGTGTTCACGCCGGAGACGGAAGGGGCGTTGCGGCTCGCCTTGCAGCTTCTCGGCGAAGGCTACCGTCTCGCCACCGCCGTGCGTCCGCTGAATGCGGGCGGCGAGAACCTCATGCGCGGCGCGTTGATCGCCCGCGTCGAACGCAACCCGGCGAGCCTGCACACGCGCCTGGCGACCCTTGCCGCTGAGCAGGGCGTCACGGTGCGGGCGATCGACACGGCCTTTGCAGACGCCGGAATCACCGGAGTCGGCTCGGAGAGCACCTTCACCCTCAAGGCGCCCAAGGTGGCCGTCCTCGCGGGCGAGCCGGTGCGCCCCGCCAGCTACGGTTCGTTGCGCTACCTCTTCGAAAAGGACTATGGCGTCGATTACGTGCCGCTGACCGCGGAGGCGCTCACGAGCAGGCGCCTCGCCGATTTCAACGTCATCGTACTTCCGAGCGGCAGCGCAAACGGCTATGCGCGCGCGATCGGGGACGGGGGCGTGGCGAGGCTCAAGGCCTGGGTAGAAGACGGCGGCACGCTCGTCTGCATCGCCGGCGCTGCCGAGTGGGCGGCGGACGAGAAAGTGAAGTTCACGGAGGCCAAACTTGTCGGCCGCGATAAAAAGAAGGACCACGACGGCGACGAGGAGGACGAAGAGGACGAGGCGAACGAACTGGACACCGCGCCATCGGACTCGCCCGCGGGCGCGCCAGAGGCGCAGTCGGAGAACGACAAGCCCGCGGAGACCGACGCTCCAGCGAACAGCGATGTGAAGCCCAAGGACGCCAAGAAATCCAGTAGGCCCAAGGAACCGCTGCCCGTGCCCGGCGCGATCTTCAAAGCGAAGGTCAATCACGATCACTTCATCACGTTCGGCTACGAAGACGACGTGCTGCCGCTGCTCGTTAACACCGACGTGTTTTTCAAGAAGACGAAGACCGGCAGCAATGTGCTGACGTTTGAAGGCGGCGACCTGCACCTCAGCGGCTTTGTCTGGAAAAACAACACCGAGGAGCTCCTGCGCAAGACAGCCGCCGTGATCGACGAGCCACTGGGGCAGGGCCACGTCGTGCTCTTCGCCGACGAGCCCGGCTATCGTCAGGTCTGGCATGCGACCACACGCCTGCTGATCAACAGCCTGCTCTACGCGCCGGCGCTGCAGGGGGAATTCAACAGCTATTTCGCGCGCGAGCGGAAGTGAACGGACAGGCCACGCCCGCGCCTTGGGGCCGCCGTGAAGCCGATCGTGGGGCGGCATGTCCCGCCCCGGCTCGTGCTTACGGGAACAGCCCGCGACTCTGTTTGGCGTCGGCGACGCGCTGGATGCCGAGGGTAAGGGCGGCGAGCCGGCGGCTGAACTTGAACTTGCGCTTCTGGTAATCGACCGAGTCCTTGGCGCGATCGAGGATCGTGTAGAGCTTCTGCATCACCTCGTCGCGCTCCCAGTAGTAGCTCTGCAGATTTTGGAGCCACTCGAAGTAGGAGACGACGACGCCGCCGGCGTTGCAGAGCACGTCGGGGATGATCTCGATGTCGCCGCGGTCATCGATGATCTTGTCCGCCTGGTTGGTGGTGGGACCGTTGGCGGCTTCCGCGAGCACCCGGCACTGCAGCTTTGCGGCGTTGGCCGGCGTGATCACGCGCTCGAGCGCCGCGGGCACGAGCACGGTGCACTTCAACGTGAGGAGCTCGTCGTTGGAGATTTCATCGCCGCCGTCGAAGTCTTTGAGTACGCGTTGCGACTTCACGTAGGCGAGGGCCTTTTTGATGTTGATGCCCTTCGGATTGTGGATGCCCGTCGTGTAGTCGGAGATCGCGATGATCTTTGCGCCGTATGCCTCGAGCGCGATGGCCGTCTCGCTGCCGACATTGCCGAAACCCTGGATCGCCACGGTCGTTTTCTTGAGCGGGATCTTCAGGTCCTCGAGGTATCGCTTCACAAGATACGCGACGCCCGCGCCAGTCGCCTCGCGCCGGCCCTGCGACCCGCCGAGCGCGATCGGCTTGCCGGTGATGATCGACGGCTCGAGGTAGCCGACGTGGCTGGAATACGTGTCCATCATCCAGCCCATCATTTTCTCGTTGGTTCCCATGTCGGGCGCCGGCACGTCGACGTGCGGCCCGATGAACGGAATCAGCTCCTGCATGTACCGGCGGGCGAGATGCTCGAGCTCCGTCTGTGACAGACGGTTCGTATCCACAATCACACCACCTTTGGCGCCGCCGTACGGCAGGCCGACGAGGGAGCACTTCCAGCTCATCCACATCGCGAGCGCGGCGACCTCCCCGATGGTCACGTGCGGCGCGAAACGAATGCCTCCCTTGGCCGGGCCGGTCGAGAGGCTGTGCTGGACGCGGTAGCCCTCGAATACCGTCACGCTGCCGTCGTCGCGCTTGACGGGCAGGGCGACGGCGACGCAGCGCCGCGGATACTTCGTGCGATCGCGAATGGCGTCGGGAAGGCTGATCGCGTCGGCGGCCTTGTCGAACTGACGGCAGGCCATTTTGAATACATCGGAGTCATAAAGAGACGAAACGATGACTTTGGACATTTAAGGCGGGGGGTTGTTGATCAGGGGACGCTGCCCGAACGTGCGGGGCTTTGCAAACGGCATCCGGATACGCGTGCCGGAGTTACCCCGGCTTATTTTCGCGAATGCAGTTTTGATAAATGTGCGGCGTGGGAAGGGCCTCCGGCCGGTCGCACCGCGGGTTCCCGACACAGCCGACAGGGGCGCCTCGCGCCGCGGAAACAGACCGCGAACGGCGATTGAAATCAGCGCGATTCTCGTCACACACTCCGCGCGCCGATGTATTCGTTTCTTTACCGGCTCGGTTCCTGGCTCCTCCAAAAACTCGCGGTCGGCGTGTTGATCGTCGTGCTCGGGGTGGCGGCGTACGGCATGTGGCTGTTTTTGCGAGACCACGTCGACTTCGACACCCGGAGGGCGGAGCGGCTCGCTTCGCTGAGCGAGGAGCGCGACCGGCTGCGCACCGTGCGTGCGGAGATAGAGAAGCGGATCGAGGAGATGCACGCCGAGATCGCGGCGCAGGAAAAGCGCGTTGCAACCGCCACGCGGGTGATGGCGACGCTGCGCGAACTCGAGAGCTGGTGGGAGCGGTGGTTTGGCAACGGCGAGCAACAGCGGGCGAACGCCGAGCAGATCGCGCGCATGCAGGAGCTGCGCGCGAAGAGCACCACCCGCATCGGCGAGCTCAAGCAGACCGCCACGCATACGCTCTGGGAGCGTGAGGGAATTGACATCGCGCTCGGCAAGGCCGAGCGCCAGTTGCTGGCGCTCGAGCAGGAGAAATCGGAAGCCGCGCACTACCTGCGCGAGGCGTGGGAGCGCTCGAAGTGGTACGTTGCCGCCGCCCTCGCCGCGTTTTTCCTCGGGCCCACGCTGTGGAAGCTCCTGCTCTATTACGGCTTCGCTCCCACGATCGCCCGCACCCGCCCGATCCGCTTCGCGGACAACATTGCGACGCTGCCGACGGTGGGAGAAAGCCACGTGTCGATCGACACGGCGCTGTGGCCGGGCGACGTGCTTCACGTGAAGGAAAAGTTCCTCCAGGCCAGTGACGAGGGACTGGTCAAGAAGACGCGTTTCGTCTTGGATTGGCGGATACCCTTCACCAGCGTCGCCTGCGGCCTGGTCGAGCTTGTCGAGATGCGCAACGCGCACGCCGGCGGCGAGCTTCACGTCACGTTGTCCAACGCCGAGGACCCGCACACGGAGCTCGCGGTCATCGCGGTGCCCGAGGGGACCTCGATCGTGCTCCGGCCGAGCTTTCTGGCCGGCGTGATCACGCCGGCCGGGCAACCCCTCAACATCCGGCGGCGCTGGCAGCTCTTCCGCTGGCAGGCTTGGGTCACGCTGCAGTTCCGTTTCTTTGAATTTATCGGCCCCTGCCGGCTGCTGGTCGCCGGCAGCCGAGGCGTGCGGGCGGAAAAGCTCGTCGAACGTGAAGGGCGCCGCCCGGCGCGGCGCGCGAACCAGCTGGCAACGATCGGCTTCACGCCGAATCTCGACTACCGGCCGGTGCGCGCGGAGACCTTCTGGGGCTACTACCGCGACATGAATCCGCTGTTCGATGATCTGTTTGCCGGCCCCGGGCTGTTCGTCCTGCAGGAAACCTCGACCGAAGGCGAGACTGCCAAGCCCGGCAAGTTCTGGTCGACCGTGTGGAGCGGAATGCTGAAGGTGTTCGGCCTGTGACAAATCGTATCCAAATGCCCCCGACAACTTCCCGGCTCGGTGTGATCTTCGATTGGGACGGCGTGGTCATCGACTCCTCGCGTCAGCACGAGGAAAGCTGGGAGCGCCTTGCCCGCGAGGAGGGCCGGACGCTTCCGCCGGGCCACTTCAAGGCGGGCTTTGGCAAGAAGAACGACGTGATCATCCCGCAGATCCTCGGCTGGACGGAGGGGCTGGCGGAGGTCGAACGGCTTTCCCGCCGCAAGGAGGCACTCTATCGCGAGGTCGTGCGCGAGACCGGCGTGACCGTGCTGCCGGGAGTCGTCGATTTCCTCGCGCGCCTGCGGGCGGCCGGGGTGCCGTGCTGCATCGGCTCCTCCACGGAGCGCGAAAACATCGAAATCATCTGCGCCCGGACCGGACTGCGCGAATGGTTCGCCGGTGCGGTGGCTGCGGACGACGTGACCCATGGCAAGCCGCACCCCGAGGTGTTTTTGAAGGCGGCGGCGCGTATCGGGCGGGAGCCCCACCACTGCGTGGTGCTTGAAGACGCGTTTTCGGGACTTGAGGCCGCGCGGGCGGGCGGCATGCGGGCGATCGGCGTCGCCACGACACATCCGGCGGACGCGCTTCGGCCGCACTGCGATCGCGTGGTCGCCCGGCTGGACGAGTTGCAGGTGAGAGACTTGCTCGACTTGTTCGACGCCTAGCGCCAGCCGCCTCCGGCGGAAACGCCCGTGACGTCGCAAGGATTGGGGATGTAGCGCAGGACTAGCCTTTCTGCGTTTTCTGGCTTCTGAATAGGGGATGCTCTTCAAACTCAACGCCGACTACGAGGCCACCGGTGACCAGCCCCAGGCGATCGAGACGCTCGTGCGCTCGATCCAGGCGGGCAACAAGCACCAGACGCTCCTCGGCGTGACGGGCTCGGGCAAGACCTTCACGATGGCCAATGTCATCGCGCGCCTGGACCGGCCGACGTTGATCATCTCCCACAACAAGACCCTCGCCGCGCAGCTCTACTCCGAGTTCAAGAACTTTTTCCCCGAGAATGCCGTCGAGTATTTCGTCAGCTATTACGATTACTACCAGCCGGAGGCCTACATCGCCTCGAGCGACACATACATCGAAAAGGATTCATCCATCAACGAGGAGATAGAGCGCCTCCGCATCGCGGCGACCAGCGCCCTCGTGTCGCGACGCGACGTGATCGTGGTCGCCTCGGTCTCGTGCATCTACGGCCTGGGCTCGCCCGAGGATTTCACGACGCTGCGGATCGAGCTGCGGCGCGGACAGCCGATCGGCCGGGGCAAGCTGCTCGAGCGCCTGGTGGACAATCTTTACGAGCGCAACGACTACGAATTGAAACGCGGTCGCTTCCGCGTGCGCGGCGACGTGGTCGACATCATGCCGGCTTACAGCGAGTCGGCGCTGCGCGTCGAGCTGTGGGGCGACGACGTCGAGGCGATCAGCGAGTTCGATCCGCTCACCGGCTCGGTCATCCGGCCGCTCGATCAGTTCGATTTATATCCGGCAAATCAATACGTCACGACCAAGGGCAAGCTCGACGCCGCGATCGCGGGCATCAAGCGCGAGCTCGACGAGCGCGTGGCCCATTTCGAGAACAAGGGGCTTTACCTCGAGGCGCAGCGCATTCGCATGCGCACCAACTACGACCTCGAGATGCTGCAGGAGATGGGCTTCTGCAACGGCATCGAGAATTACTCGATGCACCTCTCCGGCCGTCGGCCCGGCGAACGGCCCACCTGCCTCGTGGATTTCTTTCCGAAGGACTTTCTGCTCTTCATCGACGAGAGCCATGCCACCATTCCCCAGATCGGAGGCATGTACAACGGCGATCGCGCGCGCAAGCAGGTGCTCGTCGACTTCGGGTTCCGCCTGCCCTCGGCCCTCGACAACCGCCCGCAGAGCTTCGACGAGTTCCTGCACATCACCGGCCAGACCCTTTACGTATCGGCGACGCCGGCCAAGTATGAGCTGGAGCGCTCCACGATCGTCGCGGAGCAGCTCATCCGGCCCACCGGCTTGCTCGACCCCGAGATCGTCCTCCGTCCGACGAAGGGCCAGGTCGAAAACCTCATCGGCGAGATCAAGGCGGCGGTCGAGTCGGGCGAACGCGTGCTCGTGACGACCCTCACCAAACGGTTGTCCGAGGACCTGACGGCCTATCTCCGCGAGGCGAAGATCCGCGTCGAATACCTGCACTCCGACATCGATGCCATCGAGCGCGTGGAGATCCTCCGCAACCTGCGTCTCGGCAACTTCGACGTGCTTGTAGGGATCAATCTGCTACGCGAGGGTCTCGACCTGCCGGAGGTGGCGCTGGTTGCGATCCTTGACGCCGACAAGGAGGGTTTTCTCCGCAGCGAGACGTCGCTTATCCAAACCGCCGGGCGCGCCGCCCGCCACGAAAAGGGGCGCGTGATTTTCTACGCCGACCAGCAGACGGAATCGATCAGGCGCACGATCGAGATCACGAGCTACCGCCGGGCGAAGCAGCTGGCCTACAACCAGGAGCACGGCATCACCCCGCGCAGCGTCCGGCGGGCGGCGCAGGCGAGTCTGCATGTTTATGATGGATCCGGACGCGAGGACGAACAGGACGCGGTTGCCGAGGCGGGGGCTGAAGATGTCGCGGCAGTTATCGCGGAGTTGGAGAACGAGATGACCGAAGCCGCGGCGAAGCTCGAGTTCGAGCGCGCCGCCCTGCTGCGCGACCAGATCAACGCCCTCAGAAGCGGCGACTTCAAGAAGCTGTCCCGTCCCGCCGCCGACACGCCCGGAGCCCGGCGCAAGAAGCGCGGCAGCTACGCCCGACGCACGCGGTGAGCAGGGTGGGAGCGCGCGCTCCGCTGGCTGCAATCCGGAAAATGCGGGCGGCCGCCCGCGCTCCCAGGAGTTGCCAACGTGGCGGCGGTTTCATCCCATGCCGCATGGGTCTCCGCTTCCTCTTTACGCTCGCGCTGCTGGTGGCGACGGCGCTTGCGCGCGCGGAGTGGTCGATCCCGCCAGGGGAGGCCGCTGATCCGCCGAAACCGGCGCGCCTCGCAGCCCTGCGATCCATCGCCGCAGCGGACGGCTGGCCGGTGGTCGAAGCCGCTGCACGCGACGCGGCCCTGGCGGCCTACGCGCGCGACCGTCTTGAAGCGGCTGATTCGTGGCTGCTGGTCGCTCGCTGGGCGCGGCTGTTTGGCGAGAAACAAGGGGGCTTCGTTAGTCGCTGGATCGATGCGCTCAATGCGGCGCGGCTCGGACATCCCAATATGCGGCGGCGCTACGACGTGCCGGACGCCCCGCTCAGCGCGTGCGTGTCACCGCAACTGGGTGCCTGGCTGCTGGAGAACCGGGCATTCTCGCGGGCGTTCTTCGATCTCGTCTCGCCCTATGACTACATGCCCGCGGTGCTCGGGGTCCTGGACACTCTGCACGCAGCCGATGTGTCGTTGTTCTCCAACTACACATCTCTCGCGCTGGCGATCGCGGTGGTTTACGACGTGCCGCCCCCACCGGGCTGGCCTCACGGCCAGGTGGACGCGCGACTCGTGCCTCGCCGGCTGCCGGATCCGCTCACGGCGTTTCGTTTCTGGACTGACGCCGACCGGCAGAACCGCACGCTCCACCGGATCGCGCGGCTCGAGGCGGGCGAACTCAAGTTTGTCGTCGATGTGAGCGCGCCATTCCCGGAACTTGTCTGGGCGCAGCAGTCATTGCGCCTGCCGCTTTCCCAGCTCGCAAAAGCCTACGATGCCGTCGCCTATCGCACCGATCGCCTCCAGGCCGGAGAAATGAACTGGGCGGAGAACGACTACGCGCTTCCAACGATTCTCGCCCGCGGCGGCATCTGCGTGGATCAGGCGTATTTCGCGGCGCAAGCGGGCAAGGCCCGCGGCGTGCCGACGCTGATATTTCGCGGCGCCGGCCTGGACGGCCGTCATGCGTGGTTTGGCTTTCTCGACGGCCAGCGGCGCTGGCAGATGGACGCGGGACGCTACGCCGAGCAACGCTACGTTTCGGGCGTGGCCTTTGACCCGCAGACCTGGGCGGATATCAGTGATCACGAGATCAGCTTCCTCGCGGAAGGCTTCCGGTTGCTGCCGACGTTCGCGCAGGCGCGGATCCACGCTCTCATGGCAGCCGAGTTGCTCGAACTCGGCCGGGCTGCCGACGCGGTGCGGGCGGCGCGGAAGGCGGTCAATTACGAGCGCCGCCACCTCGCCGCCTGGCAGACGCTGCTGGCCGCGCAGCAACCCGCCGGCGCCGATCTTCGGGAACGCGAAGCGACGCTGCGCGAGGCGGCCGCGGCGTTCCAACGTTATCCCGACCTCAATGTGCGTTTCCTGAACGAGGCGATCGGCCTGCTGCGCGCACGCGGCGAGACAAGCGCGGCCGATAACGAAGAACGCCTGCTGGCGCGGAAGTTTCAAAAGCGGCGCAGCGACCTGAGCGTGGCACAACTTGCGGAGACGCTGGAACGCGCCGTGGCCACGCAACCACCCGCCGAACAGGTGCGCGCCTACAACCGGGTGGTCGATCAATACGGCCACGGCGCCGGCATGGAGTTTTTCGACCGAATCGTGCAACCGTTCGTCCTGCGGCTGGCCGGGCAGGGACGGAAAACGGAGGCACGTCAGGCACTGGAGCGGGCGCGGAGAGTCCTGCGCCCGGAGGACGGGCGGCAACTCGACCAGGAACTTCGCGCGCTCGCGGCAAGTGTGAAATAAGCGCCGAAAGCGCGGGCCTCCGGGAGCGCGTTTCAGACTAGCGCGGGGCGGGCGATTTCGCCACGTTGGCGGAATGTTCGATCCCGTTGAAAAGCTCAAAGAGTTCATCCGTCACCCCAGCGTCTCCGCCGATTCGAAATTCCGCGACGGCATGCGCGGCGCCCAGGAATTCGTCTCGGGACTGCTGACGTCGATCGGCTTCGAGGTGGAAGTCGTGAAGACCGACCTTCACCCGATCATCCTCGCGCACCGCGGCGGCAACCCTGCCTGGCCGCACGTCATCATTTACGGCCACTACGACGTTCAGCCAGCGGATCCGCTCAATCTATGGAAGAGCAACGCCTTCGAGCCTGAGGTTCGCGGCCAGCGCCTCTACGGACGCGGCGCCGCCGACAACAAAGGCCCGCTCATGACTCACATCGCCGCGGTCGCGCGCCTGCTCGAACGCCGGCCCGACCTGCCGCTCCAGATCACGTTCATGATCGAAGGCGAGGAGGAGATGGGCAGCCCGAGTTTTCCGAAGTTTCTGGAGCGGTATGCGGAGCGGCTGAAGAAGGCGGACTTCGTCTTCCTTTCCGATACGGGCATCCCCAGCGAGGACCAGGTGGTGATCACCTGCGGGCTGCGCGGGCTCGTGCTCTGCGACGTCGTGGTGACGGGCGCGAAAGGCGATCTGCACTCAGGATTGCACGGCGGCGTCTTGCGCAACCCCATCCAAGCGCTGGCCGAGCTTTGCGCCTCGCTGCATACGCCGGACGGTCGCGTCAACATTCCCGGCTTTTACGACGACGTGCTCGAGGTGGAGCCGTGGGAACGCGAGGAACTCCGGAAGCTCGGCGGCGACGCGGAGAAGTACCGCGAGTTTCTCGGTATTCCCGCTTTCCATACGCCGCCCGGCTATTCGCCGTTCGAAGCGGTGCGTTTCCTGCCGACGCTCGAGTTCAACGGCATCGGCGGTGGGTATCAGGGAGAAGGCACGAAAACCGTCATCCCGAGCCAGGCTTTCGTGAAGATCAGCTGCCGGCTGGTGGCCAACCAGACGCCGGCGAAGATCCGTGACCTGCTCTACCAGGCCATCCGTGAGCGCATGCCCTCGGATGTGACGTTTGAAATCATCGGTCAACACGATGGGACTCCCTACGTGGCCGTGCCGCCCGATCGCTCCAACACGCCAAAAGACCAGTCTCCGGTGCTTGCGCGGGCTTTCCGTGCCGCCGACGCGGCGATCACGGAGGTATTTGGCAAGGCGCCGCTTTATCTCCGCGAGGGCGGCAGCGTCCCTATCATCGCCGACATCAAACGCGTCCTCGGCCTCGATTCGGTGATGTTCGGTCTCTTCCTGCCCGAGGACAACCTGCACGCCCCCAACGAGAGCTTCCATCTCGGCGTCATGGAAAAGGGCATGCGCGCTTCGGAAAAGATCCTCGAGCGTATCGCTGACGGTCGGTGACGGCGACGCAGTCGGAGGTGGGCGGGATCGCCGTACCCCGACGTTTGTGGGGCGGGCTTCACGCCCGACATGTCGGGGATAAACGCCGACGCACATGATCGAGCCGGCGGGATCCAGGCGATCCCGTCCTCCGATTTCAGCGGATGTGCGATTCGAAATTGAATTGGCGCCCGGCCGAGAATTTCGCGAACGTGTGCGCATATGTCTTCCGCTGATCTTCACGCCCGCATCGCCGCCGCCAAAGCCGCAGTCCTCGCGCAAACCGAGCTTCTGCACCGCGAGTTTGGCCGGGCGGTGAGCCTCTGGAAAAGTGACGGCACGCGTGTGACCGCCGTGGACGTGGCCATTTCGGAGAACATCTTTGTCGCCCTGCGGGCGCAGTTTCCCGACGACCAGTATTTCAGTGAGGAACTCGCCGACATGACCGGGCCGGTCGCGGTGAGCGAACGTTTCTCGTGGGTGCTCGACCCGATCGACGGCACGAACAATTACGCCACCGGCATCGCGCACTGCGCCATCGCGCTCGCCCTGCTCGAACATGGCGAGCCGGTTTACGGTGTGATCTATGACCTCTCCCGCCGCACGCTCCTTCACGGCGGGCCGGGTCATGGGGTGTTCGACGGCGAGAAGCCGGTTCATGTGCGCACCGTCGGGCCCAATGCACAGACGCTCATCGGGTTTCATAGCCCGATGGAGAAGAATCCGCGCTTCGCCGAACACGCGAAACAGTTGATCGAGAATTTCAAGATTCGCGGGCTCGGCAGCAGCACGCTGCATCTCGCCTATGTCGCCGCCGGCATTCTCGACGGCACCGTCGACCACAACGTGAAGATCTGGGACATCGCCGCGGCGATCCCGCTCGTGCGCGCCGCGGGCGGCGAGGTGCATTTCCTCAATGGCGACGTGCTCCCGCTCAAGCAGTTCGACCTCAAGATGGGCCGGATTTTCTATATCGCGGGCAATGCGGCGATGTGCGCGCGTCTGCGCGAGCTGATGGCGTGACAAGCCGCCCGCGGTGGCGTGGGCTTTGCGCCCGACCCTGGGTCGCGCGGCAAACAGGTCGGGCGTAGAGCCCGACCCGCCATCACGCCGGCGGCGCTACGCCTTCACGGGGGCGAAGCGCTCCCGGAGCGCAGCGGCGACATTGGGCGGAACAAAGTGCGAGACGTCGCCGTTGTATTTGGCCACCTGTTTCACGAGCGTGGAGCTGGTGTAGCTGTAGGCCTCGTTGGGCATCACGAAGATCGTTTCCACCGTCGGCTGGAGGTGCCGGTTCATGAGTGCCATATTGAACTCGAACTCGAAGTCGGAAAACGCCCTCAGCCCGCGGATGATCGCGTTGGCCTTCATGAGGAGGGCGAAATCGACCAGCAGGCCGCCGAAGGTCGTGGCGTCCACGTTGCCGTAGTGGGCGAGGTTGGGCCGCAGCATTTCCAAGCGTTCCTCCGGCGTGAATAGCGGGCCCTTGCCGGGATTGTGCGCGACGGCGACGGTCACACGATCGAACAATCGCGTGGCACGGTCGAGGACATCGAGATGACCGTAGGTGACGGGATCGAAGGTGCCGGGATAGATGCAGTGGCGCATGCGAGGTTGTGTCTCCGCAAAAACCGAAAATACCGGATCCATGCAACGAATTACGGGAAGAAAGAGAGAGGCCTGAGCCCGGTCTGGTGGAAGGTCCCTTCGCCCCGCGGGCGTGGCGAAAACCTTTGCGTTCGCCGCCGCCGCCACTGAATTTGCCCGCCGCCCATTTCCATGAACCTGCCGAATATCATCACGCTTTCACGCATTCCGATGACATTCGCGATTGTCGGCCTGATGTATCAGCAGTGGCTGGGGGCCGCCTCGCTGGCCTTCTGGCTGTTCATCGCCGGAGCAGTGAGCGACTGGCTCGATGGCTACCTCGCCCGCAAGCGCGGCATCGTGTCCACCTTTGGGAAGTTCATGGATGCGCTCACCGACAAGATCATGGTGATCGGCCTGATGGTCGCCTTTCTCGACCAGGACCAGCTGCCGATGGTGTATGTGCTGATCACGCTCTGCCGCGAATTCCTTGTTTCCGGAATGCGCATGGTCGCCGCATCGAAGGGAGTCGTCGTGCCGGCTGATCGCGGCGGAAAAACCAAAACCGTCACCCAACTCATCGCGATCGGTTTCCTGCTGGCGGCACCGATGGTCGGACGTGACGCCGCGCA
Organism: Opitutaceae bacterium; assembly: GCA_036406235.1. Taxonomy (GTDB): domain Bacteria; phylum Verrucomicrobiota; class Verrucomicrobiia; order Opitutales; family Opitutaceae; genus DASWVO01. Next base: position 12,886 of record DASWVO010000140.1, read on the forward strand.
TTTTATTCCGACCGACCTCAGTCCGCTGGTCTCGGTCGTGCACACGATCGGACTGGTCGGCTTCGTGATCGGCACGTTTCTGACGGTGTGGTCGGGTTACAACTACATGCGCCGACACTGGCAACTGATCGCGGAAGACGCCAACCGATGAAGCTTGTGCAGCCGATCTGGCCGCGCTTCCTGCCGACGCAGATGGTGCTGACCTTTGCGACGCTCGGCCCCTTGGGCCGTCTGCGCCGCGCGCCCGGCACCTGGGGTTCGCTTGCGGGTCTGCTCTATTTCACCGCGTTTTTCCATGCGCTGGAAAAGGACGGCGTATCCGTCGGCGGAATACTCGCCAATCTGGTCTTCAGCGCGGCCGGCTTTTACTTCGCGGTGGCGATGTGCGGCGAGGCGGAATTTCGCCTCGGGCAGCGCGATCCCGGCTCCGTGATCCTCGACGAGTTTGTCGCGATGCCGCTCTGCTTCCTCGGCTGGCCGGCGATGGTGGCTCCGCTGCCGTCGTGGGCGGCGCCCTGGGCCGTGTACCTCGCCGGCTTCGCGGTCTTCCGCTTCTACGACATTCTCAAGCCACTCGGCATCCGCAAACTGCAGGACCTGCCGGATGGCTGGGGGGTGGCGGCGGACGATGCCGCCGCCGCCCTGGCCACCTGCGCCACGCTGCATGCCGGCGCATGGGCGTGGGTGAAGTGGGGCGCGGCGATTGGTTGAGAGTTGAGAGAACCTGAGCCGCCAGTGATTCGGCTCTCAACTCTCAATCCTCAACTCTCCTCTTCCTCCTTACCCACGCCAGATCACGGAGCGGTCAATCTGGCCGAGGTTGGCGCAGCCCGTCAGCGCCATGGCCGCCTCGAGCTCCGCGCGCAGAATGTTCACGACGTGGGCGACGCCAATCGCACCGGCGGCCGCCAGGCCGTGCGCGTAGGGGCGCCCGAGGAGCACGGCGTTCGCGCCGAGCGCCAGCGCTTTCAGGACGTCGGTGCCTCGGCGGATGCCGCCGTCGAGCAGAAGCGGGATGCGCCCGGCCACCTTCTCCGCGATGGCCGGAAGGACGTCGATGGTCGCCGGCAGGGTGTCGAGGTTGCGTCCCCCATGATTGGATACAACGATTCCCGCGACGCCGGCCTCAACCGCGCGAGCAGCGTCGGACGGCGTCATGACGCCTTTGAGGATGACGGGCAGTTTGGTGAGCGAAAGCAGCCAGCCGATGTCCTTCCACGTGAGACTCGCATCGAGCAACGAGTTGAAGATAAGCGCCTCGTCGGCCTCGCCGGGAAACGTCCGGCGGCGACTCGGGGCGAGACCGCGCAGATTGACCGGCTCGATGCCGGGCGGCAGGCTGAAACCGACGCGTTGCTGGCGATTGCGCGGCCCGAGAATTGGGGTGTCGACCGTGACGACGAGGGCGGCATAGCCCGCGCACTCTGCGCGCTGCACCAGCTCGCGGGTGAAGCCGCGATCGGGCTGCACATAGAGCTGAAACCACAGCGGCGTCTGCGCCTGGCGGGCGAGGTCCTCGAGCATGACCGTCGCCTGCGTGCTCACCACCATTCCAGCCTTGGCGGCGGCGGCGCCGAGTACGGTGGCGAACTCGCCGTCGGGGTGCAGCAGCTTTTGATAGGCGATGGCCGAGAGAAGAAAGGGAAACGGGAACGTGTTCCCGAACAGCGTCACCCGGGTGTTGGCGTTCGAAAGGTCGGCGAGCACGCGACCGTTGACGCGCAACCGCTCAAACGCGGCGCGATTCTCCCGCAACGTGATCTCGTCGGCGGCCCCGCCGTTGAGATAAGCCCACACGGCGGCACTCAGTCGCTCGCGCGCGAGCGGTTCATAGTCGGCCACCGCAACGACGTCGGGCGGGATCTGTTGGAGCGGCGGCAGCATGGCCTAAAAACAGCGAGTAGTGGAGCAGCCGATAGCGAGGAGACTGCGGAGTTCGGATGGGTTATTCCGCATTCCGCAATTACGGCAGCGGTTTCAAGTCGCCGCCCGGCACCTTGACGAGCAAACCCTGCTGCAGCACGTCGACGCTGAGGACGATGCCCTGCGGATTTTTCGGGTCGTCGATGATGCCTTCCAATCCGCGGAGGGGACCGCTCACGACCTTCACTCGCGTGCCGCGGCGGAGCAGGGGATGCAGCAGCAGCTCGAGCCCGGAGGCGACGATGCGCCGGACGTCCTCGAGCTGTTGCAGGAAACGCTCCTCGCTCTCGACGGGCAGGACGCGAGCGAGCAGGTCTTGTTGATAGATCCTCGAGCGACGCTCATGGGGAACCCGGGCGAACACGTAGCCGGTGAAAAGCGGTTTGGTGAAGCGTTTCGTCTGCGTGCCGTAGCGCCGGATGCTGTCGACGACCGGCAGGTAATGGAGCATGCCCTCGGCCCGCATCAGGTCGGCGAATTTCTTCTCGCAGCGGGGCTTCGTGTGGCACACGCACCAGGCTTCGCCGTCCGCGCGTGTCAGCGCCGGCGCCCCGGACTTGTCCTGAACATCCGTTGTCACGTTGTCAGCAGGTAGCGCACCGCCGCGTAATAGCCTTCGAAGCCAAGGCCGGTGATCACGCCGGCGCAGACCGGGCCGGTGAGGGAGACGTGGCGGAATTCCTCGCGCCTGTAGATATTGGAAATGTGCACCTCGACCGCGCGCAGCCCGCTGCCGGCCAGGGCGTCCCGCAGCGCGACGCTCGTATGCGTGAACGCTCCGCCGTTGATCACAAGCCCGTCGAACTTAGCGTCGGCGAGCGCGGCGATGCGGTCGATCAACGCCCCTTCGTGATTGCTCTGGAAAAACTCGAGCGTGGCGGAGGCGCCGAACTCCGCGCGCATGCCGGCCTCGAGATCGGCGAGCGAGGCCCGCCCGTAAACGTCGGGTTCGCGCTTGCCGAGGCGGTCGAGATTCGGGCCGTTGAGGATGGCGATCTTTTTCATGAAGGGGAGGGGACCACGTACCGAGGGCAGCGACCGTCCGTCAACACACGAAATGCGCTCGTGCGTTTCGGGGCCGTGATCACAGCGGGTTGTCGGTCGCGATGAATTCCCACGGCAGGGTAAACTTCGCCGCCAGCTCGGCGGCGAGCGCGCGGACCCCGTGGACCTCGGTCGCGTAGTGGCCGCACAGATAAAGATTGAGGCGCTGCTCCTGGGCGGCGTTGAACCATTCCTCGCGCAGCTCGCCTGTCACCAGCGTGTCGATACCGGCCCTGGACAGCTCCGGCACGGCACTGTTGCCGCTGCCGCTGCAAAATGCGATCGTCGCCGGCCGGTCGCTGCCGCATTCGATCGCGATCACGCGCGGGTAAAGCGCTTCTAGTATACGGCGGAGCTCCGGTCGCGAGCGCGACCACGGTCCCGAACAGCCGATCGCTTCGCCGTCGCGCACGAGAAACGGCTGCGGCGGGGCGACGCCGAGCTGGCGGGCGAGGAGGGCGTTGTTGCCCAGTTCGGGATGCCCGTCGAGGGGAAGGTGGTTCGAATACAAGGCGCAGTTGCCGCGCATGAGCGTCGCCACGCGCTCGTACACCGGGCCGGTCAGGGGGCGGGGCATGTCCCAATACATGCCATGGTGCACGATCAGAAAATCCACGCCGGCGGTGACCGCTTTCTGAAACGGCAGGAGGCCCGCGTCGACGGCTGCGCCGATCTTGGATACGCGTCCGTCATTGGCGATTTGCAGCCCGTTGAACGCGCCGGGGGCATCCTTGAAGGCGGTGCGGCGGGTGCGTTCGTCGCAATAACTCACGAGCTCGGCGAGGGAAGCGGCCATGCGATGGGGATTGGCAGAAAAGAAACCGGCGTTCGAGGTGGATTTTTCAGCGGCAGGCGCTAGCCATCGTTCCATGAGCGTGCCTCAGCCGCCCGACCTCGTACTCGCTTCTCCCATTGATCTCATAGCCGACGCCGCGGCACGCTTTGGAGCGCGGCCTTCCTGGGATGATTACTTCATGGCCACGGCGGTGCTCATCTCGACGCGTTCGCCCTGCGAACGTCTGCACGTCGGTTGTGTGATCGTGAGCGGCGGGGATCGGAAGAACCGCATCGTCGCCGCCGGCTACAACGGCTACCTGCCGGGCACGCCGCACGTTTCACGCATTCGCGACGGCCACGAACAGGCGACGGTCCACGCGGAGCAAAACGCCATCGCCGACGCGGCGCGCCGCGGCAGTTCGGTCGAGGGCTGCATCGCCTACGTGACGCATTATCCCTGTATCAATTGCGCGAAGATCCTCGCCGCTTCCGGCATCGCCGAGGTGCGCTACCGCAGCGACTACAGCAACGATCCAATCGTGAGCCAGCTGCTCGGCGACGCCGGCGTGAAGATCACGCAGCTTTGACGTTCAACATGCGTCCCCGTCGCACCACCCAGAGCGGAAGTCTTGCCGGCTCGCTCCTGCTGGCGCACCCCGCGTTGCGCGACCCGAATTTCCGGCGTGCGGTGGTGCTGCTCTCCGCCCACGACGGCGACGGTGCCATGGGCGTGGTATTGAACCGTCCGCTGAAAAAGACGCTCGGCGACTTGGGCGACACGTTCACCTACAGCCCCCTGGCCGGCGTGCCGGTTTATTCCGGTGGTCCCGTGCAGACCGAGCAGTTGATCCTGTGCGCCTGGCGCGTGAATCCCGACGGCGACGGATTTCGACTGTTCTTCGGCATCGAGCCCGATAAGGCGATCGAGCTGCAAGCGGACGACGGCGTGCACCTGCGCGCGTTTCTCGGCTACTCGGGCTGGAGCGGCGGTCAACTCGAGGGCGAGCTCAAGCAGAACACCTGGGTGGTCAGCGCGATCCCGGGCAATCTGATGGACTTTGGCCACAACGATGCCCTGTGGCGCGGCATTCTCACCGACCTGAATCACGAGTGGAAACTGCTCGCCGACGAGCCGGACGATCCGAGCGCAAATTGAACGCCCGCGCGTCAGTGCCAATTCCCTGTTGACAGTGCTGCGCGCGGTCGGTGTTTTGACCTCTTTTATGAAAGTCGTCTCGTCCATCAAATCCGCGAAGAAGCGTCACCCCGACTGCCAGGTCGTCCGCCGCCGGGGCAAGATCTACGTGATCAACAAGACCGACCCGCGCTACAAGGCCCGGCAAGGCTGAGCGTTACAAATCCAGGAGATCACCGCCGTGAAAGCCGAAGGCCATCCCTCCCTCAACAACGTTTGCTTCCTCGATGTCGCGACCGGCAAGCGTTTCCTCACCAAGTCCACGTTGAAATCCCCCCGCAAGGAGAACATCGACGGCACGGAATACTTCGTGGTCCTGCGGGACGTCACGATGGACTCGCATCCCGCCTACACCGGTGAGAAGCGCCTCGTCGACACCGCCGGCCGCGTCGAGAAGTTCACCTCGAAGTTCAAGCGCGGCGCCCGTAAGTAACGCGCAGCGAGACGACCGTTTTGAAAAGCCCGCCGGCGACGGCGGGCTTTTTTGTTTTTTTCACCCCGAAACACACGAACGAGACGAAATAAGGCTTGGGCAGTCGCCCGCTTTTCGTGTGTTTCGTGTGTTTCGTGGTGACCAAACTTCTTGTATTCGACTGCGACAGCACGCTCAGCGCCATCGAGGGCATCGACGAACTCGGCCGTATCCGTGGGGCCGACGTATTTGCCCGCGTGGAGGCGATGACCAACGACGCGATGAACGGCAAGCTGCCCGTGGAATCGGTCTTCGGCGAGCGCTTGCGCATCATCCAGCCCACAAGGGCCGACGTGGCCGCGGTTGGACGACATTACATCGAGACCGTCGAACCGACCGCGCAGTCCACGATTGCAGCCCTGCGCGCTCGGGGCTGGACGCCCATGATTGTGAGCGGCGGTTTCCGTCCGGCGATCCGGCCGCTTGCGGATTTTCTCGGCATCGAGCGCGTAGAGGCGGTTGACTTGTACTTCGACGAGCAAGGTCATTACCGCGGGTTCGACGAGGCGTATCCAACCACCCGTTCGGGCGGGAAACCTGAGGTGATCAAGCAACTGCGTCGGGAATTCGCACCGGAACGCGTGGTGATGGTGGGCGATGGGGTGAGCGACCTCGAGGCAAAGCCCGTCGTGGATCTTTTCGTGGGCTTTGGCCGCTACGTCGCGCGCGCGAAGGTGCGGGCGGGAGCGCACGCTTTTGTGCACGATCTCGCGGCACTGCCCGGCTTGCTCGCGCCGTAGCCGGGACCGGCGCGGTGCCGCGGGAAGTTTCCCGACGCGGAACGGATCCGAGCTGCCTTGGGGAAAAACGCTTTGCGTTTTGGGTTCCGGCTTTTTGATTCGGCGCCGGCTCACCGGCCACACTCACACCATGCGCATCTTCGCCACGCTTTTGTTTGTCCTGATCAGTTCGCCGCTCGTGTCGCTTTGGGCGGCCGGTGCGAAGACGGTCGTCGGCCCCGACGGCCAGGCGTTTCCGTTGCCGCTGCAAAGCTACGTCGCGGAGGAACAGGGGGCGACGCTCTGGCAGGTGTTGGTGCATCGCGCCACGGCGGAACCCTTCAACCTCGTGGCCACGATCATTTTTTTCTGCGCGATCATCCACACGTTTCTCGCGCCGAAGATCATGCACCTCTCGCACGAATTGAAGCACCGCCACGACGAGCGCGTGCGCGACATGTTGAAGAACCGGGCGCTGCGAAAAGGCGAACACCCACCGGTGAGCTTCCGCGCGGAGATCCTGCATTTCTTCGGGGAGATCGAGGCGGTGTTCGGAATCTGGGTTGTGCCTCTCATCCTGGCCATCGTCTATTTCGAGGACTGGCACACGGCGGAGGAATACCTCAGCCACGGCGTCAACTACACCGAACCGATGTTCGTCATCATCATCATGGCGATCGCGGGCAGCCGTCCGGTGCTGCGGCTGGCGGAGAACGCGATGTCGAAGATCGCGGCCATCGGCCGGGGCTCGCCGGCGGCGTGGTGGCTGGCGATTCTCACGGTGGGGCCGATTCTCGGGTCGTTCATCACCGAGCCGGCGGCAATGACCATCTCGGCCATGCTCCTGGTGGAGAACTTCTATCGTCTGAATCCCAGCTACCGGCTGCGGTATGCGACGCTTGGTTTGCTCTTCGTCAACGTGTCGGTCGGCGGCACCCTCACGCACTTCGCGGCGCCGCCGGTGCTGATGGTGGCCGGGACCTGGGGCTGGGGCTTCAGCCACATGCTCGGCCATTTTGGCTGGAAGGCCGTCGTCGGCATCCTCGTCGCCAACGGGCTTTACTACCTGTACTTCCGCCGCGAGCTCGCCGCCCTCACACCCGCGCAGGTGCCCAGCGAATTCGACGTCGAGGAGGCCCACTGGGCGAACCGCCGCGACGACATCCCCGGCTGGGTGACGTTCATGCATGTGGCGGCGTTGTTCTGGACTGTATTCACCGCGCATTACACTGCTCTCTTCGTGGGGGGCTTCCTCGTGTTCCTGGCGTTCACCCAGGCGACGATGCATCACCAGAACCCGATCGGCCTGCGCTCGCCGGTGCTCGTCGGCTTCTTCCTCGCCGGTCTCGTCATCCACGGGACGCTGCAGCAGTGGTGGATTGCGCCGGTGTTGGGCAGTCTTTCCGCTCTGCCGCTCATGTTCGGCGCCACCGTACTCACCGCCTTCAATGACAACGCGGCGATCACCTATCTCGCATCGCTTGTGCCCGACTTTAGCGACGCGATGAAGTATGCCGTGGTGGCGGGCGCCGTCACGGGCGGTGGACTCACGGTGATCGCGAACGCGCCGAACCCGGCCGGTCAGTCGATCCTCGGCCACTGCTTCAAGGATGGCATCTCGCCGCTGAAGCTGTTTCTGGGCGCCCTCATCCCGACGATCATCGTCGGGCTCGCGTTCCTGCTGCTCCCGTCCTGAGGCAGGGAGAGTAGCGGATCCGGCTGCGATGCCATCTTGCGAGGGAGGTGGCGGGCGTGGTGCGCGCGCGGCGTTCGAATTCGAACGCGCGTCGACCGGTTCGGGTTGACAGCGCCGCCCAGCGAGGAAGGTTGGCGGGCGCTTCGCCGTGCTCCCTGCCATCCGCGCGGCGACGCTCAGTCCATGGCGCCGCTTCTCCTCATCGCCATTTTTTTCCCCGTCGCACTGATGCCGGTCGTCGCGGCCATTGGGGCCAGGCTGGGCCGTTTCACCGGCTGGTTCGCGTTGCTGGCCCCGCTTGCCTCAACCGCCGCACTCACCGTGCTCGCGATCGGGTCCGGACCGGGTGAACGGGTCGTCGTAGAGCTGGCGTGGATACCGACGCTCGCGCTCAACCTGACTTTCCTCGTCGACGGGCTCTCCCTTTTCTTCGGCCTGGTCGTCAGCGGCATGGGGGTGTTCGTGGTGTTCTATGCGACGCAATACCTCGACGAGCACTATTCCGACCACGGGCGTTTTTACGCCTATCTGCTGCTGTTCATGAGCGCGATGCTCGGCACCGTGCTTGCCGGAAACCTGCTGCTGCTGCTGGTCTTTTGGGAGCTCACCGGCGTCGCGTCGTTCCTGTTGATCGGCTTTCTGCACGGCAGGCATGACTCACGCGCGGGTGCACGCATGGCACTGCTCGTCACGGCGGCGACCGGACTCGTGATGCTCGCGGGAATCGTGCTCGTCGGGGTGGAGACGGGCACCTACGACCTCGCCCGCCTGCTCAGCGGGGAGATCGGGGAAACCTCGCGCGCGACAATGTCGGCGGCATTCGTGCTCGTTGCGATCGGGGCGTTCGGCAAGTCCGCGCAGTTCCCGTTTCATTTTTGGCTGCCCAACGCGATGGCGGCACCGACCCCCGTGAGCGCCTATCTGCACTCGGCCACGATGGTGAAGCTGGGCGTCTTTCTCGTCGCGCGCGTATTTCCGCTGTTCCGCGAAGTCGAACTCTGGACGCCGCTCCTCGCCGGCGCCTGCTTCGGGACGGCCGTGTTGGCCGCGGTGCTCGCATTGCTGTCGCACGACCTCAAGGCGATCCTGGCTTACTCGACCGTGAGCCAGCTGGGCCTGCTGATCGGCAGCTACGGCCTCGCGGCCCCGCTCGGCACGGGCAGCGACCTGCTTCACATCACCAACCACGTGCTCTACAAGGGCAGCCTCTTCATGGCGGTGGGCGCGATCGATCACGCGACCGGCGTGCGCGACGCCCGCCATCTCGGCGGATTGCGACGGCGACTCCCCTGGCTTTGCCTCGGCGTGTTCGTGGCCGCGGCCTCGATGGCGGGGCTGCCCGGCACCCTTGGCTTTCTCAGCAAGGAAGCCATGCTGAAGGAGACCCTGGATCACTGGCGCGGGGAGGGGGCGCTCGGTCTATATCCGGCGGCGATGCTCGTGGCCACTTCGGTTCTGAAGGTCGCGTTCTCCGCGCGACTGGCGCATGGTCTGTTCTTCGGACGTGAGTCCGAAAAGGCGGTCGCTCACTTCCACGCGCCCGGCGCCGGCCTCCAGGCCGCGCCGCTGCTGCTGGCTCTCGCGTGCGCTGGCTTCGGACTGGCGCCTGCCGTCCTGGGAAACGCACTACACCAGCTGACGACGCCCCGCCTGCACGTGACGCCGGCATCCGACCTGGCGCTCTGGCACGGCGTCACGCCGGAGTTGCTCCTGAGTGGCGGCATCGTTGCCGCCGGTGCGGGGCTTTACGTGCTGCTCCATCGCGCGCAATGGCGTGGGCTGGCTGTGCCGAGCTGGCTGCGCTTCGACGTGGGCTTCGAGTCCGGCGTGCAAGCGCTGCCCGTGCTGGCAAAGCGGGTCACGACGATGCTCCGTTCAGACCGGCCGCTCGATTATCTGCCACTTGCGTTCGGCTTCCTGCTGCTCCTCGTCGGTGGCTACGTCGCCGCCAATGCCACCGTCCTGCTGCCCGGCTGGCCCGGCCCCGGCGACTTCGATCTGCTGCGCTCGTTCGTGGTGCTGCTGATCGCAATGGCGACCGGGCTCGTCATCACGCTGCGCCGCTGGGCGGGGCAACTGATCTCACTCTCGATCGTGGGTTTCCTGATCACCTTCTACTTCGTGTTGTTCCAGGCGCCGGATCTGGCGATGACGCAGATCCTCGTCGAATCGGCCACCTTGTTGCTAGTGTTGTTGCTGCTGGCCCGGTTTCCGCGTTCGACAGAGCTCGCGCGGCGGGCCCGTTCGCACGGGCGCAGAGGGCTCGCGCTTGTTCTGGCCGTCGGAGTGGGCGCGTTGACCACGATCTTCACCCTGATGGCCGTGAACCCGAAGCATCCGCAGGCCGCGGGCGATTACTATCTCCAGGCAACCGTGCCGCTCGCGCACGGCACAAACGCGGTCAACACGATCCTCGTGGATTTCCGCGGCTTCGACACCCTGCTTGAAATCACCGTGCTAACGATTGCCTGCCTCGGTGCGGTGGGATTGTTGATGCGCTACCGTCGGACCCCGGACGAGTATGCGGCGGGAGAGAAGGGGCCGGCCGGCTACGGCGTTATTCGCCGGCCCCGCACGGCTTCCGAAGAAAGGCGGAGCTCATGAAATCCGGCGATTCTCTCATCCTCCGCGCCGTCACCGCGCTGCTGTTTTTCCTGATCAACGTATTCGCCGTGTACCTGCTGATGCGCGGACACAATCTGCCTGGAGGCGGTTTCATCGGCGGGCTGGGCTCGGCGCTGTCCTTCATTCTGCTGAGCCTCGCTTTCGGAGTAGAGCGGGCACAGCGGACCCTGCGGGCGGATCCCGTGCGGATTGCCGGCACCGGCCTGTTGCTCGCGATCGGAGCGGCCTGTCTGCCGCTGCTCGGGGGCGATCCGTTTCTCCGCCACTACCACGTGAAGCTCACCGCTGTGCCGCTCGCGGGCGACCTTTCGTTCGGCACGCCGCTGCTGTTCGACGCCGGCGTCTTCCTTGTCGTCGTCGGCGTATCCACGAAACTGATCTTCCTGCTGTCGCGCTCGCTGTCCGGACTGACGGCGATCGCGGATGAGGAGCGGGACCGCTACTCTGCGAGGCCGGAACTTCCGGTCGAGTCAACCGAGCCCCGGTCCGGACCGGAAGGGAGGAACCTGTGATCTGGGAGACGGCCATTCTCGTCGGTCTGCTTTTCGGCGGAGCCACCTATCTGATCCTGCAGACGAGCTTCGTGCGGATCCTCTTTGGGTTCATCCTGCTGTCGAATGCGGCCAACCTGCTCGTGCTCGCGATGTCCGGCCGGCCCAACGAGAAGAGCGCGCCGGTCGTCCTGAAGGGGGTGGCGGGCTTTGTTGATCCCCTGCCGCAGGCGCTGATTCTCACCGCAATCGTCATCGGTTTTGGTGTCACGGCCTACCTCGTCATCCTGCTGTATCGACTTTTCCTCGACCGCCGCACCGCGAATGCGCGGGAGCTTTTCACGGAGCCCGAGTCCCCCGCCAAGGGCCGAAAAGAGGGGGCCGCATGACAGCCAACGCCGCGGTATTGCCCGTCCTGCTGCCACTGCTGACGGCGCTCGTCACTCTCCTGCTCGGACCGGCAAGCCGCCTGCGCCGCTGGGTCGCCGCCGTCTCGGCCGCCATTCAGGTGGGGGTTTCGATCGGCTTCGTCGCCGAAGCCTATGCGTCGCCGCCGTTGGTCCTTGCGCTGGGCGGCTGGCTGGCGCCTTACGGCATCGTCCTGGTGATCGATATGCTTGCCGCCATCATGCTGGGGCTCGGTGCCGCGACGGCCTGCGCCACGCTCCTTTACGGCTTCGCAGAGCTTCCGGTCGACGAGGAGCACCCGCTGCGGCTGCCGTTGGTGCAATTCCTGATGACAGGCATCAATCTGTCGTTTTGCACCGGCGATCTTTTCAACCTCTTCGTGGCCTTCGAGGTGATGCTGATCGCCTCGTATGCGCTCCTGACGCTCGAAGCGGACGACTGGGACATCAAGCAGGCGTTTCCGTACCTGGCGCTCAATGTCGTCGCGAGCACGTTCTTTCTCGCGGCCGCGGGCCTGGCCTACGGCATTTTCGGTTCGCTAAACTTTGCGCAGATCGCCGCCCGCTCGACTGCAATGGAAGGCGATCCCCGAGTATCCGCCCTGGCCCTACTGCTGATGGTGGTTTTCGGCCTCAAGGCCGGAGTCTTCCCCCTTTATTTCTGGTTGCCCAACAGCTACCCGATCCTTCCGAGCCCGGTTGGCGCGCTCTACGCCGGGATGCTGACGAAGGTTGGGGTCTACGTGCTGTTGCGGGTTTTCGGGCAGGTGCTCCCGCCCGGACTGGGCGTGGTCCACACGAGCCTCCTGTGGCTTGCGGCGGCGACGATGATCTTCGGTGTGCTCGGGGCGGTGTCGCGGAATTTCATCCGGGGGATCCTGTCGTGGCATATCCTCAGCCAGATTGGATACATGGTGGTGGCGATCGGCTTGTTCACGGAGTATGCGCTCGCCGCGTCGATCTTTTACGTGATCCACCACATCATCGTGAAATCCACGCTGTTCATGGTCGGAGGCACGGCGGTCGTGCTCAACGGCTCCGATGATCTTGACCGCACCGGGCGGCTTTGGGCTGCCACGCCGCTGCTCGGCCTGGTTTTCCTGTTCCAGGCGCTTTCCCTGGCGGGACTGCCGCCGTTGAGCGGTTTTTGGGGCAAATACATGATCATCTCCGAGGGTGTTCGCCAGCGGGAGTGGGTGGTGGTCGCCTGTGCGCTCGCCGCCGGCGTGCTGACGCTGTTTAGCATGCTGAAGATCTGGAACTCCACCTTCTGGAACACCGACTCGACGGTGGAGCTGAACATCAAGGATCGCCGGTGGAAGCCGATGGTGTTGGTTGCGGGGGGCATGGTGGCCGTGTCGCTCTCGATCGGTCTGGGCGCGAACTTTTTCCTCCAGCTCGCATTTCACGCCGCCCACCAACTCACCGACCGGGCCGCGTATATCGATTTCATGATTGGCCCTGGGGGAACGGGAGCCAGTCCATGAAGGCATTCCTGCTAAATCTGGTTGTCGCCGCCATCTGGGTGCTGCTGCAGGCGGAGACTACGTTCTTCGCCTTCGCCACGGGCCTGGGCCTTGGCTTTGCCATGCTCGCCCTTTTCCGCGATGTGCTTGGAAGCCGCGACTACGTACGGCGGGTGCTCGCCGCGGCGGCCTTTCTCCTTCTGTTCACGAAGGAGTTCCTGACGAGCTGCTGGCAGTTGATCGGCGCGATCCTATGGACGCCCGCGGACCAGCTTTGTCCGCGGATCATCACCTACGACATCAGTGGACTGAGTCGCGTGGAGGCGCTGCTGCTGTCGCACTGCATCAGCCTTACTCCAGGCACTACGACGGTCGATATCTCCCCCGACCTGAAACGGTTCACCCTCCACGTCCTCGCGTGCCGCGACCCCGAGGCGGTGCGGGCGACGCTCGATCGCACGCTTCGGCGCGGCATCCTCGCCTTCACCCGATGATCGACCTGCTCCTCAATGTTGCCTTCTACACGCTGATCGTCGGCACCCTGTTCGGCTTCTACCGGCTGGGCAAGGGTCCGACAGTGGTCGATCGTATTCTGGCCTTCGACGCCGTGGTGATCTGTTCGGTCGGACTGGTGGTGCTGTTGTCGCGCATCTGGGAAACGCCCCTCTACCTCGAGTTGATTCTGATCATCTCGTCGCTCGGCTTTTTCAGCACCGTGGCCCTCGTCACCTATCTCCAGCGCACGATGCCCGCCCGCTCGGGCGACAACGCCGCCGATCCGGAGGTCGAGCAATGATTGCCGTGTGGAATGCGCTGTCGGCGATCCTCGTTTTCTTCGGGGCCCTGCTGATCCTGGTCTCGATGATCGGAACGGTGCGTCTGCCCGACGTGTTTTGCCGTGCTCATGCCCTGAGCAAAGGGATGACCCTCGGTCTCGGCCTGCTGCTGGCGGGCCTCTGGGTTGATCTGCGGTTGCCCGATGCCGGTCTCAAGGTCGTGGCGGCGATTCTCTTCCAATTCATCACGCTCCCGGTTGCGAGCCACCTGCTGGCGCGGTTGTCCTTCCAGAAACGCCTCCCGCGTGCGGGCGACACGCGGATCGACGAAGACAACCGGCAGCGCTGACCCGCCCGCCCGGGCTGGTGGGTCCTTGACGTGCGAACGGGAGCCGGCTTCGCTCCGCCGTCGTGTCTCCATCGCACCTGCTCGCGCTCGCTGCCGTCGTTCCTTCCGGGGCACCGCCGGGGTGGTTGATCCTTCCGTTCGTCCTGCTGCTGGCCCTGATCGCCGTGATGCCGTTGACGCCGTCCCGGGTGAAGCATGTCTGGGATCACTATTATCCCCATGTCGCGATCGGGCTCGGCGCACTGGTCGTCGTGTTTTATGCGGCGGCGCTTCCCGGCGGTACGCTCACGACTCTGCACACCGCGCACGAGTATTTTTCTTTCATCAGTCTCATCGGCTCCCTCTTCGTC
>DASWVO010000141.1:0-25064 GCA_036406235.1 Opitutaceae bacterium
CGGCAGTTCGTACATCACTTCGAGCATCAGCCCTTCCATGATCGAACGAAGGGCGCGTGCCCCCGTCTTCAGCTCGATGGCCTTTTGCGCAATCGCCTTTACCGCATCGGGCGTGAACTTCAGCCGCACGCCATCCATCGCGAAGAGCTTCGAGTATTGCTTCACCGTCGCGTTCTTCGTGCGGAGGAGAATCTGTTCGAGATCGGCCACGCCGAGCTGATCGAGGACCGAGACAACCGGGAGACGGCCGATGAACTCGGGGATCATGCCGAAACGAACAAGATCCTCCGGCGCGAGCTCATGCATGATCTCGTCCGGCGTGAGGTCGTGATCGCGGTCGTTCACATGGAAGCCCAGCGAACGCGAGCCGAGGCGCTTCTTGATGATTTGATCGAGGCCCACGAAGGCACCGCCGCAGATGAAGAGGATGTTGGCGGTGTTGACCTGGATGTATTCCTGATTCGGATGCTTGCGGCCACCCTGCGGGGGGACATTGCACACCGTGCCTTCGAGAATCTTGAGCAGCGCCTGCTGTACGCCTTCTCCGGATACGTCGCGAGTGATCGAGACGTTTTCCGTCGTGCGGCGGATCTTGTCGATCTCGTCGATGTAGATGATGCCGCACTCGGCCTTCTTCACATCGTAGTTGGCGGCCTGAAGCAGCCGCAGGACGACATTCTCGACGTCCTCGCCGACGTAGCCGGCCTCAGTGAGTGTCGTCGCGTCGGAGATCGCGAAGGGCACGTCGAGGATGCGCGCCAGGGTGCGCGCGAGGAGCGTCTTGCCTGAGCCGGTCGGGCCGGAGAGGAGAATGTTGCTCTTCTCGACCTCGACGTCGTTGAACTCGGGCGACAGTGCCGCCGGCTCCTTCGTCGAGTGGCCGGAATCGAACATCAGGCGCTTGTAGTGATTATAGACCGCCACCGAGAGGACCTTCTTCGCGTGGTCCTGGCCGATCACGTAGTCGTCGAGCGTCTTTTTGATTTCCGACGGCTTGATCAGCCGGAACGCCGGACGTGCCTCCACCGGCGCCTGCTTGGCTTCACGGTCGATGATCGTCTTGCAGACGTTGACGCAGGAGTCGCAGATGTAGACTCCGGGACCCGCGATGATCTTCTTCACTTCTGCCTGGGATTTTCCGCAGAAGGAGCAGAGCGTCATCCGTGACGATTTGGCCATGGTGAAAGGGTGACGTTTGTGGGGGGTGAGTGTCGAGGGTGTAAATGTGCGTAAGGCGGACGCGCATCGCAGCGGGTCCGCCTTGCGACATGGACAAGGAAAAGGGCCAAACGGTTCAGGCCGCCGCGCCGGCCTTGGTCGTCAACGATTGCTGCGCCTCGCGCGTCGACACGACAACATGGTCAACGATGCCGTAGTCCTTGGCCTCCTGCGCGCTCATGTAGTAGTCGCGGTCGGAGTCCTTGGCCACCTGCTCGGGCGTCTTGCCCGTGTGGCGGGCGATCGTCTCGTCGAGCGTCTTGCGCCAGCGAATGATCTCGCGCGCGGCGATGGTGATATCCGAGGCCTGGCCGCCCGCGCCACCCGAGGGCTGGTGAATCATCACGCGGCTGTTCGGCAGCGCGAAGCGCTTGCCCTTCGTGCCGGCGGCCAGAAGCACCGTCGCCATCGAGGCAGCCATGCCGATGCAGTAGGTCACCACATCGCACTGCAAGAAGTTGATCGTGTCGTAGATCGCCATGCCGCCAGTGACGACGCCGCCTGGCGAGTTGATGTAGAGATGGATGTCCTTCTTCGGATCCTCCATCTGGAGGAACAGAAGCTGGGCGATCACGCTGTTGGCGACCCCGTCATCGATCGGCGTCCCGATGAAAATGATGCGGTCCTTCAGCAGGCGCGAGTAGATGTCCATCGACCGCTCGCCGCGGCCGGTGTTTTCGATGACGTAGGGAACGTAGTAGGTGCTCACGTGGCGGTTGGTTAAAGTGGCACCCCGCCGCAGCTTCAGGCCTTGGGCGAGGCTGTGGTCACGGTAGCCTTGGAGACGAGCAAATCAAGGGTCTTGTCGAAAATGATCGACTGCTGGATCGAGCGAAGCTGCTCGCGATCTTTCGTGAGCTCCTTGACGAGCTTGTCGGGCGACTGACCGCCGCGCATCGCTTCACGATAGATGAAGGCATCCATGTCCTTCTCGGTGACCTGCACCTTCTCCTGCTCCGCGATCTTCGCGAGAATGAGCTGGGCCTTCACCCGGCCGGCGGCCGATTTGCGGGCGCCTTCGTAGAGCTCCTTCTTGTCCTTCTCGAACTGCTCGGCGGGCACGCCGCGACGCATGTTCTCCTCGATGAACTGACGGAGGACGCTCTGCGTTTCGTTCTCCACGAGCGACTCCGGCACGGGGAAGTCGACCTTCGCAAGAAGCGCGTCGGTCACCTGGCGGCGCTGCGCGGAGCGGTTCTGATAATCTTTCTGTAGCTTGAGCTGATTGCGCACGTTGTTGCGGAGACCATCGAGGTTCTCGGCCTGATTGGCCTTGAAGAACGCCTCGTCCATCTCGGGCAGCACGCGCTCGCGCACCTCCTGAACCTCCACCACATACGTGGCACTCTTTCCGGCCAGCGCGGGGACAGCGGCGAACTCCGCCGGGAACGTCACGGCAACGTCTTTCTTCTCGCCCGTCTTCAAGCCCGCGAGTTGCTTGCCGAGACCGGGGATGACGCCCTCGTTCTCGCCTTCAACTTCCTCCCACGTCTGCGGGACTTTGCCGTAGATCTGCTTGTCGGGCGCGAGCTCGAGGATCGGCTTTCCGTCCACCGTGCCCTCGTAGGCGAGTTTCACGTAATCGCCTTTGGCGGCGGGGCGCTCCGCGACCTTGAAGTCGGCGCGCTCAGCGCGGAGGTTCTCGATCACTCGATCGACTTCCTCGTCGGTGGCGTCGGTCGGCTGCACTTCCGTGGGCAGGCCGGTGTACTCGGGCAGCGTGAAGGTCGGGCGGACGTCGAGCGTGAAAGTCACCGCCGCTTCGCTGTCCTTCGCGATCGTGCCCTGATTCACATCGGTGATCGTGATGACGTCGAGTTTCGCCTGCTCGAGGCCGGAGCGGTAGGCTTTGGCGACGACCTTCTGCTTGAACTCGTCCGCAATCTCCTTCGCGAAACGCTTCTGGACGAGGTCGGCCGGAGCTTTGCCCGGACGGAACCCCGGCAGGCGCGCGAGCCGGCCGAACTCGACCACCACAGCCTTGTGCTCGGCGGAGACCTCGGTCGGGTCGAGCGTGACGACGAGGTTCTTGCGGGTTTCGGAGACGTCTTGGATGGAGATGTTCACGATGAAAGGAACGGAGCGATGTTTTCTGAAAGAATTGGGCAACCTACGGGACGGCTCCGCGCGCGGTCAATGCCCGATTCTGCATGCTTGCCCCGCGTGGCGGCACGGCGTTTCGTCGGCCCCTGTCCATGCCCGCGCTCGTCGATATCCTGGCCCATCATGTCCCGCTCTTGCTGATCGATTCCGCGTCGGCCCGCGTGCAGGTGGGCCTGTTCGGGCCGGACAACTTCGTCCAGTGGACCGCAGCCGACGACGAGGCAGGAGCGGCGATCTTCCACTGCGTCGAAAAACTCGGCGTTCAGTTGGGAAGCGTCGCGGCGTTCGCGTTTTGTGAGGGGCCGGGCTCCGTGCTGGGGATCCGCACCGCGGCGGCGGCTTTGCGCACGTGGAACGTCTTGAAGTCGCGCCCCGTGTTCGCGTTCCACAGTCTGGCGATCGTCGCCCAAGCGCTCGCGCAGCCCGGATTGACCGTGATCGCGGACGCACGCCGCGATTCATGGCACGCGGTCACGGTAGCGAGTGACGGTCAGCCAGGGCCGCTCCAACGCTTACCGACCGCGGAGCTGCCTGGCGAACTCGTCACCCCCGCAGGCTTCCGCGCGTGGTCGAAACTCGCCCGGCCCTGCCGCACGACCGCGTACGATCTCGCCGCGCTTCTCGCCCTGCCGCGCGTCGCGCAGGCCGATCTGTTCCGCGCCACGACCGATCCCGACGCGTTCATGCACGAGGAGCCGAGTTACGTGACGTGGACGCCGCGGATCCACCGCGCCCCCACCCCGCCGGCTTCGTCCGCATCATCGTCATGAGCGTGTCACCGCAACTTCCGATGCGTTGCTGGGCCGAGATCGACCTCGCCGCCCTCGAACGCAACCTGCGTCTCATTCGCGCGTCCCTCCCGCCGCACATGCGCTATGTCGCGGTCGTGAAGGCCGACGCCTACGGGCACGGTCTGCCGCACGCCGCCGCGCGCCTCATGCATGCCGGCGCCGACCTTTTCGCCGTGGCCAATCTCTCCGAGGCCGCGACGCTGCGGGAGCTGGGACCGGGCTGGCCGATCCTGCTGCTGAGTCCGCTACTCCCCGACGAGGATCGCTACGTCGCGGACTACGATGTCGCGGTGACGGTCTCGACGCCCGAGGAAGTCGCTCGCTTCGACGCCGCCGGCCGCGCCGCCGGCAAGCTCATCGATGTGCACCTCAAGATCGACACGGGCATGGGCCGCCTCGGCGTCTGGCACGCTCACGCCGAACAGGTCTACGAGCAGATCCGCCTCGCTCCCGGCCTCCGGCTGGCGGGCGTGTTCACGCATTTCGCGAGCCCCGACGACGATCCTGTATTCACCGCGGAACAACGCCGCCGGTTCGTTGGCGCGCTCGGCCGGTGCCGCGGACTCGAGCTCACGCAACTGTTCGTCCACGCCGACAACAGCGCCGGCCTGGAAACGCTCGAGACCGCCGGCCCGTTCAACGCCGTGCGCATCGGCCTGCTGCAGTTCGGCATCCTGCCCCGCACGCACTCCCTGCTCTCGCAGGTGCGCACCGAGCCTGTATTCAGTTTTCGAACACGCGTCGGCCTCGTGAAGCGGCTGCCCGCCGGCACCGGCGTGAGCTACGGCCGCACCCACACGCTGCGGCGCGACAGCATCCTCGCGATTCTCACCGCTGGCTACGCCGACGGCGTGCCGCGGGCCGCGAGCAACCGCGCCTCCGTCCTCGTGCGCGGTCAGCGTTGTCCGGTGATCGGCCGCGTCACCATGGACCAGACGATCGTGGACGTGACCGACGTCCCCGGCGTGCTCTGTGGGGACGAGGCTGTTCTCGTGGGGCGACAGGAAGAGGCAGAGATTTCCGTCGCCGAGTTCAGCCGCTGCGCCGAGACGATTCCGTGGGAAACGCTCACCTCGGTGACGAAGCGCGTGCCGCGCCGCTATCGCACCTCGCTGGGGTTGTAGGGCGGGGCGGCGCCCCGCCGTGCTCGCCGATGTGGGTCGGGGGGTTATCCCCGACATGTCGGACGTAAAGCCCGACCCACAATCGGCGGGGTCAGCGACCCCGCCCTACACGGGCGCTGAAACCTTGCGCCCGGCTGCATCGTCAACCTCTGCAACCACCTGCTGATCGCCATGTCTGTTGAAACCATCCCCCACGATGCGATGAAGCTCTCCGTTGCACCCGACCAGGCATGGGAGCCGCTCCCCGCCGGCGAATGGAACGACGAATCGATCCGCCACCTCCTGCGTCGCGCGGGCTGGACCGCCCGGCCCGCCGACGTCACGCGCGCCCGCCAAGCCGGCCTCGCCGCAACGCTCGACCAGTTGTTTCCGCTCCAGCCGCCACTCCTAGCCAAGCCTCCACGCCTCACTAAATTCGAGGAGGGCCTGCCCGAACTCCAGCGGCAGCAGCGCGAAACCAAGGACCCCGAAGAGCGGCGCATGCGCCAGCGCGAGCTCCGCGAGCGCTCGCGTCAGGCCGTGCAGGACCTCAGCATCAAGTGGCTGCAATTTGCCGCCGGTCCCGGCGCGGCGAGCTTCGCCAAGTGGTCGCTCTTCCTTGGTGACGTCTACGTTGTCAGCTACGAAAAGGTGCAGAACGCCGCGCTCATCTACGAGCACGAGACGATCCTGCAGCGACACGGCCTCGGCCCCGCGCCCGCCTTGACCAAGGCCGTCTCGCGCTCGCCGGCGATGATCCAATATCTCGATCTAAACCAGAGCAAGAAAGGCGCGCCCAACGAGAATTTCGCGCGCGAGCTGTTCGAACTCTTCACGCTTGGCGAGGGGAACTACACCGAAAAGGACATCAAGGAGGCCGCTCGCGCTTTCACCGGCTACCGCCAGCGGCTGGGCAACGTCGACCTCGTGCCGCGACAGCATGACTCCGGCCGCAAGACGATCTTCGGGCAGTCCGGCAACTACTCCGGAGACGACGTGATCGACCTCGTTTACCGTCAGCCGGCAGCCGGCATGTTTCTCCCGAGGGAGATGACGCGTTTCTACCTGACAACCGAGCCGCTGCCCCCCGCCTATTTCGAGCCGCTCCGCGCGTGGTGGGGCGGCACGGGCTACGATCTGCGGCGCCTCGTCCACCGTTTCTTCGGCAGCCGCCTGTTTTTCGATCCGTCGCTGCGCGGCAACTACATCAAGAGCCCGCTTCAGTTTTATTTGGGGCTCGTGCAGGACCTCGGGCTCGACGTCGCGCCCCTGCCCCGCCAGGTGCTGGGCTCGCTGCGCCAGATGGGCCAGGTACCGTTTTATCCGCCCAACGTCCGCGGGTGGGTCGGCGGGCGGCAGTGGATCAACTCCGCGACGCTTGCCGCCCGGCGCCAGCTCGTGCAGGCCTTGTTCACCCCCGTGAACGAAGCCAATCTCAACGCCGATGAAATGGTCGAGATCGCCGCCGCCCGCGCCGCCGGACAGGACCGCTTCACCGTGACCGACGAGCGGCTGCGGGAGTTCTCCGCTCTCGACGACGAACAGGTCACCGCCCGTTTCGTCGACTACTTCCTTCCCGCGAGCGTGACGGATGATTTCCGCGAAACCGTGCGCAGCTTCGTCGCCACCGAGGGCGCGCCGAACCGCCGTGATCAGCGCGTGCGCAACACCGCCGTCACCCTCCTGCAGTCCCCCGAATACCAACTCTGCTGAACCGCCCCCGCCGCTTCGTTCGTCGCGCCATGAAAAACCTCCCGAATTTTCTTCCGACCACCCGCCGCGAATTCCTCGGCCTCACCGGCAAAGGCATCGGACTGCTCGCGTTCAGCCACTTCGCCCCGTCCTTCCTCGTCGAGTCCACCCTCGCCGCCACCCCGGCGCCGGAAAAAGACCGCTCGATCCTCGTGCTCGTGCAGCTCGCCGGTGGTAACGACGGATTGAATACGGTCATCCCTTTCGAGGACGCCGACTATTACCGGCTTCGTCCCTCGCTCGGCCTGCCGAAGGACCAGGTGCTCCGGATCAACGACACGCTCGGCCTGCACCCGGCGATGACGGCGATGCACGGATTGTTGAACGACGGGAAACTCGGGATCGTCCAGAACGTCGGCTATCCCAACCCCAACCGCAGCCACTTCCGATCGACCGAGATCTGGGAAACGGGCAGCGACAGCGACAAGTTCCTCCCCTCCGGCTGGGTCGGCCGCTTCCTCGACAACACCTGCGCCGGCGCGCCGACGCCGCCGCCCGAAGCCGATCCGCTCGCGATCCACGTGAGCAGCGAGGTGCCCCAGTCGTTTCTCGCCGAGCACGTCCACGCCACCTTCGGCTTGAATCCCAACCAGCGCGGGCGCCAGGGACGCAACAATCTTCAGTTCCTCGAAAAACTCGTCGAACACTCCGCCCCCGGCGAAGACGAACACGACAATGGCTCATTCCTGAAGCAGACGATGATGGACGCCCTCGTGACCGAGAAGAAGGTGCAACGCGTGCTCGCCGGTTACCGCGCCGAGGCCACGTATCCAGGAAACGCCTTCGCGCAGTCGCTGCGCAGCGTGGCCGCGCTGATTGCGGCGGGGCTTTCCACGCGCGTGTATTTCGTCACCTTGAGCGGCTTCGACACGCACGCCAACCAGCTCAATGCCCACCAGAATCTGCTGCGCAACCTGAGCGAGGGGCTCGCCGCGTTCCAGAAGGACCTCGAGGCCAAGAAACTGGACGGACAAGTCCTCACGATGACGTTCTCGGAGTTCGGCCGCCGGCCGAGCGAAAACGAAAGCCGGGGCACCGACCACGGCACCGCCGCTCCGCTGTTTGTCATGGGGACCCGACTAAAAGGCAGCGTCCACGGCACCGCCCCGTCGCTGAAGCTCCAGAAGAACCAGGATCTGACCTTCAGCACCGATTTCCGCCAAGTCTATGCCACAGTCCTCGACAAGTGGTTCGACTGCCGCGCGACGCGGGCTGTCCTCGGCCAGCCGTACGCGCCGCTGCAATTTATCTAGGGTCAGTCCTGCGCGTCGTAGATCTGCACGCGCGTCCAATACGACCGGTACGTCTCCACGAACTTTACGTGGACCGGATCGACCTGGTACGCGTTATGCGCCGCCACGTCTTTGAAAACGGCGGTGATCGAGACGTCGTAGGTGGCATCGACCACCGGCCGCGGCGGCACAGCGGCCGGCGCGCCGATGTAGGCGGTATCGACGCTCGCGATGGTGCGCAGCGAATCGACCCCGGCACGAAAGGCAGCGCGGTCCGCCGCCGTGAGTTCAGGTTTCAGATAGAAGAAAACGGAATGCACGAGCATACGGCTTCAGCCACGCCGATGCCGGAGCGGAAAGCGAGTTGAAAGCCGGCGCGCTTCCCGCCTTGGTTGGCGCGATGCGCCCGCTCGCTCTTGTCGCTCTTTGCTTTTCCGCGCTCACGGCCCTCGCCGGCCCGGTGCCGCCCGAACTCGCCGCAGCGCTCGCGGCGTTCCGCGCCGAAGGCACGAGGGGCTGGGCCTTCACGCAGACGACGTCGTCCGACGGCAAATCGCTCGTCGAGCGTTTTGAACCGCTGAGCCGCGGCCCGAGCCACTGGACGCTGCTCCAGAAAGACGGTCGCGCGCCCACCGAATCCGAGCTCGCCGACTATCGTGAAACGCAGCGGCGCCGCGGCCGCGTCGATTCCGCACCCAACGTGAAGGATCAGATCGACCCGGCCACCTGCGAACTCGTAAGCGACGACGGCACGCGCGCCACCTGGCGTTTCCGACTCAAGCCCGCCGACGCCGACGACCGGTCGGCCGCACACATGGCGGCGACCTTCACGCTGCACCGGCCGACGGCCACGATCGAGCGCGTCGAGCTCGCCAACTTCGAGGCCTTCTCGCCCGCCCGCCTCGTCGCTCTCACCGAAGCCCGGACCATCGTCACCTACACCCTGACGGAGCCCGAGCGGCCGACGCTGCTGGCAACGGTCACAACCCGTATCCGGGGCAAGGCCCTGTGGATTAAGTCGCTCGACTCCGATCTGACGGTCACGTATTCGGATTACGTCTACGCGGCCAAACCGCCGCCCTCCCCCACTTCAACGCCATGACCCGTCTCGCCAACGTTGCCCCGGCTGCCGCTTGGGAGCATTACGCCTGGAGCGAGTTCGCCGAACTCCCCGGCAAGGAACGCGCTCTCGCTGTACTGCCCGTGTATGGCTTTGCCGACCACGGCCTCGGGCAGCCCCTGGATGTCGAGGAGGTCGTTGGCAACGAGCTGCTGCACCGCGCGGTGCGTTCCTCGTCGGCCGCGATTCTCTTTCGCATTCTCCCGCCGCTGCGGTTCGCCCTCGCGCCCTACCCGCACACGTTCTTCGGCGTCGATCCGGAAACCGCGCACGACCTGATCCGCGAGATCGCCACGAGCGTACAGGCCGCCGGTTTTCGAAAGCTCGTGTTCTTCAGCACCAGCCCGTGGAACGAGGAACTCGTCGACGCCGCTTCGCGCGACAGCCGGGCGAACCTCGGTCTGCAGACCTTCGTGATCAATTTGAGCGGGCTCGGACTGGACTTTCATCCGACGAGCGACCGCCGTGCGCACGCGCAGGCCGCGGCCGCGCACGTGCTTGGCGCCGCGCCCAAGCCCGTCACGCGCGCGGGCGAGAGCCGGGATGTCGATTTCCGGCCCGGCTGCTTCCTCGAACCGGCCCCCACGGCAGCCGATCCATCGCTCCCCGGCGCAGAGCTGCTGGAAGACGCAAGCCAGCACCTCGGCCGGCTGTTTGCCGAGATCGACGCCCGCGCTCCGCTCAATCGCAAGGAGCCCCACGCGCCGCTCACGCTGCCGGCGCACTCGGCCCCGCCCTTCCCGCCCTCGGCCCACGTCTGGCCGGACTACCGCCCGCGCTACCTGGCCGGATTCACGCGCGACGAACTCGCCGCCCTGCCCGGCAAGGACCACGCGTTGGTCATCGTCCCGACCGGCGCCATCGAACAACACGGCCACCACCTTCCGGTCGGCGTCGATGCGCTCCTCGGTCAGGCCTGGCTCGAGCGGGCGCTGCCGAAGCTGCCGGTGGACGCACCGGTCTTCGTTGCGCCCCCGATCACCTACGGCAAGAGCAACGAGCATCTCGGTTTTCCCGGCACCGTCTACATCTCGGCCAAAACGCTGCGCCGTCTCCTGCTCGCCATCGCCGCGCAGCTTCACGCGCTCGGTTTCCGGCGTATCGCGCTACTCAATACCCATGGCGGCAACAGCGCCGTGCTCGTCTACACGCTGCGCGAGATCCAGACGAGTCTCGGCGTGACCGCCGGCATGCTCGGCGGCTACGCCCGGCCGGTGCTTCCCCTGCAGGAAGCCGAATTCGGTTTCCACGCCGGCGAGTGGGAGACCTCGTTGATGCTGGCCTGCAACCCCGAACTGGTGCGCATGGATCGCGCGCTTTGCGAGTATCCGGCGCGCGTCGACGATCCCGGCGAGCTGCGCCCGGAAAACGCGCCGGCGATCTTTTCGTGGATCACGAGCGACGTCTCCGTGAGCGGCGTGATGGGCGACGCGACCGTCGCCACCGGAGAAAAGGGACGACAGTGGTTCGACGAAGCCAGCACGACGCTCGCAGGCAGGATCGAGGCGCTGCTGGGGTAGCGACGGGAACGAGAAACGATTACGTGGCCAGGCAGGGTTCAGGCTGCCGATCGGAATTGGTCAAAACTCCAGGGTCCGGTCAAAGACAGGACTACTTCACTCCGCCGTCCACTTGAAAATCGTGGTGCTCATCGGCGGGAGCGTGAGCAGCAGGCTCTGGCTGTAGTTGTCGGCGGATACATCCTCCGTGGCCTTGCCGCCGTCGTTGCCGAGGCCGCTGCCGCCGTAATACTGGCTGTTGGAGTTGAGCACCTCTTTCCAGAAGCCACGACGCGGCACGCCGATGCGGTAATCGCGGCGGATCACCGGCGTGAAGTGGCACACGACGGCGAAAAGCGTGCGCTCGTCCGGATCCATGCGCAGGAAGGCGATCACGCTGGCCTCGTTGTCGTAGGCGGCGATCCAGCGAAAACCGGTCGGCGTGAGATCCGTCGCGTTGAACGCCGGCTCCGTCGTGTAGAGGCGGTTGAGATCGCGCACGAGGACGCGGATGCCGTCGTGATCGAGATACTGACAAAGGTGCCAGTCGAGCTGGCCCGCGTAGTTCCATTCGTGGGACTGGCCGAACTCGCCGCCCATGAACAGCAGCTTCTTGCCGGGCCAGGCCCACATGTAGCCGTAGAGCGCGCGCAGGTTGGCGGCCTTTTCCGGGATGTGCCAGGCGCCCATCTTGAAGAGCATCGAGCCTTTTCCGTGCACGACCTCGTCGTGGGAGAAGACCGTGATGAACTTTTCCGAATACTGGTAAAGCGCGCCGAACGTGAGGTCGTTCTGGTGCCACTTGCGGTGGATGGGCTCCTTTTGGAAGTAACGGAGCGTGTCGTTCATCCAGCCCATGTTCCACTTGAAGTCGAAGCCGACGCCGCCCTCGCTCGTGGGCTTCGAGATGCCGGCAAACGCCGTCGACTCCTCCGCGATCATGAGCCCGCCGGGATAGTAGCGGTGCACGAGATCGTTGGTCTGCCGCAGGAAGTCGATCGCTTCGAGGTTCTCGCGGCCGCCGTATTTGTTGGGGATCCACTCCCCCTCCTTGCGCGAGTAGTCGAGGTAGAGCATGGAGGCCACCGCGTCCACGCGCAGGCCGTCGATGTGGTATCGATCAAACCACGACAGGGCGTTGGCGATGAGGAAGCAGCGCACCTCGTGGCGGCCGTAGTTGAAGATCAGCGTGCCCCAGTCCATGTGCGCGCCCTGGCGCGGGTCGGCGTGCTCGTAGAGATGGGAGCCGTCAAACTCGGCGAGCGCGAAACTGTCGCGCGGGAAATGCGCCGGCACCCAGTCGAGGATGATGCCGATGCCGCGCTGGTGCAGGTGGTCGACGAAGAACGCAAAATCCGCGGGTGAACCGAAGCGGTGCGTGGGCGCGTAGAAGCCGGTGACCTGATACCCCCACGAGCCGGTGAACGGGTGCTCGGCGAGCGGCATCACCTCGATGTGGGTGAAACCCATCTCGATCACGTAATCGGCCAGCATGGGCGCGAGTTCGCGGTAGGTGAACGGGCGCGCCGCGTCGTCAAGCTTGCGTTTCCATGAGCCGAGATGGACCTCGTAGATGGAGATCGGGCGGTCGGGCCGGCTGGCGAGCTTGCTGCGCTGTTCCAGCCACGCGGCGTCGTTCCAGGCATGTTTGCGCGTATCGTAGACGATGGCCGCGTTGCCCGGCGGCGCCTCGAAATACGTGCCGTAAGGATCGGTCTTGAGGCGGATGTGGCCGCGCTGGTCGAAAATCTCGTATTTGTAGAGCTCACCTTCGCCGAGCCCGGGAATGAACAGCTCCCACACGCCCGACGCGCCGAGCGGGCGCATGGGATGATAGCGGCCGTCCCAATGATTGAAGTTGCCGACGACCGAGACACGCGCGGCGCTGGGCGCCCACACGGCGAAGGCCACGCCCGGGACGCCGTCGTGCGTGCGGACGTGCGCGCCGAGTTTTTGGTAGATGCGGTGCTCGTTGCCTTCGTTGAAGAGATAGAGGTCCTGGTCGCCGAGCGTCGGCAGAAACCCATAGGGGTCGTAGAACTGCCGGCTCTCGCCATTCGAATAGCTGGCGCGGAGCTGATATTTGAACACCTGCTCGCGCTTCGGGATCAGCACTTCGAAAAAGCCCTCGGGAGCCAGTCGCTCCATCGGATACTTTTCGCCGCTGCCGAGGTCCACCACCGCACAGGCCACCGCTTCGCGCACGAACGCGCGCACGACGACGCCCGGGCTGCGCCCCTTTTTCACCGGATGCATGCCGAGGGTGGCGTGCGGGTTCGCGTTCCTGGCCTCGAGGAAGGCATCGAGTTCGTCCGGTGAGATGATCATGGCGGGAAAGGGGTTGCGGGGGCAAAGAGTGGCAGTCGCGACGCCGGCGTCGAGGGTGGAGAATGGGAAAAGACGGGCCAGCCGGGTACTCGGGTCGGGCTCCGGGGTGGCTGCGGTGCGGAGCCCGGGTATGACCGCTGGGGCTCGGAACGGTCTCGGTTGCGGGTCCGCAGAATGTCGGCGGACGCTCGCGGGTAACCCGGGTGAGGTGTACGAGTGTCTCGGCGGAGGGGCCAGGGTATCACGGGTCACTCTCCGGGAGTGTCCGGCGAGGCTCGGGAACCTCACGCTTGAGCCTCGCGAGCCTGACGGTTGAGGCTCGGAAGCCTCACGGTGCAGGCTCAAAGGCTCAACCTTGAGGCTCAGGAACCTCACCGTTGAGGATCGGAGCCTCACGCTTGAGGCTCGAAGGCTCGGGGGGCCTCCCGACAATGAACGCCTCAGGCTGCCATCATCAGCCGGTGTTCTTCAAACCGCCCGAAATGCCGTTGATCGTGAGTTCGACGACGGCGCGCGCCGCTTCCTCCTCGGCCTTGTCGAGACCGCCCGAGCGTAGGCGCCGCAGCATCTCCACCTGGATATAATTGAGCGGATCGATGTAGGGATTGCGCAACTGCACCGAGCGCAGCAGCACCGGCTCGTCGGCCAGGAGCTGCTTCTTGCCGGTGATCGCCAGGATTGCCTTTTCCGTGCGCACAAACTCCGCCTGCAACAGCCCGAGAACGCGTTCACGGATGCCCGCGTCGGCCACGAGCGAGGAATACAGGTGGGCGATGCCCATGTCGGCCTTCCGCATCGTGAGCTGCGCGTTGTCGATGAGGGTTTGGAAAAACGCCCACTGCGTGTGCATCTGTCGCAGCAGCTTCCGCCCCGCGGCGCCGCGCGCGAGCACGGCATCGAGCGCGCTGCCGAGTCCATACCAGCCGGGAAAGTTGAAGCGGCTCTGCATCCACGAAAACACCCACGGGATCGCGCGCAGGTCGGCCACGCTCTGGGTGGCGCGTCGGTAGGTCGGGCGGGACCCGAGCTTCAAGTTGCTGATCTCGTCGATCGGAGTCGCCTGTTTCCAGAACGTGAGAAACTCGGCGTCGTCGTGCACGAGCGCCTTGTAGGCGGCAAAGCCGGCGCCGCTCATCGTCTCCATCGCCTCGCGCCACGCCGCGGGGACCGAGGTCTGCGCCTGCGCGGCATGGGTGCCGAGCATCACGCCGTAGGCCATCTGCTCGAGGATGCGGTGCGCGAGGTCGGCGTCGTGATAACGCGTCGACAGCACCTCGCCCTGCTCCGTGACGCGGATACGGCCGTGCCGCAGGCCGACGGGCTGCGCGAGAATCGCCTTGGCCGCGGGACCACCGCCGCGGGCGATGCTGCCGCCGCGGCCGTGAAACAACGTGTAGCGCACGGCGTGCCGGTGGCATACGTCGGCAATCGTGTCCTGCGCCTTGTAGAGAGCCCAGTTGGCGGTGAGATAACCGCAGTCCTTGTTGCTGTCGGAGTAGCCCAGCATGATGTGCTGGTGCTTCTGTTGAGCGGCGAGCAAGGGCGCGTAGACCGGGTGCTTGAAGAGCGCCTCGAGCACCTCCGGCGCGCGATCCAGATCGTCCAGCGTTTCGAAGAGCGGCGCGATCGCCAGCGAGGCACCGGTGAGCTTCATCAGCAACTGCACCTCGAGCAGGTCCGACACGTCGTCGGTCATGCTGATGATATAGATGCCGAGCGCCTCGGGTCCGAACTTGGTCCGGGTGATCGCGGCGAGTTGCAGCGGCTCGAGGACATTGCGCGTCGCCGGTGTATAACGGGCGACGGCGGCCCCGGGGAGCGGCTTCGCCTCCGCGAGCGCGGCGGCCAGCCGGGCGCGTTTTGCGTCCTCCGAAAGCTTCGGGTAATCGGTGCGGCCGAGGATTTCGCTGATCGCCGCCTCGTGGTGCGAGGAGTGCTGGCGCAGGTCGAGCCGCGCAGTGTGCAGGCCGAAGACCTCGAGCTTGTGCTCGGCTTCGCGCAGCTCCCCGCCGACGAGCAGGGCGCCGCGCCCGGCCAGGAGGCTCTTGCGAATCACCTCGAAGGTCTCGCGCACCGTGTCCTCCGCGAGGCAGGGCTCCTGCGGCGTGCCGTCCACGAGGCAGCTTTCGTCCCGCACTTCATCGACAGCCTGGGCGAGGCGCTCCCGGAGCACGCCGAGCAGCAGGCGGTAGGGTTCATGCGGATACCGATGGCCGAGCTGTTCGAGGTGCGAGGAAAAGTGCCGGCTTTCACGCGCAAGCCGCCGGACCGCGGGCGACACGAGGTCGCGGCGGTCCGAGACCGTGAGGGAGCGGGCGAGTTCGCGGGAGGCCAGGCGCAGCTTTTCGACGGCCAGGCGCCGGTGCAGCAGCAGCACCTCCGCGGTGATCCGGGAGGTGACGTTGGGATTGCCGTCGCGATCGCCGCCGATCCAGGAGCCGAACGTGAGCCACCGGGCCGGTGCCGCCACGCCGGGAAAATGCCGCGCAAGCGCGCCCTCCATGTCGGCCTGCAGACGCGGCAGCACGTCGAACAGCGTCGTATCGAAATACCAGAGACCGGTGCGGGCTTCGTCGGTAACTTCGGGCTGCGCCGCGCGACTGCGGTCCGTAAGCCACAACGACACGATCTCGCGCTCGATGGCCGCGGGGTCCGCGTACAGCGCGCCGCCCGCGGCGTCGGCGTTTTTTTGCCGCAGGAGCTCGGCGAGGTGCTTGAGCTTCGTCAGCACAGTGCGGCGTTTCGACTCGGTCGGATGGGCGGTGAAAACGAGTTCGATCGAGAGGCTGTTCACCAGGCGTTGCATCGTCGCCGCGTCGAGTCCGCGCCGTTTGAGCTCGCCCACCGCGGCTTCGATCGATTCGCGCACCGGCCGGAATTCCGAGGCGCGGGCGTCGGCATGGCGCTGCGCCGCGCGCCGCTGCCGGAGCAGCGACACGCGAAAGTTTTCCTCCGCGAGGTTCACGAGTTCAAAGTAGAGCGTGAAGGCCATGGCCTGGTGGAAGGCCTCCGCGGGCGTGAGCATCGCCACGGTCTGCGCCAGGGCGGCGGCCGCGAGCTGGTCTCCCCCGCGGCTGCTCTTGGCGAGGGTGCGCAGGCGCTCAACCGTCTCGAATGTGGCCTGCCCCTCCAGTTGGGAGATCACGCGGCCCAACGTGGCGCCGAGCGTGCGAATCTCGGCCCGGAGTTGGGCCATTTCATTAAGCGCGGTGGAGGTGCGGACAGAGCGAGCCATCAGTGTGCGGGGGTGTGCGGCGGGTCGCGACCATGGCTGGCCCGGCGGGCACGGAAAAGCGAAAAGTAAGCCAAATTCCACTGCTTGCCAGCGCCCCGCCGCCTCCCTTTGCTCCGCCCAACGTGATTCGCCGACTCTCGCTCGTCCTCACCGCCACGCTCTGCTCGCTTTGCGCCTCCGCGCAGTCGCTGCCGTCCGGACTGAACCTCACCGCCCGGCATTCCCATTTCGATCTGAATACCGGCGAAACGGTCACCTCGGGCGATGCCCGGCTGGCACACGGCAGCGCGCTGCTGCAGGCCGACGAGATCCGCTATAACACGCGCACCAAGACCGCGATCGCCCGCGGCAACGTGGTCCTCACTCGCGAGGGCCAGCGCCTGCTCGCCGACGAGCTCACCTATCGGGTCGAAGAGGGCACATTCACGGTCGACGCCCTGCGCTTTGGCGCTCCGCCGCTTTTTCTCTCGGCCGCCTCCGCCACGGGCGGGCCCGACGAGGTCGTGTTCAACGACACCCGTTTCAGCTTCACCGAGCCCGACACCTGGTCGCCGACGATCGCGACCGACCGCGTCGCGTATTCCATCGCCGACGAGCGGCTCGACCTGGACCGCGGGCGCTTTGGCGTCGGCGCCGCCCAACCTGTCCCGCTGCCCGGCCAGGAACTGCCGGTCGATCTCGCCCTTCTCTCCTATCTGACGGCCCGCGCCGGCTACTCCGGCTCCCTCGGCGCCCACGCCGGCCTCGGCGTTCACCTTCCGCTGCTGCCGGGCGCGCGGCTCGGCGGCGACGTCGATTTCTACACGAACCGCGGTCTGCTCATCGGCCCGTCGGGCTCGTATCAAACCGGCACCGACGAACAGGGCTCCCGCGGCTTTTTCAACACCGGTTACATCCACGACAATGGCGACAAACTCACCGACGTCCTCGGTGAGCGCATCGGCGCAGACCGCGGATATGTCGCGTGGGAGCACCGCCAGCGCTTCAACGAGAGTCTCACCCTCGCCGGCCAGCTCAATTACTGGAGCGATTCCGAGGTGATGCGCGACTTCCGCCCGGAAGCGTTCTTCCCCGTCCAGACACCGGATACGTATCTGGAAACAACCTACGCGGGCGAAAACGTCGTCGTCTCCCTCTTCGCCCGCGCTCAACCGAATACGTATCATCGCGTGCAGCAGCGTCTGCCCGAGGTCCGCCTCGACCTCCTGCCCACCCCGATCGGCTACGGCCTCTACGAGCGGGCGCAGCTCAGCGCCGCCGTGCTGCGCGAAGACGCTCTCGTCGACGGCCCCACGCTGCGCAGCGACCGCTACGACGCCTACTACGCGCTGAGCCGCCCCATCACGCCCCGGGAATGGCTCGCCATCACGCCCGTCGCGGGCGGACGGGTGACGCACTACGCTCGCGCCACCGGCGGGCGTGATCACTATACCCGCACGCTCGGCGAGATCGGCTTCGATGCCGAGCTCCGCGCCAGCGGCCTCTACCATTACAAGAACGAGCGCTGGGGCATCGACGGCCTCCGTCATCTGGTGACGCCGACCGTCAGCTATCGCTACATCCCCAAAGCCGACCGCGGCCGCTCCTACATCCCGCAAATCGACGACCAGGTCTTCTCGACGTATCTGCAGCCGCTCGGTCTCGGCGACCGCCGCAACATCGACGAACTAACCGACACCAACACGCTCCGCCTCGGCGTGGGCAACCGCCTGCAGACGCGCGACAAAACCTACGGCTCGCGCGACCTCGCGCGGCTGGACGTCGCGGCCGACGTGGAGTTCGACCACGAACGCACCGGCTCCACGGTGCCGGCGGTCCACACCGATTTCGCCCTCATGCCGGTCCGCTGGCTGCAGTTCGAGGTTTACCAGAGCTTTGCGCCGGAGAACCTCCGCCTGCGCGAATTCAACACCGGGCTCGTGCTCCGCGATGGCGACAAGTGGGCGCTGCGACTCGCGAGCCATTATCTCGACCGCGCCGCCGGCACCGAGGAGCCGATCCAGGAATATGTCGCCGGCTACCGGTACCGGGTGAACGAGGTGTATTCGCTGACCGCCCGCCTCCATTTCGACCAGCGCCAACGCCGGTTCGTGGAACAATCCTACGGTCTCGAACAGATCCTGCAGAACCTGTGGACGGTGCGCTACGAGCTCGCGTTCTACGAAGGACCGCGCCGCGAAAGCAGTTTTGGTTTCAACGTGGCCTTGGGCCTCGCGACGTTTTGAACCGCGCCGGCCTGATCCCTCCCTCCCACGGCCCGGATCCCGCCACGTGGTCCGACTCACGCTCGCGGCCGGTCCGGTCGCCCGCCCGGCCGGGGCGGTCACTGGCCCCCGATGCCACAAATCAGGGATTACCCGACCCATCGCGGAAAGTAATAGCCTTGCGGGAGCGCCACCCGTTTCGGCTTCATTGGTTTACGCCAGCCTTCCACCCACAAGTGCGAAACCGTCGGCGACCTGCTCAACCTGTGTAATCCCCTGCGCCATGGACTATCGTTCTTATGCAGACCTCACGCGTACCCTTACCGAAGGGCTGCATCACGTGCCCGCGGACATCGACCTTGTCGTCGCCATCCCCCGCTCCGGAATCATCCCCGCCACGATCATCGCCCTGGGGCGGAATCTTCCCGTCACCGACCTGGAGGGGTTTCTCAACAACCGGATCCTCTCCGGGGGCCAGACGCGGCCGTTCCGCACCATGCCCAAGTCGGTGAGCGAATGCCGGCACGCGCTCGTCGTCGATGACAGTATTTACACGGGGGATACGTTGGACGCCATCCGCCGCCGGATCGCCGACGCCCACCTGTCGTTAAAAATCACCTACGCCGCCGTCTACGCGACGCGCTCCTCGGCGAGCAAGGTCGACCTTTACTTCGACCTCTGCCCGTTCCCCCGCATGTTCGAGTGGAATTACATGCACCACCACTCGCTCGGCGAAGCCTGCGTCGACATTGACGGCGTCCTGTGCTTCGACCCCAAGCCCGAGGAAAACGACGACGGCCCCCGCTATCGCGAGTTCCTGCGCAATGCGCGCCCGCTGAATCTGCCCAGCCGCCCCATTCACCACCTCGTCACCAGCCGGTTGGAAAAGTACCGGCCCGAAACGGAGGAATGGCTCGCCCGCCACGGCGTGAAATACGACCGGCTGAGCATGATCGATCTGCCCGATGCCGAGACGCGCCGCCGTCTCGACGCCCACTCGTGGTTCAAGGGTGATGTTTACCGTGGCGACTCCGCCGCCCGCATCTTCATCGAAAGCGAGGAATGGCAGGCCCCGCTCATCGCCCGGCGCGCGGGCAAACCGGTGCTGTGTGTCGCCACGCGCACGCTCTTCAAACCCGGCGCACTTAACCCGCAAACGGTGAGGGCCAACGTCGGACGCGTACGGCGCCGCCTCGCCCGCCTGTTTCGCTCGCTGATCTCGCCCCCCGCTCCCGCCCCCCGGCACGTCTAGAGCCTGTGGTTACCTTTGCGCAGCGCGCTGCTCGAGGTGTGCGTCAGCCCGCGCCTGGAGGCGCAGCGAGTGCGGGTTGAAGCACCGCACTACGAAAAGCCGCACCGGCGACACGCCGCGGCGTTTCGGATTGGCGGCCCCCGGCCCGTTCGCGCTAGGTTGGCCGCTCATGAGCACGCTCCGATCCGCCGGCGTCGCCGCCAACCAGGCGACTGTTTTCCTGCGCCTTTGGCGGGACCTGAGCCCGCACGTGCGCACCGACCGGAATTTTCCCAACCGGCTCCAGCAACGTCTCGCTCGCGAACGCGCGTTCGGTTCGCGCGACCGCCGCTTGTATCGAGAACTCCTCTACACCGCCGTCCGCTATCTGCCCTGGATCGAGCAGGCCGGCGACGAGGAGACCGTGGCCCGCGTCGCCCATTTCGCCGCGGAAACACCCGCCACGCACGCGTTCCGCTCCGTGCACGCACGACCGCCCGCCGCCGCACCGGCCCACAATCGCGAAGAACTTCTGCCCGCCTGGCTGCGCGCGGAATGCCCTGCCGCCTTCGAACCCGCGCAACTCGACGCCCTGCTGGCGCGCGCCCCCCTCTGGCTGCGGCTGCAGGCCGATGAATCCGCGCCGATCGCCGCGGAGCTCGCCAAACGCGGTTGGACTTACGCGCCCTCATCGGTGCTTCCCCACGCGTGGCGGCTCGACGGCGACGTGGACGTGACGAAGACAGACGCCTATTCCCACGGCCTCATCGAGATTCAGGACCTCGGCTCACAACTGATCCTGGAGAGCCTCGGACTCTCCCCGAGTTCGAGCGAGCACTGGCTCGACGCATGTGCGGGGGCCGGCGGCAAAACACTCCAGCTCGTTCGGCTGCTCGGTCCCGCCGGCCGCGTGACGGCTCACGACATCCGGCCGGCGGCGCTCGCCGAATTGCAGACGCGTGCCGCTCGCGCTGGGCTTGCCGCCCGAATCGCGGTCGCTGCCAAGCCCCACGGGGAATACGATGCCGTACTGGTCGACGCGCCATGTTCCGGCAGCGGCACCTGGCGGCGCGCCCCGCACCTCAAGTGGTCGACCACGCCCGCCGACATCGCCGCCCATGCGGCGCTCCAGCGCGACCTGCTCGCCCGATATTCACGCCACGTCCGCCCCGGTGGCCGTCTCGTCTACGCGACCTGTTCGCTTTGTCGCTCCGAGAATGACGCCATCGTCGCATCCTTCCTCGCCGCGCATCCCGGATTCGAAGCCGCTCCCCTCGCCCACGCCTTCGGCTTTTCCCTCTCGGCGGGTGGCCTCGCCATCCTTCCCGCCCGATACGACACCGACGGCTTCTTCGTCGCCCACCTGCACCGCCGCGCTTGAACGCCGGGACGCCAAGCCGGCTGGTTCCACCTTGATGCCAGGCCCACCCGCGGGGGACCGCAGGGGGCGTTTTCCCGGATTACTTTTCAGTTGCGGCGGCCGGAGCCCGCTCAAGCATTCCCCGCCTCGTGGTTCCCGACGCCGATTATCGCATCAAACTTCCGGCCTTTGAAGGCCCGCTCGATCTGCTCCTTTTTCTCATCCGGAAGAACGAGATCGACATCTACGACATCCCGATCGAGTCGGTGACCAAACAGTACCTCACCGTGATCCGCTCCATGCAGGCCCTCGATCTCGAGGTCGCCGGCGAGTTTTTCGTCATGGCGGCGACGCTCATGGAGATCAAGAGCCGCATGCTCCTCCCGCGCGGCCAGGCCGCCGTCGACCCCAACGCCGACGACGATGACGCGATGGATCCGCGTTGGGAGCTCGTTCACCAGCTTCTCCAATACAAGAAGTTCAAGGAGGCCGCGTCGAAACTCGACGAGCTCGCAGCCTTCCAGCGCGACATGCTGCTGCGGCACGTCTCGCAGCTCGCGATCACGGAAAACGACCGTCCACTCAAGAACGTCGACCGCATCGAGCTGTGGAACGCCTTCAACCTGGTGCTGCGCCGGCTCGCCGAGAAACTGGTCGTGGGTGAGATCAAGGACGAGCAGGTCACCGTTTCCGACAAAATGGAGGAGCTGCTCACCCTCACGCGCACGAAGAAGACGTTCGTTTTCACCGAACTCTTCGACGGGCCGGTCACAGTGCGCGTGCTCGTGGCGACGTTTCTGGCCGTCCTCGAGCTCACGCGCCTCAAGAAGCTCCGTGTAAAGCAGGACGAGGCGTTCGCGGACATCGTCTGCTCCGCGGTCGAGGAAATGCCGCTTGAAACGCCCCCCGAACCCAGCACGGTGTCGGTGTGAGCAAGAATCCCGCAAAGCCCGTGCACGACGCCAACCAAGGCCCGGTCAAACCGGCCGGCCTGCTGGGCGTCGGCTTGGACAATCACGACGGCCACAAGCGCATCACCACTGGCGAAAAGTTCGTGCTCGTCGGCGGCTCCCAGGAGACGCACGCGCGCATGACCGAAACGACACTGAAGACGTTCGAGGAGCTGAAGCGCCGCTCCACCTCGCTCGAACGCGTCGACCCGCGGGAGCTCGCCGAAATCATCCATAAATCGACCCCGCGCTAGTCCGCGCCCCACCCCGGCGATCGTTCGCCAGGGGTTGCGCCGGACGCGATCCCGACTCTGTTGTTCAGCCAAACGAAACCACCATGTCCGCCAATATCGCCAACCTCGATACCACTTCCTTCAAGTCCGCCATCTCCGGCAGCACGCCCGTGCTTGTCGATTTCTGGGCTCCGTGGTGCGGCCCGTGCAAGGCCATCGCCCCGGTCCTCGAGGAGCTCGCTGGCGAGCTGGATGGCAAGCTGACGATCGCCAAGGTCAACGTGGACGAGAACGACACGATCGCTGCCGAATACGGCATCCGCGCGATCCCGACCATGCTGCTCTTCAAAGACGGCACGCAGCTCGATCAGATTGTTGGCATGATGCCGAAGGCCGCGTTGAAGGAAAAATTGCTGGCCAAGATCTGAGCGCCAGCGCCGGCCGCGCCGCCTTCTCGCAACGCCCGCCCTCATCGGCGGGCGTTTCTGTTTTCCCCACGCTGGAAAGGGCCGGTTCAGGCCTTCGCCGCGACCAGCAGCGCCGTGAGCACGATCGCATAGAGCGCGAGATACGCGCCCGTCCGCCCCAGCAGCACGATCAATTCGTCCGACCCGCGTGCCCGCTTCAGCTCGAGCGTCTGCCGCACGCCCATCAGCCCGCAAAACGCCGCCGCGACGGCGGCCGCCACACCGTTCACCTGACCGCGCCCCGCCAGCGCCACGATCACCGCCACCGCGAGGCCGTGCGCCGCCACGAATTGCGCGCGGGCGAAGCCCCGGCCGAAGCGGACGACGAGCGTGCGCTTGCCGGCGCGGCCGTCCGTCTCCACGTCGCGATAATTGTTCACGACAAGAATGTTTGTCGCCAAAGCGCCAATACCGGCGCCGATCAGCCACGCCTCGACGCTCACCCTGCCGGCCTGGACGAAGTAGGTCGCGCCAACCGCGACGAGTCCGAAGAAGAGGAACACGAAAACATCGCCGAGCCCGTTGTAGCCGAGTGGATACGGACCGCCGGTATACGCGATCCCGCACACGATGCTCGCCACGCCGATCGCGAGCAGCGGCCAGCCGCCGTAGGCGAGCAAGCTGAGTCCGGTCAGAAACGCGGCGCCGAACATGACGATCATCGCCGCGCGCATCACCCGGGGCTGAACCCAGCCGGCCGCCACGGCGCGTTTCGGTCCGACGCGTTCGGCGGTGTCGGCTCCCTTGACGAAATCGTAGTAGTCGTTGGCGAAATTCGTGCCGATCTGGACGAGGAGGGCGAAGCCGAGGCACGCGAACGCCGCCGGGAGAACGAAAACGCCGTCGTGCCACGCGAGTGCGGAGGCCGCGAGCACGGGCGCGATCGCCGCCGGCAGGGTGCGCGGGCGCGACGCGGCCAGCCAGATACGCAGGGACGAAGGCCGTGCGCTCATCGGGCGGCCACGCGGGAACGTTTGTTGAACTGCAGCAACCGGCGCCGGAGCAACACGCTCAGCACGACCGGCAGGAGCGGCAGCACCGCGGCCAGGATCGCCGCCGCCGGATCGTCGCCCAGCAGCACCCCGTAGATTGCCGCGAGGAACGCGTAGATGGCCAGAAACGCCGCTGGCGACGGCAGAATGATATTGATCGCCCACACCGTCGCGAATGCGAAGAAAGCGGGCTTCAAGCCGATGACGCCAAACGCCAGCCCTGTGACAAAAAACACCGGCGGGAACAGCGTCAGCCGGCCCTCGAACCGCAGCGACTGTATCAACACCGCCACGACAAGGATCGCGGCCTTGATCCAGAAAACGGCGTCCCGCCACCCGGGCGGCCCATCCGGGGCAGCGTCGATCGTGACAATGAAAACCGCAATGCCGCCAGCCGTCGCCCGCAGCAGATCAAGCCAGTTCCGCCGCTTCGAGAATTCCTCTTTCAACCACAACGACTGATCGCCGGGCTGGCGTTCGCGGCCGGACTCCCCCCTGGATGGTGGACGCTTTCCGCGCTTCGCCTGACCGAAATGAAGCCAGCGGCGCGGGAACAAGAGCAGCAGCAGCGCGATGGGAAGAAGCCAGTAATTGATGATCACGGGGAAGCCGGCTTGTGAGCAAACGACCGCCGCGCGCGCTGTCAAAGCCAGGCACGCCGCTGAGTCAACAATCCCATGGAGCGGCGGCGCCCTCGCCGCCGTCGCGATCGCTCAAGGCACGGCGATCGCACCGCATGTCCCTGCGATTGTGAGCCGACTGCGCTTATCGCGGATCAGAGTCCGCCCATCTCGAGGAGTTCGCCGTCGGGGCCGACCTCAGCGCCATCCTCCGGCCACAGAATCATGCCGGCGGCGACGGTCGCGTGCGTGAACTCGTCGATGAGGATGAAGCTGCCCGTGGTGCGGTTGCGTTTGTAGGGATCGGACAGCAGCGGCACGCTCACGCGCAGCTGCAGGCGGCCGATGTCGTTCATGCCGATGAGCAGATCGCCTTCCTTTTTGTGGAGCGTGTTAATGTCGACCTTGTAGCGCACGGCTTTCACGACGCACTTCGCCTCGCGAGTCGTGTGGCGGATCAGATATTTGCCGCCCGGCTGCAGAGGCTTGTCGGAGAACCAGCACACCATCGCCTCGACGTCCTGCAGCGCCCGCGGCTGATTGTGCGGCTTGGCCAGCATGTCACCACGCGAGATGTCGATCTCGCGATCGAGCGTGATCGCGACCGACATCGGCGAAAACGCCTC